>DASSSV010000568.1:0-3557 GCA_035708265.1 Thermomicrobiales bacterium | reverse complement strand
AGGTCGGGCAGCTGGGCAACGTGCGCAGCGAGACGCTGCGCGCCTATACGGAGGAGGAGTTCGCCGCCGTGGTCAAGAAGGCCACCGGCTGAGCGCCGCGTGGACGCGGGCGGGGGCGGGACGCGAGCGGGACGGGCGTATGCTGCGCCCGTCCTCAACGCTGCCCCCGGCGCGCCACCAGCCGCGCCCAGAGGCCGCGCGCCGGCGCGCGGTCGTCGGCACGGCCGCGGGGGCCGGCGCGGCGCGGGGGCCGTCCTGCGCGGCCAGGCGCGCCCTGAGCGTCGCGACCTCGGCCTCGGCGAGCTGCGCCGGCGCAGCTCGGCCGCCAGTTAGTCGGCCGCCCGGATGCGCCCCTCGTAGACCTCGCGCAGTTCGCCGAGCATCACCCGCAGGTCGCCCATGTACCTGGTGGCGGTGGCCACGACCGCGCGCTCGACGCGTGCCAGCTCGTCGGCGGCATCGACTACCGCGGCACTACCGCGCACTACCGCGTCACTACCGCCATTCGCGCTCGTGAGCGGCGGCAGGATGACCACCCAGGCGCGGCCGTCCTTCGCCGCGCGGAGCTGGCCGCGCGCGATCTTGTCGCGCACGCCGCGCTCGCTGATCCCCGGGAGGCGCGCCGCCTCGGGCACTGAGACCCGACGCCCGTCGCCGTCGGCACTACCGCTCGCTACCGCGCGCTACCGCTCACTACCGCGACCTGTGCCGAACAGCTTACCACGACGGTGTACGTTCGCCGGTCGACCACTGATCAACGGGGGTAAACAGAATCTTTACAACAGGCGGCCGAAGGTGAACGGGAAGTCGACGCCGGTGTGCAAGGGCGGCGATAGCCCGCCAAACCATGAACGGGACATGAAGCCGCCCCGGCCGGGAGTGGAACCGGCCGGGGCGGCGACCAGGGAGATGATTGGCCCGGCGGGCGCTGCATGATGCATGCCTACGCTGGCCGGTGCTACTCGCCGAAGAGTTCGCGGTTGATCGCGGCGACGCGCGCCCGGCGGGCGGCCGCCGCGGGCGGCACGGGGCGCGCGCTGTAGCCAGAGGAGGTTGGTGAGGGTGCGGCGCTTCGGCTCGGCCGGGCTCGCACCGGCCGGACGCCACGCTCATTGGGGGATTCCGGCCCCGCCGTTAGGGGGGATCCCCCTTGGCGCGCGCCATCGCGCGCCCTATCCTCGCGGGTGGGGGGATCTCCGGCCCCGCCGCGTCCGCGCGAGCCCGGCGGGCCCGCCCCCGCGCCGCCCCCGCCAGATCACGGCGCGCACCCCGCCGCGCGGCCCGGATGGCCCGCGCGGGGTGGGCGTGCGCGCGCCGGGGGCGGGGGCCGGCCGGGGCCGGCGTGACGGGTAGGCGCGGCATGACGGGCGCGAGCATCGGGGTCCTGCTGATCGAGGACTACGGGGTGATCCGCGAGGGGCTGAAGCTGCTCCTCGCGCGCACGCCGCACCTCGCGGTGGTCGGCGAGGCGGCCACGGGCCGGGAGGGCCTCGAGCTCTTCGCGCGCCTGGCGGCCGCGGGCGGGGTCGACGTGGTGGTGACCGACCTGGGGCTGCCGGACCTCGACGGGCTGGAGGTGGCGCGCCGGGTCAAGGCGCTGCGGCCCGCCGCGCGGGTGCTGTTCCTCACGATGCACGACGACGACGCCCACGTGCGCGGCATGCTCGACGTCGGCGCCGACGGCTACCTGCTCAAGGACGCGGCGGCGGGCGAGCTGGTCCGCGCGATCGAGGCGGTGGCGCGCGGCGAGGTCTACCTCTCGCCGGCGGTGGCCCGCCGGCTCATGACGCAGGCGCGGCAGGGGCGGGAGCGCGAGCACTTCGCCGCGCTGCTGACCGAGCGCGAGCGGGAGGTGCTGGCGCTGCTGGCGGGCGGGGCGAGCAGCAAGGAGATCGCCCGGGCGCTCGGCCTGAGCGTGAAGACCGTCGAGAACCACCGCGCGCGCGTGCTGGCCAAACTCGGGGTCGTCAACACGGCGGCGGCCGTCGCGCGGGCCCACCGCGAGGGGCTGCTCGCCGCGCCCCCGCCCGCCGCCGAGCCGCCCGACGCGGGCCCGCCCGACGTGGGCGCGGAGACATCGGCCTGATCGCCACGGCGGGCCGCTCAGTCGTCGTCGGCCGGGGAGCGGCCGCCGACCAGGCCCCAGCGGTAGGCGGTCGCCACCGCCTCGGCCATCGACGCGGCGTCGAGCTTGCGGAGCACGTCGCCGCGCCGCCGGTCGACCGTCTTGGCGCTCTGCCCCAGCCGCGCGGCGGCCGCCTTGCCCGACAGCCCCGCCGCCAGCAGGCGCAGGACGTCGTGCTCGCGCGCGGTCAGCGCCTCGGGCACCGGCCGGGCGGCGCGCCGCCCGGCGAGCAGACCGCGGGCCGCCGCCGGCGAGGAGGGCCCGTAGGCGCGCTGAGCGCTCCTGAGAGCAGCAGGCGGCCCGCTTCTCAGATACCCGCGCCCGACATTGACTCTTGATGCCACGCTCGACCGGGCCTAGCCTGCGCCCGACGGGGAGAGACGGGGGATGGCTGCCGAGCGGACGCCGCGCGTGCTCGTCGCGGACGACGATCCCGATATGCGCGAGCTGCTGCCCGAGTTCCTGGCCGAGTGCCTGGCCGACGTCGCGCCCGCGATCGTCGCGGTCGCCGACCCGGCCGCGGCCGTCGCCGCGCTGGCGGCCGGGCGGTTCGCGCTGGTGCTGACCGACTCCTTCTACCAGCCCGGCCCGGACCGCTCCGATGGCCGCTGGGCGGCCGTGGACCGCGTGGTGGCCGCGGCGGGCGCGACGCCGGTGCTCCTCTCCACCGCGCACGGGGAGACCCTGTTCGCCCACTACGCCGCGCACGGCGTCGCCGCCGTCCTCCCGCCCCTCTTCGACCTGGCCGAGTTCTGCGCGGTGGTCCGCCGCGTCCTCGGCCTGCCCGCGCCGCCCACCTAGCCGCGCCGCGGCACGCGCCGTGCGCGGGCGCGGGCGAGGGCGGCACCGGGCGGGGGAGCGGGAGGGCGGCGCGCGTGGCGGGCGGCGGGCACATCCTGGTGGTCGAGGACGACGGCACGATCGCGGACGTCCTGGCCGAGCTGCTGACGGGCGAGGGCTACCGGGTCACGGTGGGCGTGGACGGGGCCGCGGTGGACGCGGCGCGCGCCGACCCGCCCGACGTCGTGCTGCTCGACCTGTGGATGCCGGGCATGGACGGGGCGGAGGTCTGCCGCCGCCTGAAGGCCGACCCGCGCACGCGGCGCGCCCCGATCGTCTTCGTCACCGCCACGCCCGCCGGGGTCGTCGGCCGGCACCTGGCCGGCTGCGAGTACGCGGCGGTCATCCACAAGCCCTTCGACATCGCCGCGCTCCTCGACACCGTCGCCCGCCTCCTCGCCGCCTGAGTGGCCGCGCCGGCGCGCACAGGACGGCGATGACCCGCCGGGAGATGAACGGGGGTACGCCGCCGCCCCGGACAGGGCGTCCGGGGCGGTCGCCAGTGTGGCGGGGTTGGGCGCCGGGCCGCAGGATGCGTGCCCGCGCCGGGCGGGCGGACGGAGGCCGCCCCGGACGGATGGCGAGACCGTCC
>DASSSV010000567.1:0-4399 GCA_035708265.1 Thermomicrobiales bacterium | reverse complement strand
GAGAAGAGGGTGGTGATCTGGCCCTTGAGGAAGAGCATGGCCACGATGACCAGCACCGCGATCAGGGCGATGATCAGGGCGTACTCCACCAGGCCCTGCCCCTCCCGCTCCTCGCCCGCGTACAGCCCGTACAGCGCCTCGGCAAACTGCAACACCGATGTGCCCCTTTCCTGATAAGGACTCACTTCCGACCGTCGAGGTTCCTGCCAACCAGTCTCAGAATCCCTCGCTTGCCTGGGCTCAATACTAGAGGGTGGCGCGGCCCGCCACAATCGCCAATCACTCCTAACGCGCGGAGGTACTTCCGGGACAATTGTCGGTGAGAAAGTACCGATGCGGCGGAGGGGGGGTCCTATGCCGGTTTGCCTTTCGCGGCCGGGCAGGGATAATCGGGCGCGAGGACGCGGGCGGACGGCGCTCGCGCGACGGGGAGGGGAGCGACGATGGAGAGCACCTACGACGCGATCGTGCTCGGCCTGGGCGCGATGGGCAGCGCGGCGGTCTACCACCTGGCGCGGCGCGGCCGGCGGGTGCTCGGGCTCGACGCCCAGCCGCGCGGCCACGCGCTCGGCTCGTCGCACGGCCGCAGCCGGATCATCCGCGAAGCCTACTTCGAGGCGCCCGAGTACGTGCCGCTGGTGCGACGCGCCTATGACCTCTGGCGCGCGCTGGAGGCCGAGTCCGGCCGCCACCTGCTCACGGTCGTCGGAGGGCTCAACATCGGCCGGCCGGAGAGCGAGACGGTCGCCGGCGCGCTGGCGAGCGCCCGCCAGCACGACCTCCCCTACGAGGAACTGACGCCGGCCGCGGTCGCCGCGCGCTTCCCCGGCTTCCGCCTCGCCGGCGACCTGGTCGCCGTCTACGAGCCCAACGCCGGCTTCCTCGACCCCGAGGCGTGCGTCGGCACGCACCTCGACCTGGCCGCGCGCCACGGCGCCGTCCTGCGCCACGGCGAGGCCGCCCTGCGCTGGGCGGCCGACGGCGCGGGCGTGCGCGTCGAGACGGCGGACGCGACCTACACGGCCGACTGCCTGGTCATCGCGGCCGGGCCCTGGGCGGGCGAGGTCCTCGCCGGCCTGGACCTGCCGCTCGAGGTCTGGCGCATCGTCAACGTCCACTTCGCGCCGGCCGCGCCGGAACGCTTCGCGCCCGAGCGCTGCCCGATCTACATCTTCGAGGTCCCCGAGGGGCAGTACTACGGCTTCCCGGCCCTCCCCGGCCAGGGCCTGAAATTCGGCCGGCACGACGCCGGCGAGGTCTGCACGCCCCACACCATCCGGCGCGACGTCGACGCGACCGAGGTCGACGCCCTCCGCGCGGTGCTGGACCGCTACCTGCCCGGCGCGGCCGGCCCGGTCCTCTGGACGCTGACCTGCATGTACACCAACACGCCCGACCGCCACTTCGTCCTCGACCGCCACCCGGCCCACCCGCAGGTCGTCTACGGCTGCGGCTTCTCGGGGCACGGCTTCAAGTTCGCCAGCGCGATCGGCGAGGTCCTGGCCGACCTCGCCCTCGACGGCGCCACCCGCCACCCGATCGGCTTCCTCGGCGCGGGCCGCTTCGCGGCGGTTGAAGACCGAAGATAACAGATTACAGATTTGGCGTGGCTCTGCCATGGCTATGGCACGAGGGCAGGCGACCCCTGCGGTCGTGCAATCTTCAACCTGTAATCTTCAATCTTCAACCCGCGCCGCGGCCGGCGCGGTACGCATCGCGCAGGATCTCGATCGGGTGGCGGGTGGGGACGCCGGCGCCGTGGGTGATCTGCCAGCGGCAGGTCTCGCTGTCGCAGAGGGCGACGTCCGCGGCGCTATCCTGCACGAAGGCGAAGAGCGGCGCGCCGACCGCCATGGCGATGCCGTACTTCTCGCGCTTGAGCCCGTAGGTGCCGGCGATGCCGCAGCAGGCGGCCCCGCTCTCGACCAGGCGGAGGCCGGGGACGAGTTCGAGGACGTCGCGCGCCGGCTGGCCGATGCGGTGGGCGCGCAACTGGCACGGCGGGTGGTAGGGCAGGGTCAGGTCGAGCCGGCCCCAGTCGGTGCGCAGCTCGCCGCGCGCGTGGAGGTCGCGCAGATACTCGAAGATGTCGTAGGTATTCTCGGCAAGGAGGCGGGCGTCGGCGGTGTCGAGGCCGAGGAGTTCGGGCGCCTCCTCCTTGAGCGTCAGCGTGCAACTGGTCGAGGTGCCGACGACGGCGTAGCCGCGGCGCACGTAGGGGAGGAGTTTGCGCAGGTTCGCCTCGTGGTAGCGGCGCGCGGCGGCGAACTCGCCGTTGGAGAGGAGGGGCAGGCCGCAACAGTTCTGCGGCGCCAGCAGCACCTCGTAGCCGTTGTGCTCCAACACCGCGACGGCCGCCTCGCCGACGCGCGGCTCGTAGTAGTTGGTCGAGCAGCCGTGGAAGTAGACGACCTTGCGCGCGGTGGCCCGCGGCGGCGCGTGGCGCTTGCGGAACCAGGCGCGGAAGGTGCGGCCGGCGAAGGGGGGCAGCGGCGCGCGGCGGTCCACGCCGAGTGTCCGCTCGATCGCCCAGCGCAGCGCCGGGTTGTGCAGCGTCCAGTTCGCCAGCGGCGCGACCGGCGTGCCGAGCCGGCCCAGCAGTTCCGAGCGCCCCAGGAGGCGGTTGCGCAGCGGCAGCCCGCGGTCGGCCACGATGTTGGCCCGCGCCCGCGCGTTCAGTTCGGCGATGCGCACGCCGGTCGGGCAGACCATGTTGCAGACGCGGCAGCCGGAGCAGTAGTCGACCGACGAGTCGGGCGAGGGCTGGCGCGCCTGCCGGAAGCGTTGCGCCTGCGGCCCCACGTACTTCGGCCCGGGGAAGAGGTCGGTCACGGCCGAGACGGGGCAGGCGCTCGTGCAGACGTTGCACTTGATGCAATGGTCGAGCGACTGCTCGATCCAGTCGTGCCGGACGGCGCTCATCCCCCGACCCTCGCTACAGCACGACGCTGACGTAGCCGGCACGCTCCAGCGCGGCCAGTACGGCGCGGCCGTGCTCCTGGTCGCGCACCTCCAGCGTCAACTCCAGTTCCGCCTCGTTGACCGGCAGCGTCGCGCCGAGGCGGTGGTGGACGACCTCGACGATGTTGGCGGACCCCTCGGCCAGCACGGTCGCCAGCCGTTGCAAGGCGCCGGGTCGGTCGGGCAGGCGGGTCCGCAGCCGCAGGTGGCGCCCGGCCGCGCTGAGGCCGCGCTGGACGATCCGGTCGATCAGGTTGAGGTCCACGTTGCCGCCGCTGAGGAGGACGCAGGTCGGCCAGCGCTCCGGCGTCGCCGCGCCGCTCAGGAGCGCGGCCAGCGCCGCCGCGCCGGCCGGCTCGACGATCGTCTTGGCCCGCTCCAGCAGGAGCACGACCGCCTCGGTCAGCGCGGTGTCGTCCACCTCGACCACGTCGTCCACGTAGCGGCGGATCAGCGGCAAGGTCAGCCGGCCCGGCGCGCGCGTCGCCAGCCCGTCGGCGATGGTGTTGACCGCCGGCAGCGGGCCGGTATAGCGGTCGTGGTAGGCGAGGAAGGTGGAGTTGGCCCCCTTCGCCTGCACGCCGATCACGCGGATCTCCGGCCGGAGCTGCTTGGCCGTCGCCGCCATCCCGGCGATCAGCCCGCCGCCGCCGATCGGGATGACCAGCGTGCCGGCATTCGGCAGATCGTCGAGGATCTCCAGCGCCACCGTCCCCTGCCCGGCCATGATCGCGGGGTCGTCGAAAGGGTGGACATAGGTCAGGCCCTCCGCGCGCACGAGGCGCAGGGCTTCTTCCTGGGCGTCGTCGAAGATGTCGCCGTGCAGGACGACGCGCGCGCCGTACTCGCGCGTGGCGGCGACCTTCGCCAGCGGCGCGGTGCGCGGCATCACGACGGTGGCCGGGACGCCGGCCAGTGCCGCGGCGACCGCGACGCCCTGGGCGTGGTTGCCGGCCGAGGCGGCGATCACGCCGCGCCGGCGCGCCTCCTCCGGCAGCGTGAGGACGCGGTTGAGCGCGCCGCGCAACTTGTAGGCGCCGGTGCGCTGCAGATTCTCGTACTTGAACCAGACCTCGCCGCCGCAGAGGCGCGAGAAGGTGCGCGACGACTCGCAGGGCGTGCGGCGCACCTTGCCGGCGAGGCGCGCCGCCGCCGCGCGCACCTCCGCCAACGGGAGGTCGACGCCGGTGCCCGATTCGTCTGCCACCGCGCTCATGGTCGCCGCCCCCTCCCCTCCCCGCGTCCCCATGCCGGCGCTTCGTCCACGATACCGCGCACCCGGCGCGAGCACAACCGCGCGCTACCGCGCCCGCCCGACCCTGCGGTATGATAGGCGCGGCGCCACCAACCGGCGCGAGCGAGGGCGAGGCCGCCCGGCGGCGGGCGGGCGACGGCGAGCGGGAGAGGGCGGGGACGAATGTCGGCGACGCGCTATATC
>DASSSV010000566.1:0-3440 GCA_035708265.1 Thermomicrobiales bacterium | reverse complement strand
TTGCCGGCGCTCCTCCTCGTTCATCGCGGGCCTCCTCCCTCTCAGCATGCGACGCACTCCAGGCCGAGCAGTTCGTCCACCTCCGCCGCCGTCAGCCGCCGCCACGAGGGGGTGCCGAGCGAGCGCCGGCGCACGCCGCCGACCCGGGCGACGGTGATCCGCCAGGGGACGAAGATCACCAGGTCGTACTCCTCGCGCAGGCCGCATTGAGCGGAGTAATGTTCGATCCACGTCACGGGCTGGCACCCGGCGGCTGGCACGTCGAGAAGCGCGGGGAAGTGCCGGGCGACGACCTCGGCGGCGATGAGTTCGGCGGCGTTCGTGACGCTGGTGTTGGCATTGTCGTCGAGTTCCGAGCAGACGATCGCGGGCGGCCGGCCTGGCGCGGCCGGTTCGTAGACCTCGATGCGGCAGCGGGCGCCCGGCGTCCAGAGGCCGCGGTAGTGGTGGATGTAGTCGTGCGTCTTGGGCATGGCGACTGTCTCCGTGCTGCGCGCTATGCCGCCGCGGGGAGGGCCGACCGGTAGGCCGGCCCGCCGGGCAGGCCGGCGACGGCGGCGAGGAGGATCTGGGACGTCAGGCGGATCGCCTCGAGGTTGCGGGTGAGGAGCGCGTGATCGGCCGCCCAGCGGGCGACATAGGCGAAGGTGTAGCCGCTCGCGTCGAGCCCGGCGTGGTGGAGGACGACATAGGCCGCGCCCTCGGCGATCGTCTCGACGTCGGCCCGGCTCGCCCCGTGCTCGGGGACGGCGCGCGTCACCGCAACATGGTGGGCCGCCTCGTGCGCCAGCGTCTTGGCAGTCTGGTCGGGTGTGAGGCGCGCATGGACGACGACGCGGCGCCGCGCAGGGAGGTAGCAGCCCCGCGCGCTGCCGGTCTCGGCGTAGGTGACGCGCACGCCCTCGGCGGCGAGGAACGCCTCCAGCCGCGCGATCAGCCGGAGCGCGCGGTCGGAGTAGCCGCCCAGCTCGACCGGCTGCGGCGGCGCCGGCAACGGCTCGCCGTCGGTCTGCGCGATGTCCCAGACGTAGCCGATGCCCCAGCCGGTCACGACCCCGGCGGGCGGCGGGGACGGCCCGGCCTCGTCACCCTCCCCGACCGGCGCATCCGCGAAGCGGTGGCGGTACGGGACGAAGATGCGGATGCCGCGCTCGCCCCGGCGCACCTGCCGCCCGAGCGCCTGCCAGGTGCGATAGCCGGCGACGCGCGTGGCGTCGGGGCGCTGGGCGTGAATCAGGAGGACGTTGCGCGCGCTGTACTGGTGGAAGCGGCCCATCGCCTCCAGGTAGCGGCGGAACTCCGCGCCGGCGAGGATCGCCGCGGTGCCGCGCTCCAACAGACCCAGCGCCTCCCGCAGCCGCTCCGCGCGCCGCTCGCGCTCGTCGGGTGTCCCGTGCCGCTCGCCCATCGCCGGACCTCCTGCGCGCCGCCCGTCGCTTCGGGCCCTCGGCCTCGCCGGATCACTTCTTGCAGTACTATACCACATATATATGTGTTTTTCAACTCCCTGTCCGATCCTTCCAATAGATCGGCTCCCTCCAATAGATCGGCGTTGCTTTGTCGTTCGCCGTAGCTATGTGGTATGCTCGCCGCCGGGCAACATCGGCGCAGCGGGGCGAGAGAGGCGTCGGGATGGTGAACAAGCCGCGCACGACCTTCGACATCAGCCGGGAGGACATGGCCAGCCTGCGCGAACTGGCCGCGGCGCTCGGCCTCTTCACCTCGCGCGGGCCGATGGCCGGCCAGATCGGCAACATCACCGCGCTGCTGACCCGCCTCGCCCGCGCCCAGCGCCGCGACCCCCAGCGCGCCGTTGCCACCCTGGCCGATCTCCTCCGCGAGCCCGAGCCCACCCCGTAGCCGGCCCACGCCACCCCGCGTCCCGGTGGCGGACCGGTGCGGGGCCTTCGACGGATCGCGGCCGTCAGGCCGCACCAGCACGAGCGGCGGCGGCCGGTCTCCCGCGCCGTGCCCGCCCCCCGTCCGGCGCCACCGTCCGCGTCCGCCCTCGGCCGAGGGCCGTGCGGCCGGGGCCCGGCCGGGGCAAGGGTGCGGCCGGTGGGCCGCATCGCCGCAGGCGACGCGCAGCGCAGCGGAGCGCCCTTGCGGCGGCGGGGTGGCCGCTATGCTGGCCCAGTGGGGCGGACGCGGACCGTCCATCATCCCGCCCCCCGCGATGACTGCCCGCGGGCCTGGAGCCGGGCCTGCTCGCGCGCCGCCAGCCGCCGGCGCTGGCCGGCCAGGTCGCCGCGCCCCAGGCGGCGGTCGGTGAAGGCGATCACATGGGCGTGAGGATGCGTGCCGTCGCGGTGCTCGACCAGGTACCAGCGCGCGAAGCGCCGCCCGAGCGTGGCCGCGTAGTCCTCGACGCCGAGCGGCGCGGCGGCCGTGGAGAGGACGAGCCGGTAGGCGTAGCGGTAGAGCCGGGCGTCCTCGCGCGCGTTGTCGCGCACCGCCGCCCAGCCTAGCGCCCGCCCACCGTGACAGACCCAGCCCCTCGGCGCCGCCAGCCGCCCCACGCCCCCGGCCGGCCCGCGCCAGGTGTAGTAGCGGATGCTGCGGGCCAGGTGCCGGACACGCGGGCTACGCGTCGGCAGGTAGTTCGCCTTCACGATCGCCATCGGTCAGCTCCAGTTCCCGCAGCGCCCGGTTGCGGCGCAGCGCCTCGACGGTCGCCTGCCGCGCCGCCAGCGTGATCGCCCGCCCCTTGGCCGGGTCCAGCTCGCGGATGATCGCGTTGCCGAGGCGCATCCCCGTCCCCGCGTCGACCGCGCAGGCCGCCATCAGGCTCGCCAGACGATGCCCCTGGCGCTGGACCTCCCGCCGCACCGCGCCCACCAGCGCCGGCGCTACCGCCGTCGCCGGCGCCTCGCCGAGCCCGATGCGGACCAGCGTGTCCAGCGCCGCGCTGAAGGTCGTGCCCTGCCCGTCGGCCCACGCCTGCACCGCCGCGATCGTCTCCGCAGCGAGCTTGACGTTCTTCGTGACCGTCCCCGGCCGCCGTTTGCTCAGGACCATCGCCGCACCCCTCGCCGGCGGCGCCCGCCGCCGGCCCCGCGCAGCCCGCGCACTTGCGGGTGCGCGGGCTGCGCCTTATCTTGCCGTCCCCATCGCGCGAGCGATATGGGGCCCGGCGTGCGCATCAGCACCGGCCGTCCCAGCGGGCATTCCGCGCGAGAGCACAGCGCGCGGCGAAGCCGCAAACGAGTCACGCCGGCGCGCACTACGCGTCGAAGACATAGCGCTCGTCCTCCTTTCGCTCGGCGAGGGCGGGCGCGTCCTCGGGCGTGCCGTCCTCGGCGTGCAGGTCATCCCACACCTCGTCCGGCGGCGGGATATCGTCGAGTGATGGCAGCGGCGCCCGCGCCCGCCAGGCGCGGAACCAGGCCAGCGAGTCGGTATCCGCGGGCGGTAGTTTCGCCGCGAGCGATGGGTCGTCG
>DASSSV010000565.1:0-3184 GCA_035708265.1 Thermomicrobiales bacterium | reverse complement strand
CGGGCGGGCCGCATCGCCGCCACCTGGGTCGAGCAGCGCCACATCCGCGAGGTGATGGCCGCGCTGCAGGGCTACGGCGTCTCCACCTCGCTCGCCGTGCGGATCTATAAGCGCTTCGGGGACGACAGCGGGCGGGTGGTGAGCCGGGAGCCCTACCGCCTCGCCAGGGAGGTCTGGGGCATCGGCTTCAAGACGGCGGACACGATCGCCCAAGCCGTGGGCATCGCCCCGGACGCGCCCGAACGGCTGCAGGCCGGCGTGCTCCACGCGCTGGGGGCCGCGGGTGACGAGGGGCACACGCTCCTCCCCGAGCGCGAGCTGGCCGAGGCGGCGGCCGGGCTGCTGGGCGTCGAGGTGGCTCGACTGGGTGCGTCCGTGGAGGCGTTGCTGCGCACGGGCGACCTGGTGGCCGCGCGCCGGGAGGACACCGCCCTCCGCCTCGTGGCGCTCGCGCCCTTCGCGCGGGCGGAGTCGGGGCTGGCCTCCCGCCTCGCCGCGCTCGCCGCGGCCGCCATGGACGCCCGCGCGGCGCGCACCTTCGCGGCGACCGACTGGGCCGCCGCGTTCGGCTGGCTCGCCGCGAAGCACGGGCTGACACTCGCCCCGGAGCAGGAGGCCGGGGTGCGCATGGCGCTGACCGCGCCCGTCAGCATCCTGACCGGCGGGCCGGGGACGGGCAAGACGCACACCCTGCGGGCGATCCTCGCGCTCGCGCGGGCCAAGCGGCTGCGTCCCCTGCTCGCGGCGCCGACCGGGCGCGCGGCCAAGCGCATGCAGGAGGCGACCGGCCTGGAGGCGGGCACCCTCCACCGCACGCTCGAACTGCGGCCCGGCGGGAAGGCCGGCCGGGGGCCCGCCCGCCCGCTCGACGCCGACCTGGTGGTGGTCGACGAGGTCAGCATGCTCGACGCCCTGCTGGCCAACCAACTGGCCAAGGCGGTCGCCCCGGGCAGCCACCTCCTGCTGGTGGGCGACCCCGACCAGCTCCCCAGCGTCGGGGCCGGCGAGGTGCTGGCCGACCTCCTGCGCGCGGCGCGCTTCCCGGTGACGAGACTCACCCGCATCTTCCGCCAGGGGGCCGGCTCGGGCATCGCGGCCAACGCCGCGCGCATCAACGCGGGGGAGTCGCCCCGCTTCGGCGGCGCCATCCGCGACTGCTTCTTCCTGCCCGCCGCGGACCCGGCGGCGGCCGCGGCGACGGCGGTGGAGCTGGTGGCCCGCCGGCTCCCCGCGCGCTACGGCTTCGCCCCGGGCGAGGTGCAGGTGCTCGCGCCGATGCACCGCGGGGACGCCGGCGTGGGGGCGCTCAACACCCCGTACCGTGCGGAAAGTGCATCTGCGGCAGCCCTTCGGCTCACGCGGCCTCGCGGTAGTAGTCGTGCAGCAGACCGCCCAGCCGGTCGCGGCGGCGCACCGGCCCGTCCCTGACGGGTGTAGGGAACGGGACCGGGCAGCGTTGATCGAGGCCCTGATGCGGCCGGGCGTGGTTGTAGTACGCCACGTACTCCGTCAGCACCCGGTGGAGGTGTGCCTCGCCGGCGATGAGCAGATGATCGAGGCACTCCGCGCGGGCCGAGCGGATCCAGCGTTCCGCGAAGGCATTGGCGTTCGGCGCGCGGTACGGCGTGCGGATGACGTCGAGCCCCTCGTCGGTGAACACATGGTCGAAGGCCGCCGGGAACTTCGCATCCCGATCGTGGATAAGGTAGCGGAAGGTGCCGCCCGCATCCTGCAGCGTCCAGGCGAAGTTGCGCGCCTGCTGGGTGACCCAGGCGGCGGTCGGGTGCGCGGCGCACCCGGCGAAGTGGACCCGCCGTGTCCCGATCTCGAGGAAGAACAGCGCGTACAGGGTCTGGAGGAAGACCGTCTCGACGGTGAAGAAGTCGCACGCGAGCACGGCGTCGCGGTGCTGCGCGAGGAAGTGTCGCCAGCTGGTGGCGCGCGGGCCGCGCTGCGGTGCCGGCGGCACCCGCCGCCGCTTCAGTACGCCCCGGATCGTCGAGCGCCCGAGCACGTGGCCGAGCGTCTGCAGTTCCCCCTGGAGCCGGCCGTAGCCCCAGCGCGGGTTCTCCGCGGCCAGACGGAGGAGCAACGCCTCGACCTCGGCGGCGATCGGCGGTCGCCCGCCGCTGTGTCGGCGGCGGAAGGTCCACTTGCGGCGCACGAGTTCGCGGTGCCACTGCAGCGCGGTCGCGGGCTGGACGAGGAGGATGGCGCGGGCCAGCCGCTCGCGCGGGCCGGCGCTCAGGCGGCTGAACTTCGTCGCCAGGATGGCGAGCGTCAGCTTCTCCCAACGTGACAGGCGGGGCGGTCGGGATGCTCGTCGCTGCAACAGCCGCACCTGATGTCGCAGCAGCGCGATCTCCAGGTCTTTCTCCCGCTCGGCGCATCGCGCACCGACGGCGAGATCGACGATGAACCCCGCGAGATGCACGAGGACCGCCCAGAGCATATCCCGCCCCTCCCCGCTGATCGCCGACGCCATGCATACTCGGCCATCATACCGGACGGGACGGGGCTGCGGGGCGTTGCCATGGGCTTGAGCGGTGCGCAGACGAGGTTACCGCACCCTACGGGCTTCGACGCCGGCTTCGTCGGATGAGGAGGGGGAGGGTGATCGCGCCTTCACTCCCCGCAAACCCTGCTGATCTCGCCGCGGACGAGGCTGGTAGCCGACACACCTGCCTCCGTTGTCCGCCGTGCCTACCGGTACCACCTACCACGACAAGCCTGCCGGCCGGGGACGCCGCGCGGGAGGGGACGCGCGGGCGCGACGACGGCCCGCGCCTAGCGGGTGGCGAGGCGCGGTCGTGCGGCGGGCGCCGCGAGACGAATGGCCCGCCCGGCGGGGCGATTCGGCCGGCGGCGCGGCGGGAAACCTCGCGGGACGCGCGGGGGATTCCCCCTGCCCCCGCCCGCTGCTACGCTACCAGTGACGGATGATCGCACCGAGCGCGATGGGGAGCGGATGATGCGCATCGACGTGTACCAGGGGCAGGAGCTGGCGGCGACCTTCGAGTACCGGCGCGCGCCGGTCTACCACGGCGCGGCCGGCGAGGAGCTGCGCGTGTTGCTCCAGGAGACCTACGCCCGGCGCAACCCGGGCACCGGCGACCTCTTCGCCCGCCGGAAGGGCGACATCGCCGCGACGTGGGCCGCGCGGCTCCTGGCGGCCGTCCTGGCG
>DASSSV010000564.1:0-2423 GCA_035708265.1 Thermomicrobiales bacterium | reverse complement strand
GCGCAATCGGAATATGCTCTACACGCCCACGAGATGACCCGGGATGCGCCGCGGCACAGTGCCGCGGCGCATCCCTATGCCCAGCCGTAAGGCCCTTATGCTCGCTCCGCTCCCGATCGCCCGCCGACGAACGCCAGCGCCTCGCGCGCCAGGGGAAGCCAGTCGGCCGCGGCCGTGGGGGCGACGACGAGCCATTCCTTCATCAACCGGCCGTGGCCGGGGTCGAAGCGCTCGCCGTCGCCGGACGCGACGAGCGCGTCGACACGCTGCCGCGGGAGTTTGACCACGAAGCGGTCGCCGCTGGCGAGCATCGCGAAGATCTTCCCCTCGACCGCCAGCGCCGACGCGCCGAAGCCTCGCTGCCCCGACGTCCCCTGCGTGACACCCGGCTCGCCGAGCAATGCTTCCACGATCCTGTCGTACCGTTCGCCCGGCGTACCCGCATGCTGACTCATGGCCGGGATACCTCCTCCGCGCGCCACCGCCGCGCGACGACGTTCCGCCCGGGCCGGCGCCGGGGCTGCGCCCATCGTAGCACATTCGTTCTGCACGAGCGCCCGGTGGCGCTGCGGGGTCAGGAGGCCGGCTGCTGGTGGCTGGCGGAGGCCGGGCCGGGCGGGTCGAGCCGCCGGCGGGCGAGTGCGAGCGCCCGGTCGAAATCCTCGGCTTCGATGAAGCGATAGCCCAACTGGTCGAGGCCGAGGCGGTGGACCCCCATCCACCCGCCGCGCTGCTGCATGAATTGCAGGCGGTCCTCTTCGGCGGCGGCGCGGGCCTCGTCCGGCGACTCGAACTCTTCGTCCAGCAGGGACCAGGCGTCGGGGAGTTCCGCCGACCGGTCGTGCGAGCCGTCGGCGCGCCACTGGCAACGAGCGACAAAGAACGGCATCGAAATACTCTACTCCTCGATCGAGCGATCGTTGTGTGATTCCGCGAGCGCGCGGCGCTTGCAACGCCCCAGTATAGCAGCCGCCCGCAAGTTCACGGCCAGGAGCGGGGTGAAGTAACTGTTCAGATTGGCAGGGCAGAATCGCCGCGCCGTTGCATTCAACCGGCGTACGTACTTCTCGAAGATGCCAGTTTCGGCGAGGTTACCCCCTGACTCTGAACAGTTACGAGGTGAAGTACGAAGTACGAGGTACGAAGTACGAACGAGGGTTGACGGCGGAGGCTGCGTGCGGGGCGAACCGGGACGTGGGGCAGCCGGGCACTCGTGGTCGCGGCTCCCATGGTGGTGGATCGACCTCTAGCAGCGACCTCGTCCCCACCTCCCTCTTCGTACTTCGTAGTTCGTACTTCGTACTTCGCCGCCGCGCCCGCTCTGCTATGCTACGACGCGGCGGCGGGCATAGATTGCCGAAGCGGGGAGGGTGGGGCGATGCGACAGTATCGGGTGGCGCTGCTGCCGGGAGATGGCATCGGGCATGACGTGATCGCCGAGGGCGTGGCGACGCTGGCGGCGCTCCAGGAGTTGCGCGGCGACTTCCGGCTCGACACCGCGGCATTCGACTGGGGCTGCGAGTACTACCTGCGCCACGGCCGGATGATGCCGGAGGACGGCCTGGGCATCCTGCGCGAGTTCGACGCCCTCTACCTCGGCGCGGTCGGTTTCCCCACCGTGCCCGACCACGTCAGCCTGTGGGGCTTCCTGCTGCCGATCCGCCAAGAGTTCGACCTCTACGTCAACCAGCGGCCGATCCGCCTCCTCCCCGGCGTCGAGGGGCCGCTGCGCGGGCGCGGCCCGGCCGACATCGACTTCGTCTGCGTGCGGGAGAACACCGAGGGCGAGTACGCCGGCGTCGGCGGGCGCGTGCGCCGGGGCACGCCGGAGGAGGTCGCGCTGCAGACGAGCGTCTACACGCGCCGGGGCGTCGAGCGGATCATGCGCTACGCCTTCGAGCTGGCGCGGCGCGAGGGGCGCCGGAAGGTGACGAGCGCGACCAAGTCGAACGCGCAGCAGTACGGCCCGGTCCTCTGGGACGAGGTCCACGCGGCGGTCGCGGCGGAGTACCCCGACATCGCCACCGAGAAGTGGCACGTCGACGCGCTCGCCGCGCGCTTCGTCACCCACCCGCAGACCTTCGACGTCGTCGTCGCCTCCAATCTCTTCGGCGACATCCTCACGGACCTCGGCGGCGCGCTCCAGGGCAGCCTCGGCATCCCGCCGAGCGCCAACATCAACCCCGACCCGGCCGCGCGGCGCGGCCCGGCGCTCTTCGAGCCGGTCCACGGCTCCGCGCCCGACATCGCCGGCCGGGGCATCGCCAACCCGATCGGCGCGGTCTGGTCGGCCGCGCTGCTGCTCGACTACCTGGGCGAGCGCGAGGCCGGCGCCGCGGTCCTGCGCGCCATCGAGGCCGTCACCGCCGCGCGCGAGGTGCGCACGCCCGACCTCGGCGGCACGAGCACGACGGCGGAGCTGG
>DASSSV010000563.1:0-11551 GCA_035708265.1 Thermomicrobiales bacterium | reverse complement strand
GCCGGCCGGGGCGCTGGTGGCGGTCGGCAGCGCCGTGGCGGCCGGCGTCGCGGTGGCGCCGCCCAGCGAACAGCCGGTGAGGGCCAGCGCCAGCGCCAGCAAGAGGACGGGCACGCTTGCGAGGAACCGTGGGTGTCGCATGGTCGGGGTCCTTCCTCCCTATGGTGTGAATGTGTTCGAATGGGTCGGTCGCGCCGGGCGGGCCGGTCGTCCATCGTCGGCGACGCCCGCATCCCTGGTGGCGCGCGTCGCGCCGCGGCGCGATGCGCCGGCCGCTCGCCGGACCCCGTCGCGCCCACCGTCGCAGAAACGGGGCCATGGCCGAGTCGCCGCCGCGGTCGCCCGCGAATCAGTGTGGCACGTGGCTATAAAGATCTCGCTTGGATCTCGCCTGAGCCAGCGCGCCCCACGCCCTTGACTGCATGTACATACTATTCGTACACTTGTGACGGGGCGTAGGTACAAGACGCGCGTTCGACAATCCGCGCCGAGACCCCTTGCAATGCCCATATCTTGTGGTATGATGGCGAGGTGAACCACAAGAGCCGCGCGCCGGCCGGGCGGCGGGGCGGCGCGAGAACGACCCGGTCTGTACGGATGGCGGGCGGGCGGGTGTCGGGGGCGGCGGGCCAAGCGACACCGGCTGGGAGTGGCGAGTATCCGCGTGGAGGGATGTCCGATGACGAGCACCGGCACGAATCTAACCGAGAGCGGCGCCAGCGGCGCGGACGGGTCGCGCGGCACGACGCTGACCGGCGTGCGCGCCAAGGTCTTCCTCGATCGCTACTCGCTCAAAGACCCCTCCGGCGCCGCGATCGAGTCGACGCCGGAGGAGCTCTGGCGGCGGGTCGCGCGCGGTATCGCGGCGGTGGAGCCGACCGAGGAGCTGCGCCGCGTCTGGGAGGAGCGCTTCTACGACGCCCTCACCGCCTTCAAGTTCGTGCCCGGCGGGCGCATCTTGGCCGGCGCAGGATCTGGCCATGCAGTCACCTATTACAACTGCTTCCAGGGAGACACGCCCGTCCACACGCGCGAGGGGATCGTCCCGATCGGCAGCCTCAGCGGGGTCCACGACGTCCTGAGCGAGGGCGGCGTCTACCGCCCGGCCCTCTTCCAGAGTTATGGCCACCAGCGCCTCTGGGCCGTGACGCTGAGCAACGGCGTCGTGTTCCACGCCACCGGCGACCACCAGTGGGTGGCGACCAGCCCGAAGGGTGGCACGGAGCGGGTCCCGACGCGCGACCTCAAGGCCCGGCGCATCCCGATCAACGCCCGCCCGGCGCCCGCGCGCGACGCCGACTTCGCCGAGGGGGTCCGGCACGGCGTCGTCTTCGGCGATGGCAGCACGCAGTACGGCAAGGCGCACGTCTGCCTCTTCGGCGAGAGCGAGCAACTTGCTCCGTGGTTCGATGCATACGGCGCCCGCCCGGCCGGCGGCACGGTCGCCACCAAGGCACACCTCCGCGTCCAAGGACTCCCGGCGACCTGGAAGCAATTGCCGCGGAGCGACGTGTCGCCGTCCTATTGGCGCGGCTTCGTCGCCGGCCTGATCGCGGCCGACGGCCACGTAAACGCGCGGGGCTCGGTCGCGCTCTACAACAAGGACACTGCGGTCCTCACGCGGATCGCGGAGGGGATGGCCGCGGCCGGCTTCGTGGCGAGCGGCATCACCATGACGCGCGAGACGTCGCCCTACGACGGCAGCGCCAAGCCGGTCTACCGCCTGCAACTCTTCAAGGCTACCGTCACCGCCGACGACCTCCTCCTGCCCTCGCACCGCGCGAACTTCGAGGCGTCGCCGCGGGCGCGCCAGGCGACGATCCAGGTCATCGACGTGCGCGAGACCGACCGCGTGGAGGAGGTCTTCTGCTGCGTCGAACCGGAGACGCACACCATCACCGTCGGGCACGGTTACCTGACCGGCCAGTGCTACGTCATCCCGAGCCCGGAGGACAGCCGCGGCGGCATCCTCGACAACCTCAAAGTGATGACCGAGATCATGGCGCGCGGCGGTGGCGTCGGCATCAACCTCTCGACCCTACGCCCGCGCGGCTCCTACATCCGCACGGTCAACGGCACCGCCTCCGGCCCCTGCTCCTGGGCCGAGCTCTACTCCGTCGCCACCGGCGACGTGATCCAGCAGGGCGGCTCGCGCCGCGGCGCGCTGATGCTGATGCTCGACGACGACCACCCCGACGTCGAGGAGTTCATCGCCGCCAAGCGCATCGACCCGCTGACCAACCGGCCGGTCGCGATCGAGCACGCCAACATCTCGGTCGCCGTCTCCGACGCCTTCATGCAGGCGGTCAAGGACGACGGCGACTGGCAGCTGCAGTTCCCGACGCGCGCCCAGGTCAAGGCCCACCCGGAACTGGCCGGCCAGGTGCAGCTCGGGCGCGTCGTCAAGGCGCGCGACGTCTGGGCCAAGATCTGCGCCAGCGCCTGGGCCACCGCCGAGCCCGGCGTCGTCTTCATGGACCGCTACAACACGCGCTCCAACACCTGGTACTACGAGAACATCCGCTGCGTGAACCCGTGCGGGGAGCAGGGCCTACCCGAGTGGGGCGTGTGCAACCTCGGCGCGCTCAACCTCGCCGCGTTCGTCCACGGCCCGACCGGCGCGGGCGAACTCGACTACGCGGCGCTGGCCGAGCACGCCCGCGTGGCGATGCGCTTCCTCGACAACGTCGTCGACGCCAACCTCTACTTCATCGAGGAGAACCGCGAGGCGCAACTCGGCACCCGGCGCACCGGCCTCGGCACGATGGGCCTCGCCGACGCGCTGATCGGCCTCGGCGTCCGCTACGGCAGCGACGAGTCGCTGGCGGTCGTCGACCGCATCTACCGCACCATCCGCGACGCCGCCTACGACATGTCGGCCGACATCGCGGCGGAGAAGGGCGCCTTCGGCCACTTCGACCGCGAGCAGTACCTCCAGGGCGAGTTCATCCGCGAGCTGCCCGCCGCGATCCAGGAGAAGATCGCGCGGCAAGGCATCCGCAACGCCGTCCTCTTGACCCAGGCGCCGACCGGTACGACCAGCCTCCTGGCCGGCGTCTCCTCCGGCATCGAGCCGGTCTTCGACTTCGCGATGGTCCGCCGCGACCGCACCGGCGAGCACGTCATGTACCACCCGCTCTTGCAGGCGTGGAAGGACGCCCACCCCGACGCGCCGACGCCCGGCTACTTCGTCGGCGCCAACGACCTGACACCCGAGGACCACGTCCGCGTCCAGGCGGCCGTGCAGCAGTATACGGACAGCAGCATCAGCAAGACGGTCAACGCGCCGAACCATCACACCGCGGCGGAGGTCGATCGCCTCTACCGGCTGGCCTACGATCTCGGGTGCAAGGGCGTGACCTACTACCGCGACGGCTCGCGCGACGCCGTCCTGACGCACCTGGAGGAGCCGAAGGAGGCGCCGCAGCCGGAGCCGGCCCCGGCGCTGCCCGCGACGGTGCGCGCGCGCCCGCCGGTCCTCCACGGCTACACCCGCAACATCAAGGCGCCCGAGGGCACGGTCAACATCACCGTCAACAGCGACGAGGAGGGGCCGCTGGAGGTCTTCATCAACGTCGGGCGCGGCGGCAGCGACGTGTCGGCGCTGGCCGAGGCGCTGGGCCGGCTGATCTCCCTGGCGCTGCGCATCCCGTCGCCGATGGCGCAGGACGACCGCCTGCGCGAGATGGCCAGCCAGCTCCGCGGCATCGGCGGCAGCCGCACGATCGGCTTCGGCCCCGAGCAGGTCCGCTCGCTGCCCGACGCCGTCGGCAAGGCCCTCGACGAGCACCTCGACGGCCTGCCCGCCCTCCAGCCGCCGCCGATGCAGCTCCCGCTGCCCACCGCGGCGGACGCCGACGCGCCCGACGCCAGCCACGCCCGCGCCGGCAAGAACGGGCACAGCCAGGCCGACCCGCACCACGCCGCCTACCGGATGACTGGCAACCTCTGCCCGGAGTGCGGCAGCACGACCCTCGTCTACCAGGAAGGTTGCAAGAAATGCCTAAGTTGCGGCTACAGCGAATGCTGACCGCGGCATGACCCGCCGCCGGGGGCCGCCAGTCTGCTGCTGGCGGCCTCCGGCGGTTCGTTATTGCAGCCCCAGCCCATCCCTGCGATCATGGATCGGGAGCTCGGGGCGTCCGGGCCGCGCGCGGCCGGCACAGGGAGGCATCATGCAGGAGCCGCGCGGCCCGCGGCAGATGAAGGTCTGCATCTTTCAGGTTTACGACGACCCCGACGACGCCGAGATCATCGCCACCTTCTACACCGACCCCCAGGGCAATGTCCACGTCGACAACGAAGCGTTCTACGACACCGTGCGTGGCATCACCGACCCCGCGACCGGTCGCCGCGTCGACGGCCACGCCGGCATCGCCTTCCTCCACGCCGTCCACCACTACTTCCGCGGCCCCGGCGTCTTCGCCGGCGAAGTCGTGCCCCTCTTTGCGAGTGACGAGTGATGAGTGACGAGTGACGAGGAGTTTGGACCTCGCTATCTTCGTCACTCGTCACTCGTCACTCACCGGCCGGGCCAGGGCCAGCAGGCCGACCCAGGCGGCGCCGGCGGCTTTGAGCGCGACGGCGCACTCCTCGGCCGTCGCGCCGGTCGTCATCACGTCGTCGATCAGGAGGACGCGGCGGGCGGCGAGCGGGCCACCACGCCAGGCGAAGGCGCCGCGCACGTTCTCGCGCCGCGCCGCGCGGTCCAGGCCGACCTGCGGGCGCGTCGGGCGGGTCCGCGCCAGGTCGGTCGTCAGCGGCAGCGCCCAGACGGCCGCCAGCGCCCTTGCGAGTTCCTCCGCCTGGTTGTAGCCGCGGGCGCGCCGGCGCGCCGCGTCCAGCGGCACCGGCGCCAGCAGGGCCGCGCCGGGGGGCGGCAGGGCCGGCCAGGCGAGCAGCAGCCCGGCCAGGTGCGCGGCCCTGGCCCGCTCGCCGCCGTACTTGAAGCGGTGGATCGCCTCGCGCAGGGGTCCCGCGAAGGCGTAAGCGGCGCGGGCCCAGTCGAGCGCGCGCGGCCCGCCCTGGCGACAGGGGGCGCAGAGGCCGTCGCGGCTCGCAAAGCGCACTGGGTCGCCGCAGCGCTCACACCACGGGGGCGCCAGGGGACGCAGATGCCCGGCGCAGGCCGGGCACAGCCAGTGGCCGCGCCGGCCGCAGCCGGCGCAGCGCGGGGGGAAGAACAGGTCAAGGAGCGTCCGGCGCGCGCTCCTGAGCTTCGAGAGCGAGACGGTCATCGACCTCCGTGCCCGTGCGCGCCAGCGTGCCGGCCGGCAGCTCCACGACGTAGCGCGCACCGCGCGCGATCGGGCCGACCCGCCAGGGCCGGACCGCGTGCGCCGTGCGCACCACGCGGCCGTCGGCCGCGACGAAGGCGACGTCGATCGGGAAGGCCATGAACCAGGTGTGGATGCTGGAGCAAGGCTCGATCACCAGCCCGGCCCCCTCCGGCAGCGCCCGCCGGCCGAGGAGGCCCTTGCCGCGCGCCCACCAGGTCCGCGCCACCTCAGCCGCCTCGGCCACCACGCTGCCGCGGCTCTCGTTGACGACCCGACAGTGCCCGTGAGCGATCATCGCGTCTGCCACCAGTTTACTTGAAGGCGCCGAAGATCGTCGGCACGGCCGGCCCGAGGATGATGACGTACATCGCCGGGAAGATCAGGAAGACCATCGGGAAGAGCATCTTGATCGGGGCCTTGTGCGCCTGCTCCTCGGCGCGCTGGCGGCGCCGGATGCGCATCTGCTCCGACTGCACGCGCAGCACCTGGGTGATGCTCACGCCGAGCTGGTCGGCCTGCACGATCGAGGAGACGAAGACGCGCAGGTCGTCCACGCCGCAGCGGATCGCCACCTCGCGCATCGCGTCGCGACGCGGCTTGCCGATGCGAATCTCCTGCAGCATCCGCCGGAACTCGCGGCTGAGCGCGTTGTCCCACTTCTCGGCCACGCGCGCCAGCGCGGGGTCGAAGCCGAGGCCCGCCTCGACGCTGATCGTCAAGAGGTCGATCGCGTCCGGCAGCGACTTCTGGATCTCCTTCTTGCGCCGGCGGATCTTCTGGTTCAGCCAGATGCCCGGCAGCGTGTAGCCCAGGAGGCCCAGCGGCGCGGGGAAGAGGATGATACCGGGGATGCCGAGCGCGCCGATGTGGATCGGCCGCAGCGTCGAGCCGGTGACGATCGTGATCAGCAGCGCCGCGCCGCCGAGGACGACCGCCATGCCGCCGCGCAGGCCCATGAACTCGACCGGGCCGAGGTTGCTGGGGCTGCCCGCCTCCTGCAGCGCCTGCCGCAGCCGCTCCATGTTCTGCTTCGGCGTGAAGCGGGCGATGCGCCGCGTCCAGGTGCGGAAGAGCGGGCGCAGGACGCGCTCGGCGAAGGGGCGCTCCAGCTCGAGTTCTTCCAGCGGCCGCGGCCGCTCGGCGAACGCCGCCAGCCGCTCCTCGATCGACACTTCCTTGGCCGGCATCCGCGCGCCGACCGCGATCAGCGCCAGCGCCGCCCCGGTCATCGCCAGGATCAGGATTGGGATGAGCATCGGTCCCCCCTCTGTCGTGGGCCGTGGGGCGTGGGCCGTGGGCCGGTGATGCTGCCGGTCCCTGCCCGCGTCGCCACGTCGTTACGCCCCACGCCCCACGGCCCACGCCCCACGGCGTCAGACCTCGATGTTGGTGATCTTCTTCATCGCGAAGAACCCGACGACGATCATCACCGCGCTCATGATCGGCATGCAGATCCACGGGAAGACGAACATCTTGGTGATGTAGTCGGGCGCGATCAGGAAGATCATCACGCCGAGGCAGACCGGCAGCGCGCTGATGACGTAGCCGGAGATGCTCTGCTGCGCGGTCAGGACGGTGATCTCCCCCTTGATGCGCACCCGCTCGCGGATCGTGTGCCCGATCACGTCGAGGATCTGCGCCAGGTTGCCACCGACCTCGTACTGGATGTTGATCGCCGTCACCAGCAGGTCGAGGTCGTCGCTGGGGATGCGGCGCAGCAGGTGGGCCATCGCCTCCTGGCTGCTGATGCCGAGACCGACCTCGTGGACGACGCGGCGGAACTCGTCCGAGATCGGCGGACCGGTCTCGCGCGAGATCAGGTCCATCGCCTGCAGGAGGCTGTAGCCGGCGCGCAGCGAGTTGGCCATCAGCGTGATCGTGTCGGCGAGCTGGTTGATGAACTTCTTGACCCGGCTGCGGATGCGCAACGTCAGATACCAGCCCGGCGCGAAGAAGCCGAGCACGCCGGCGAGGATGCCGGTCAGCAGCGACAGCCCGTTGGTCAGCGAGCCGACCAGCACGCCAGCGCCGAAGCCGAGGATGATCGCGCCGCTGCGCACGATCAACCACTCTCCGACGGTGAAGCGGAGGTCGGCGCGCGCCAGTTGCGCGCGGGTGTTGCCGGTGAAGCTGCGCTCGGCGACCGCCTTCTCCACCACCTGCGCCAGCCGGCCGGGCCCGCGGCGGCCGCGGCCCTCGCCCTCGGGCGTCAGATCCGGGTCGCGCGCGGCGTAGCGCCCGAGCCGCTCCTCGACGTCGATCGAGGCCCCGCGCCGCGCGTTGCCGATCCCCACGACCACGAAGACGAGCGCCAGGAGCACCGTGAGCGCGATCGTGACTGCTTGGAGCGCCATGCTTGAGCATCCTCCGGCTAGCGCGTGGGAGCGTGGGAGCGTGGGGACGTGAGAGCGCGGGGTACGAGCGGGCTGTGCGCCTCCCGCGGTTACGCTCTCACCCTCTCACGCTCCTACGCTCCCACTTAGAAGAAGCGGTCCAGCGCGCCGAAGATGTTCGGCGGAAGGTAGATGTTGGCGACCTCGAACTTCTCGATGAACTTCGGCCGGATGCCGGTCGGCTTCATCCGCCCGATGATCTTGCCGTTCTCGATGCTGGTCTGCTCGAACTCGAAGATGTTTTGCAGGACGATGACGTCGCCCTCCATCCCCTGCACCTCGGTCACCGCCACGATCCGGCGCGACCCGTCCTTCAGGCGAGCCTGCTGGACGATCAGGTCGACCGCGGAGGCGATCTGCTCGCGGATGGCGCGCACCGGCAGGTCCACGCCCGCCATCAGCACCATCGTCTCCAGGCGGGCGAGGACGTCGCGCGGCGTATTGGCGTGTGCCGTCGTCATCGAGCCGTCGTGGCCGGTGTTCATCGCCTGCAGCATGTCGAGCGCCTCGCCGCCGCGGCACTCGCCGACGACGATGCGGTCGGGGCGCATACGCAGCGAGTTGATGACGAGGTCGCGGATGGTGATCTCGCCCTTGCCCTCGATGTTCGGCGGGCGGGACTCCAGCGTGACGACGTGCTCCTGGCGCAATTGGAGTTCGGCCGCGTTCTCGATTGTGACGATCCGCTCGTCGTCGGGGATGAAGGACGAGAGAACGTTGAGCGTGGTCGTCTTGCCGGAGCCGGTGCCGCCGGAGACGACGATATTCAGGCGCGCCTCGACGCACGCCTTCACGAAGGTCACCATCTCCGGCGTGACCGTGCCGAAGCGCACCAGGTCGTCGATCGTCAGCGGGTCCTTGGAGAACTTGCGGATCGTCAGCACCGGCCCCACCAGCGAGATCGGCGGGATCACGGCATTGATGCGGGACCCGTCCGGCAGGCGCGCGTCCACCGTCGGCGAGCTCTCGTCGATGCGCCGGCCGAGCGGGGAGACGATCCGGTCGATCACCCGCATGACGTGGTCGTCGTCGGTGAAGTTGACGTCGGAGAGTTCGAGGCGCCCGCGGCGCTCGACGTAGATCTGGCGCGGCCCGTTGACCATGATTTCCGAGACGGAGTCGTCTTTCAGCAGCGGCTCGATCGGGCCGTAGCCGAGGATCTCCGCGGCGATCGCCTCGAAGAGCCGCAGCCGCTCGACCCGCGTCAGGGTCACCTGCTCCTGCTCGAGGACGAGCGCGAAGGTCTCCTCAACCGTGCGCCGCACCTCCTCGGCGTTGGCCAGGTCCATCCGCGGGTCCAGCTCGGCGATGAGCCGGTTCTGCACGCGCGACTTCAAATCGTTGAAGGAGTCGTTGCGCTCGCGCATCGGTCCGGTCCCCGGCGCGCTCCCGTTGCCGTTGGGGCGCTTGAGGGTCGCCGTGCCCACCGGGCTGGGCGGCGGGACCGGGGGCGGCGCCTCGCGGGGCGGCGGGGGCGCGGGGAACGCGCCGTAGCCGTTCCCGGCCGGCGCGGCCGGCGTCGGCGACGCCCCGTTCGTCGTGGGCGGTTGGTTGGCATTCAGGCGCCGCATCAAGGACATCCGCGATCCCCCTCTGTAGTCGGCGGTCGGCAGTCGGCAGTCGGCAGAGACGGCTTCCTGTGCCCAACCCGGTCAACAATTGCGGAGCCGGTACCTCCGACTCCCGACTCCCGACTCCCGACTCACGCCCCGCCGGCCGGCAGCGCGGTCGCCGGGGCCGCGCCGCCGCGCCGGAAGATCCGGCCGAGGCCGCGCTTCTGCTCGGGCAGATCCTCGGCCGGCACCGCGCCGTCGGTGACGAGGCTGGCCAGGTTGTTGACGGCCAGCGCGAAGCGGCCGTCGGGCGCACTGACGACGAGCGGCACGCCCTCGTTGATGCTGCGCAGCACCGCGGTCGGCTCGTCGGGGATGCGCGACTTCAGCCGGCCCTTCAGGTGCGACTCGATGTCCTCGACGGTGATCTGCGACCCGCCGTCGAGGCGATTGAGCACCAGCGTCGTCTTGTCGTGCGGGTAGCCGAGGAGTTCGGCGACCTCGAGGTACTGCTTCGCCGCCTTGATGCTCGTCATCTCCATCGTCAGCACGAGCAGGACCGTGTCGGTCAGGTCGAGCAGCACGAGCTGGTGCTCGTCGAACGACGGGCGGGTGTCGACGAAGATGTAGTCGAACATCCGCACCAGCCGCCCCATGATCGCGCGCAGGTGTTCGGCGCTGACCATCTCCGCCTCCTGCGGCGAGGGCGGCGCCAGCAGCACCTTGACGCCCGACGAGTGCGTCTGCATCACGTCGGCGATCATGTCGTCGTCGAGCATGCCGACCAGCGGCGCCAGGTCCGCGATCGTCTTGGTGGCGGTCAGGTTGAGCGTCACGCCGACGTCGCCGAAGGCGAGGTTGCCGTCCACCACCGCCACCCGCTTGTCGGTGGCGAGTTTGGTGATGACCGCCAGGTTGGTCGCCAGCGTGGTGCGCCCGACCCCACCCTTGGTGCTGAAGACGCCGATCACCTTGGCGCGCGGCGTGTTCTCCGCGGCCTGTCCGAGCGGGCCCGTGCCCAGTGCGGCGGCGGCGCCGAGCTGGGCACGGGTGGCGAGCAGGCTCTGGTAGACGCTGCGGATCGAGCCGGTCAGGTCTTCCAGGCCGAACGGCTTCGACAGGTAGTCCCGCGCGCCGGCCTGCAATGAGCGGCGCAGGCTGTCGGGGTCGGCCTGGACCGAGATCATGATGACCGCGATCCCTGGCAGTTGCCCGGTGATGACCTGGGTGGCCGAGATGCCGTCCATCTCGGGCATCGTCACGTCCATCAGGACGATGTCGGGCGTCAACTGCCGCGCCAGGTCGATCGCCTCGCGCCCCGTCCCCGCCTGCCCGACGACCTGGATGTCGGCCGCGAACTGCAGGAGCTTCTGGACGTTGTCCCGCGCCTCGGGGACGTCGTCGGCGATCAGGATACGGATCTTGTCACCCGCGCTCATGGCTGCTTGTCACCCGGCAGGCGGACGGACTTCGGCGCCGGCAACTGGAAGTTGGTCACCAGCAGGTCGTAGGTGATGCCGGCGGTGTTGGCGACCTCGTGGTCGTCCTTGGCGCGCAGCGCGAAGGTGAACGAGCCGCCGTTGTCCTGGATGAACTTCATCACCTCGGCCTGCTGGTCGGTCATCTCGAGCACGATCATGTCGCTGGGCGTCGCCGCGTTGGCCTGGCCCTGCTGGTTGTTGGCGCTCTGCTGCTGAGCCTGCTGCTGCCCCTGCTGGCCCTGCTGGTTCGCCGGCGGCTGGCTCGACACGCGCAGGACCTTGGAGTCCTGGATCACCACCTTGGCCACCGGGTCGCCCTTGCCGTCGGCGTTCTGCATCTTGAAGCGCGAGCCCGGGTCGCCCGGATAGGCGTACGGCGCGGGGTCGGTCGGCGCGCTCGCCGGCAGGGTCGACTTGATGTCCTTGTCGCCGGCGGTCGAGGTATCCAGCTCCATCGGCCGCGTCGGCAGCACGTAGAGCAGGTTGACCTTGACCGAGAAGATCACGTCGACGTAGTCGCCCTCACGGACCATCCCGGCCATGCCGTTGAGCTGGCTGAGGGGCACGGCCACGGCGCGCTTGCCCTTGTCGATGTCATTGGTCAGGCCGGGGACTTCCAGGTCGCTCGTCATCACCCGCTGGCCCTTGACCAGCCCGGACTTCGGCGCCATGCCCAGGACCACCGACTTCGACGGCGCTTCGCCGCCCTTCAAGAGGTCCTTGTCGACCACCTGCTCGGTCAGCATGTCGTCGCGCAGGACGGTGTGCGGCGGGACGTCCTGCGCGGCCACGACGATCTTGACCGGCTCCGGCGCCTTCTCCACCGCCTTGCTCTGGTTGGCCCC
>DASSSV010000562.1:0-8124 GCA_035708265.1 Thermomicrobiales bacterium | reverse complement strand
CATCCCCTGCGCCCAGGCCGGCTGGCCGAGGTCGGCGCGCTCGTCGGTCAGCGCCCGCGTGGCACCCGTTTCGAGGTCGTAGAGGTAGAGGTTGTCCCAGCCGCTCTCGTTCGAGAGGTAGGCGAGGGAGAGGCCGTCCGGCGAGAACTCCGGCTGGAAGATCGCGACGTCGTCACCGCCCGCGACGACATGGACATCAGTCAGCGTCGGCAGCCCGCCGTCCGCGGCCGGGCGCACCGTCGCGAGGTAGAGCCGGGTGCCATCCCAGGGCATCCGCGGGTGGTCCCAGGCGATCCAGGCGAGCCGCGTGCCGTCCGGGTGCCAGGCCGGCTGCATGTAGAAATCGGCGCCGCTGGCGATGTGCTGCGGCCAGCGCGTCCCCTCCGCGTCCACGATCGCCAGCCGGTCCACCCGCTCGTAGGAGTGGACGTAGACGACCCAGCGGCCGTCGGTCGAGACGGCGGGCGCGGCGGCGTGGCCGAACGCGGGGGTGATCGGCGCGGCGGTCCCGGCCGCCAGGCGCTGCCGGTAGAGCCGGCCGGAGGACTGCTCGGCGAAATAGGCATACCCGCGCGCCACGGCGAAATCGCCGCCGCCGTAGCCGACCTGGGCGCGCACCGAGAGGTCGGCGGTCAGGTCGCGCGGCGCGTCGCCGCCCGCGGGCGCGCAGACGAGGACGCCGCGGTCGGAGCGCCCCTCCAGCCAGACCGGCGTCTCGCCGTCGCTGTCCCACAGCACGTCCGAGAGGCGCTTCCCCTGCGCCATCCCCGCGGGCGTCAGCGGGCTCGGCCAGAGGCCGTAGGGGCGGATCTCTTTCGCCCGCGCGCGCTCATTATCGTTTGGCATCTGCGCCTCCGTTCCATGAGACCGGCATCCAGTGGGCGCTATATGCGCGGGCACGGTTACCTAGCCTGGCTCGGGCCACGTACTTATCGCCTCCCGAGCAGCGCCAGGAAGCTCGTCGGGGTGATGATCGGGATGCCCTCGAAAGGATGTAGCACCAGGAGATCGCGATCACCGGTGACGACCGCATCCGCTCTCCCGGCGACGGCGGCTTCGAGCAGCCAATTGTCACGCGCGTCCCGGCAGACCGTGATGGTCCGGCTGGTGACGACGGACTCCCCTTCCCGAGCGATCGTCAGCAGAATCGCGCCGACATCGGCCCTGCCCGCCAAGTATTTGTCGCGGATGCGCGGGCGAGCGAGGACACTAATCAGCTCTGCCAGCAACTGATCGGTGTAGAGCAGGGTGAAGGCACCTTCCTTCAGATACGCGAGCACCGGCCCGACCGCCCCCTCCCGGCGGATCAGCGCGCTGACCAGCACGTTGGTGTCGACGACGGCGCGCATCAGCGTCGCGCCCCGGCCGACATCTCTCTGGCGACTTCTTCCACCGCAGCCGCGACATCGGCGGCGATCTCCTCGTCGCTGTAAGCGGCATTCTGCTCCGAGAGTTGGGCGAGGGTACGCTCGAAGCGGTCGCGAATGTCCTGGTCGAGTTTCTGCAAGCGCACGTAATCGTCGTACGCGATTAGCACCGCCTCCGGCCGGCTCCCACGCGCGAGGACATAGGGAGTGTGCTGCTGGACGACTTCATCCAGTACCGAGCGAAAGCGACGCTGCAGTTCCGTCACACCGATGATCTTCTGCACGTCTCCCTCCTTTGTCTTGTAATATGTATTCTACTACACCTTCCGGCGCACATAGGGCCACAATCGCCGGAAAGCCGGGAGCCGCAACTCGACTCTCGCTCGTTCAAGCTAGAGCCTCCCGCGCCCGCGCCACGATCGCCGCGCGCCGGCGCTCCGCTGCGGCGTCGAGCGCGTCCGCCTCGGCCAGCAGCGCGGCGGACTCTTCCATATCCACGTGGCCGCGCAGGTTGAGGCGGACGTCGAGCGTCGAGCCGCGTAGCGCGGCCGCGGCCAGCTCGGCGCCCATCGCGGCGTCGCCGAGCAGGTTCGGGTTGCCGCGCGCGGCGACCGCGCCCAGGAGGTCGAGGACGTCGCCGGCCAGGCGCGCGACGCCGAGCGGCGCGCGCGTGGCGGCCAGCGCGGCGCGCCCGATCGCCGCCTCCCGCGCCCGGCGCTGCGCCTCGTCGCCGCGCGGCAGCCGGCGCGCGTCAAGGTACGCGCGGTACGCCGCCACGTCCTCGTCAATCGCCCGGATCAGCGCCGCCCGCACCTCCCGCGCCCGCCGCGCCACCTCGGGCATCTCCGCCGCCCCGCCCGTACTTCGTATTTCGTATTTCGTACTTCGCGTCCCGCCCATCTCCGCCAGCGCGGCAGCCAGCGCCGCGACGAGCGCCCCCGCCGCCCCGCCCGCCGGCAGCGGCTCCGGCCCGGCCAGCACCTCCAGGAACCCGGCGAGGTCGAACTCCGCCCCGTCACCCCGCGCGTCGTCGCCCGCCGCCCGCCGCTCAGCGTCCCCTCCGTCGCTCGTCGCTCGTCGCTCGTCGCTCGTACTTCGTCCCTCGTACTTCGTACTTCGTCAGACCGTGAACCGCCCCGCCTCGTAGCAGACCCGCCCATCGGCGTAGACGGTGCCCTCGCGCAGGTCGCAGATCAGGTCCCAGTGGACGGCCGACTGGTTCTTGCCGCCGCTGTTGGGGTAGGACTGCCCGAGCGCCATGTGCATCGTCCCGCCGATCTTCTCGTCGAAGAGGATGTTGCGCGTGAAGCGGTCGATCTGCTCGTTCAGCCCGAAGGCGACCTCGCCGAGATAGCGCGCGCCGGGGTCGAGGTCGAGCATCGAGTCGAGGAGCGCCTGCCCGCGCGCCGCCGTCGCCGCGACCACCTTACCGTCGCGGAAGGTCAGCCGGACGTCCTCGACCTCGTTGCCCAGATAGATCGCCGGGTAGGTGAAGCGCACCGTGCCGTTGACCGAGTCCTCGATCGGCCCGGTGTAGACCTCGCCGCTGGGGAAGTTGATCGAGCCGGTCTCGTTCGAGCCGCTCGAATTGATCCAGGTCCGCCCGCCGACGCGGTAGGTCACGTCGGTGTCCGGCGCGACGATGCGGATCTCGTCGTGGGCGGCGAGGAAGTCGGCGATGCGCTGCCAGTCGGCGGCGAGCGCGCGCCAGGCCGCGGCCGGGTCGTCGCGATCCAGCAGGCAGGCGCGCCAGACGAAGTCCTGGTAGTCGGCCAGCGACATCCCGGCCTGCTGCGCGTAGGCCGACGTCGGGAAGAGCGTGCCGGTGCGGCGCAGTTCCCGGCGCGCCGTCCGCTCCGAGAGGCGCCCGCGGATCGGCGCCTGCGCCTGCTGCGCCGCCGCGATCCGGCGCGGGTCGACGCCGCTGAGCGCCATCGTGTTCTCGGCCGCGCCGATCCGCAGTTGCGCGTCGTAGTAGTCGGCCTCCCGCAGCCGGTGCTCGGAGAGATGGCGGATCTGCTCGTCGCTGCCCTCGCGCAGCCGGATCTCCTGCAGCCCCTCCAGGTCGATCTGCGTGTCGGGGAACGCGCCCGCGCGCAGCGCCTCGCGGTAGACCTCGCGGATCAGCGGCGCGGCGGGCGGCGCCGAGACGATCAGCAGTTTGTCGCCGGGCCGGATGCCCAGCGCGTAGTGGATCAGCACCCCGGCGAACTTGCGGTATCGCGGGTCCTCCATCGCGCGCTCCTCCCTCCTTACTGCACCTGCCGCCATTCTGCTCAGTGTACATGACGGCGGGGACGTTCACAGCAGGGGCGCAGAGGGCGCGAAGGACGAGGAGGGAAGGCGGATAAACCACAGAAACGAGCTGAAACCGCGCCTATACGGCCGGGCGGGGGCGATAGTCAGGACCCAGCCCGCGGAGGCGGGCTTCGTGGCCGCCGGTCGTCAGCCGCGGCTTCAGCCGCCCGGCCTGTCCGCGCGACACGATGACGCCCACCCGCCTCCCGCTCTCTTTGACAAGCCCCAGCGACGCCACTACAGTGACCGCGCGCGACGGCCGATCAGGTCTCACACCGTCGCGTCAAGGCGTAGGAAACGGAATCGTATTGGACACACACGACGACGACCTGAGCAGGTTCGCCGCCGAGGGCGCGCCGGCGTTGCCGGCGGCGATGGCCGAGGGCTACGTGGCGCACGACGGCGCGCGGATCTGGTACGCGACCTACGGACACGGCGCGCCGGTGATCCTGCTGCACGGCGGCCTCGGCCACAGCGGCAACTGGGGCTATCAGATCCCGGCGCTGCTCGCGGCCGGCTATCGCCCTATCCTCGTCGACACTCGCGGCCACGGGCGCAGCACGCGCGACGCCCGGCCCTTCACGTATGAACTGCTGGCCTCCGACGTCCTCGCCGTCATGGACGCCCTGGGGGTGGACAGGGCGGCGCTGGTGGGCTGGAGCGACGGCGCCTGCAGCGCCCTGATCCTCGCCATGCAGGCGCCCGAGCGCGTAGCGGGCGTCTTCTTCTTCGGCTGCAACATGGACCCGAGCGGCACGAAGGAACTGAGCGGGGACAACCCGCTACTCGAGCGCTGCTTCGCCCGGCACGCCGCGGACTACGCCCGGCTCTCGGCCACCCCCGACGACTTCAAGGACTTCGTCGGGGCGGTCAGCCATATGATGGAGACGCAGCCCGACTACACGGCGCGCGACTTGGCCGAGATCCGCGTGCCGGTCGCGGTCGTGCAGAGCGAGGGCGACGAGTTCATCAAGCGCGAGCACGCCGAGTATCTGGCGCGGACGATCCCGGGCGCGGAGTTGGTCATCCTGCCCGGCGTGACGCACTTCGCGCCGCTCCAGCGGCCGGAGCGATTCAACGCCACCGTGCTGGCCTTCCTCCGCCAGGTGCTCACATGAGGCATGCTGGCGGTGGTCCGACCTCCGAGGGCCGTTATCGAGGACGCGCTGCGTTCTCTGCGGTGAATACGTCCTTTGATGCGTCAACGGAGTAACGGGTGAGGGGACAGGCGCCAGCCGGGGTCTATGCCGAGGCGATCTATACGGGCGGGCAGATCCTCACCTGCGACCTGGCGTTCGGCGTCGCCGAGGCATTGGCGGTGCGCGACGGGTGCGTGCTGGCGGTCGGCGCCGATGGCGAGATCGCCGCGCTGGCCGGGCCGGGGACGCGGCGCGAGGCGCTGGCGGGGCGGACGGTGCTGCCCGGGCTGATCGACGCCCATTGCCACGTCCTCGCCACCGGCCTGCTGCTCGGCAACGTGCAACTCTACGACTGCCGCTCGATCGACGACATCCTCGAGAAGGTCGCGGCGCGGGCGCGCGAGACTCCGCCCGGCGCCTGGATCGTTGGGCGCGGCTGGGACGAGAGCCTGCTGGCCGAGCGACGCCACCCGACCCGCCACGAACTCGACCGCGCCGCGCCGGAGCACCCCGTCTGCCTCCACCGCGTCTGGAACAAACTCGTCGCCAACAGCCGCGCGCTCGCCGCCGCCGGCATCACGCGCGCGACGCCCGACCCCGACCCCGCCGAGCCCTACGCCGGCTCCTTCGAGCGCGACGAGCATGGCGAGCCGACCGGCCTCTTCCGCGATCGCGCCAAGGACCTCATCACCCGCCACATCCCGCCCGACACGGTCGATGACATGATCGCCGCGCTCGGGCGCGTGGCGCGCGCCTTCAACGCCGTCGGCCTCGTCGGCGCGGCCGACCCCGGCCTCTACCCCGACGACCTCCGCGCCTACCAGCAGGCCCGCGACGATGGCGCGCTGACGCTGCGCGCCGCCCTCTGCCTGGCCGGCTGGGGCTTCGGCACGGCCGCCTGGGAGCCCCGGATCAAGCCCTGGGTGGAATCGCTCGGCGTCCACGGCGACTTCGGCGACGACCGCCTCTGGCTCGACGCGGTGAAGTTCATGGTCGACGGCGGCATCGGCGACCGCACCGCCGCGGTCTCCGCGCCCTACGAGGGGAGCGACGACCGCGGGCGGTTCATCGTCCCACCCGAGGAGTTGCCCGCGCTGGTGCGCTGGTGCCACGACCGCGGCTGGTCGGTCGAGAGCCACACCTGCGGCGACCGCGCGCAGGACGCCGTCGTCGCCGCCTACGCCGCGGCCTACGACGCGCCGGGCCCGCGCCTGCGCCACCGCGTCCACCACGCCTACCTGCCGACGCCCGGCACGCTCGACCTGATGGCCCGCCACCGCATCCCGGCGATCCTCAACCCACCCTTCCTCTACTACATGGGCGACAGTTTCGTCGCCTCGCTCGGGGCGGCGCGGGCCGACCGGATGAAGCCGGCACGGACTTACCTCGACGCCGGCGTGCCGCTGGCCGGGTCGTCCGACTCGACGGTCAGCGACTACAACCCCTTCGTCGGCATCGCCACGATGGTGCTGCGCCGCACGCTGACCGGCCACGCGCTCGACCAGGGCGAGCGCCTATCGCGCGAAGAGGCGATCCGCCTCTACACGAGCGGCGCGGCATACGCCCTGCGCCGCGAGCGGGCATGGGGCTCGCTCGAACCGGGCAAGTGGGCCGACTTCGTCGTCCTCGACCGCGACATCCTCACCTGTCCCGACGAGGAGATCGCCGCGATCCGCCCGCTCCGCACGGTGCTCGGCGGCGCGACGGTCTACGAGGCATAATGAGGTAGCCCTCTCCAACCTCCCGCTTGCCCTCCCGCCCGCCGCCCCGTATCCTCATGGGCAACGGCGACGGCGGTAAGTGAGCGGCGGGGGGCGGGTGGGGCGTGGCCTGGGAGAGCGACACGGGCGCGGCGGGCTGGCGGCGCGGGGTGGCGGTCTGCGCCCTGGCGCAGTTGCTCTCGGTGATGGGCTTCAGTTGCGCGACCGCGTTCCTGCCGCTCTACGTCCAGACGCTCGGCGTCGCCTCGCCCGACACCGCCGCCGTCTGGGCCGGCGTGATGCTCTTCGCCTCGGCGTTCGCGGTCGCCCTGTGCAGCCCCTTCTGGGGCACCGTCGCCGACCGCTACGGTGCGAAACTGATGGTCGAGCGCGCGATGTTCGGCGGCGCGGCCGTCATCGGCGCGATGAGCCTGGTCCATCACGCCGAGCACCTGCTGGTGCTGTTCGTCATCCAGGGCTTCTTCACCGGCATCAACACCGCCATCGCCACGCTCGTCTCAGGGCTGGCGCCGCGCGCGCGACTCGGCGCGGCGCTCGGCCTCTGCCAGACGGCCGTCTTCGTCGGGTCGTCGGTCGGGCCGCTGCTCGGCGGCCTCCTGGCAGACGCCTACTCCTACCGCGTCGGCATCGCCAGCGGGGCCGGGCTGCTGCTCCTCGGCGGCCTGTGTGTCCTGCTCGGCGCGCGCGAGCCGGCGCGCGCGCCCGCACCTGCCGGCGCGCGACCGGGGCTGCTGACCGGCCTGCGCCCGGCGCTGTCGTCGCGCCCGCTCCTGCTGGTGATCGCGCTGATCTTCCTGGTGCAGTTCTCGACGCAGATGATCGGGCCGGTGCTGCCGGTCTTCGTGCAGGAACTGGTCGGGCCGGACGGGCGGGTCGCCACGCTGGCCGGCCTGGCGCTGGCGGCGGGCGGCGTGGCGGCGGCGCTGAGCGCGGTCGCGCTCGGCCGCGTGGCCGACCGCCTCGGCCACCACCGCATTCTCGCCTGGGCGACCCTCGGCGGCGCGCTGGCCACCGCCCCGCAGGCGCTCGTCGGGGCCTTCGCGCCGTTCGTGGCGCTGCGCGCCGCCGCCGGCCTCTTCGCGGGCGGCCTGACGACTAGCACCAGCGCGGCGATCGGCCTGCTGACGACGCCGGGGCGCCGCGGCGCGGCCTTCGGCGTGGCGGGCAGCGCCTTCTCGCTCGGCAACGCCCTCGGCCCGCTCCTCGGCGGCCTGCTCACCGCCGCGGCCGGGCCGCGCGCCCCCTTCGCCGCCGCCGCGGCGGCGCTGGCGCTCGGCTGGCTCGTCGTGCGCGCGCTGGCGGGGGTGCAGGCGCCGGAGAGCCGGCCGGCGGTCGGGGCTGGCGGGAATCCCTGACGCCGACGGCGGTGATCGGCGTGGACCTCGACTGCGAGACGATCCAGATGGGCCCGGGCGGCGGGATGCTGATGGTCACCGCCTCGGGGACAGCCGTCAGGCTCTAGGTTCTGTTGACGAGAATTGCTAGACTCTTCTCTCGGGCACGGTGGGGTGGTCGCTGGGGAGGGATGATGGAGTTATTCTTGAGCGAGGCGCAGTTCGCGCGGGTGTACGGGCTGCTGCAACGGGAGGCGAAGATCCA
>DASSSV010000561.1:0-15137 GCA_035708265.1 Thermomicrobiales bacterium | reverse complement strand
CGACGGGTGCTACGGGGTCTTCGCCTTGGAGGAGGTCCTGGCCTTGCTGGGCGCGCCGGCCCGGGAGAGCCTGCGCCCTGCCCCGCGGCCGCCCCGAGCAGCGCCGCGCGCGCCTTGACCCTTTATCTCCACCTATCTGGGCCGCCCAGCCAACGGTTGACGCGGCGAACACCCCTGTGCTAGACTGCACACGTCGCGAGCGGGGCGACCCTCACCCCGCACCAGTAGTGACCGACGAGGGCAAAGGGGGTGATGCCTATGAGTAGTTCCATGCTTATGGGCATCGCCGGGGGGGCTGTAGCCTAGCTACCAACCCTGGCGATGCCCGAAAGCGCCGACGGGGCCGGCTTTCGAGCCGGCCCCGTCTCTTTGTCTCTGTATGACTGCGCGGCGGGCTAGCCCTCGGGCTCCGGCTCCGGCTCGGTCTCCGCGGCGACCGGCGTCGGGGCGCCCTCCTCTTCCTCGCCCTCGGGCTCCACGACCACCTGCGGCGCGTCGATCTTCGCCAGCAGTTCGTCCTCGGGGCTGATCAGCGTCACCCCGGCCGGCATGGTGAGCTGCCCGGCCGTCAGTTGCGCGCCGATCTCGGTCAGCAGGCCGAGGTCGACCTCGAGCGCGTGCGGGATCCGGTCGGGCAGGCAGCGCACCTGCAGCTCGGTCACCAGTTCCGTCAGGATCCCGCCCTCCTGCACGGCCGGCGACTCGCCGGTCAGTTGCAGCGGCACGGTGAGCGTGATCTCCGCGCGCATGTCCGGCGCGAGGAAGTCGACGTGGGTCAGCTTGCGGCGCAGCTCGTCGTGCTGGACCTCATGGATCAGCACCGGCCGCGGCGCCCCGCCGTCGACGACCAGGTCCAAGAGCGTCGCCGTGCCGGCGTGCAGGTAAATCCGCTCGAAGTCCTTCGCCGTCACCGCGACCGGCTGCACGCCCTCGACGGCCGGGCCGTAGACGACGCCTGGGATCAGCCCCTCGCGCCGCAGCCGCTTGACCTTCTTGCCCATCGCCGCGCGCGGTTGCGCGCTGATCTGCTGTCTCGCCATCTCCGCACCTCGCCCCTTCCGCCTCGCCACGTCGGCGTTCGCACGCAGGAACGCGCCCGACGCCCGGACGGCGCGGCGCGCAGCATCAGGCAGTGTAGCATAGCCCCGCGAAACGGCGCAAACGCGCGTCGGCGAACCCGCGCCCCGCCCCGCGCTCACGTTGACACTATCGCGCGGCGCCACGTATAATCAAGTGTGATCGGGCTGGTCACCGCGTCGGTCTCCGGAGTCTGCGCGCGGGCCCGCGGGCGTGCCACAGCGGCGCCGGACGGGCCGGGCGGGGTGATCGGCCCGTTCGGATGAGTCGCCAGGCCCCTGCCATCCGGGGCACGAACTGAACGGGAGAAGTGAGGGGACGTGGTTAAGCGCACCTGGCAACCGAAGCGCCGCCCGCGCCTGCGGAAGCACGGCTTCATGCAGCGCATGGCGAGCAAGAGCGGCCGCAATCTCCTGGCGCGCCGCCGGGCGAAGGGCCGGCACCGGCTGACGGTCAGCGAGGAGCGCACCACGCGCGCGTCGAAGCGCGGGCTCCGGCGCCGGTAGGGGGTGAGTTGAGAGTTGGTTGTTGATAGTTGGTAGCAGCTGGCGGCCAGGCAACGGCGTGGTCGTCCAGACGCCGATCTTCTATCAACTCGCAACTGTCAACTCGCAACTCGCATGGAACGGCGCCTGCGCCTGCGCGATGAGGCCGATATCCGTCGGGTCCGCGCCACCGGCCGGGCCTGGAGCAATCGCGCGATGACACTCCTGGGCGCGCCCAATGCATTGCCGCACAACCGCTACGGCGTCATCGTCAGCAAGCGGGTGGGCAACGCCGTCACGCGCAACCTGGTCAAGCGCCGGCTGCGCGAGATCCTGCGCCACCTCGACTGCGCCGGGCGAATCCGGCCGGGACACGACCTCGCCGTCATCGTGCGCCCGCCGCTCGCCGGCGTCACCTATGCCGAGGCGCGCGCCGCGACCGCCGAACTCCTGGCGCGCGCGCGCCTGCTCGCGCCGGAGGAACCGGCCGGTGCGGGGGAGGCACGGTCATGACCAGGCCAGTTCTGGCGACGCTGCGGTTCTACCAGCGCTGGATCTCGCCGCTGCTGCCGCCCTCGTGCCGCTTCTACCCGACCTGCTCGCAGTACGCCTACGAAGCCATCGAGCGGTACGGGCTGCTGAAGGGCGGCGCGATGGCGGCGTGGCGGCTGCTGCGCTGCAATCCGTTCTGCAAGGGGGGGTTCGACCCGGTCCGGTAATCCTCGCATGCCGTCAATCACCGTCGTATTCGTGCGCTGCTGAAGCCGGGCCGCCGGCTCCTGCGTAGATCGGGCGAGCGGTTCGCCACTCAACGACAGCATCCGCCGCGGCGTCGCAGGACGCGCCGCGCCGGTCCCGGAGGCAGCAGACAGTGTCAGGATCCAGCGTGCTCACAGTCCTCCTCGCCTTTCCCACCGTCCCGGGCTGGGATATCTACCTCAAAGCGATCGAGACCGGCCTGGTCTTCCTGTCCGGCATCACCCACAGCGCGGGCCTCGCCATCATTCTCTTCACGCTGATCATCAAGTTCGCGCTGACCCCGCTGACGGTGAAGTCGCTGCGGTCCAGCCGGGCGATGCAGGACCTCCAGCCGAAGATCAAGGCGCTGCAGAAGCGCTACGGCAACGACCGCCAGAAGCTCTCGGCCGAGACGATGCGCCTCTATCAGGAGCACAAGGTCAACCCGATGGCCGGGTGTCTCCCGATGGTGATCCAGCTCCCGATCTTCTGGGGCTTCTACGACGCGATCCGCGTGCTCTCGCGTGAAGGGCAGGGCGAGTTCGCGCACGGCTTCCTCTGGATCCATTCGCTGGCGCACGCCGACCCCTGGCACATCCTGCCGATCGTCGCCTTCGTCTTCCAGCTCATCCAGACGCGGATGTCGCTGCCCCAGGCCAAGAACCGGCCGACCGACCCGCAGCAGAAGATGATGACCCAGATGATGCAATTCATGCCCGTCACGGTCCTCCTCTTCGGCTGGCAGTTCGACTCCGGCCCGGTCATCTACTGGGTCACCCAGAGCGCCTTCAGCGCCGTGCAGCAGTACTTCATCACCGGCTGGGGCTCGCTGCGCGACTGGCTGCCCTTCCTCCCCGAAGTGGTGCGCTACACCCCGCCGACCCACACCGAGGAGGACGACAAGGTCATCGTCTCCTCCTCGGAGGGCGACCGCGAGGCGCCCGCGGGCGGCGGCCTCTGGGGCCTGATCAACCGGCAGATCCAGAAGGTCGAGGCCCAGCAGCACGCGGGACTCGCCAACAAGGGCGACGAGGGCGCCCCCGCGAAGGACGAGCCACGCCAGCGCATCATCGTCGACGACAAGGCCGAGCCCGCGCGGCCGGGCAAGGCAACCGGCAAGAAGCCCAGGGCCGCCGTCACCAACGGCGCGGCGGAGGACGACGACGAGGACGAGCCTCCGCGGCAGACCCGCTCGCGCATCATCTACGCCGACGGCGCGGGAGCGAAGCCCGCGGGCCGGAAACCCGACGCCCCGGACGGGGCCAACGGGTCGCGCGGCGCCGAGGCGGGGGAGGCGGCGCCCGGCCCGGTCGTCCCCCGCAGGAACCGCAACCGCCGTTGACACGCGCTCACCCCGCCCCCGCCACCGCGGGGGCGGGCATTCGCTACGCGCCCGCGCCCGCCGCCGCGCGCACCTCGGGGTGCGCGCACGCCGTTCGGGGTGCGCCGCGCGGGAACTGAGGGAGGGGGAAGGAGCAGGGATGGAACGCCGCAATAGCGTCGAGATCCAGGCCATCACGGTCGAGGAAGCGGTGCGCCTGGCGCTGGAGCAACTGGGCCGCACGCGCGACGAGGTCGAGATCGAGGTGCTGGCCGAGCCGAGCGCGACCGGCAGCGCCGACGAGGAGGAGGCGCTCGTCCGCGTGACGGTGCGCGGCTTCGCCTCGCAGCCCTCGCCCGGCCAGTCGGCGCGCGGGGGCGCGGCCCGCGCGGCCACGCCGCCGGTCGCCGACGAGGTTACCACGACCGCGATCGAGGTGACGATCGACTTGCTCGCCGCTATGGGCTTCCACGCCGACGTCGCGCCCCAGGATCGCCGCTCCGCCCTGGAGGAGGACGAGACGCCGACCGTCGCGCTCGACATCGTGGGCGACGACCTCGGCGCGCTGATCGGGCGGCGGGGCGAGCACCTGGCGCAACTCCAATATCTGGTCAACCTGCTGGTCAACCGGCGCTGCGGCGGCTACACGCGCGTGGCGCTCGACGTCGAGGGCTACAAGCGCCGCCGCGAGGAGTCTCTCATCGGCCTGGCCGAGCGCGTCGCGCGGCAGGTCGCGCGCAGCGGCCGGCCGATCCAGCTCGAGCCGATGCCGCCGCACGAGCGCCGCATCGTCCACCTCGCCCTGCGCGACGACGCCGACGTCTCGACCGAGAGCAGCGGCGAGGGCGACCTGCGCCGCGTGGTCATCCAGCCGAAGAGGTAGACGGTAGACGATAGACGGTAGACGATAGGCGCTCACGTCGGGCTGCCAGGTGGCAGAGAGGAAGCGGGCGTTGGGATCGCTACGCCCATCGCCCGCTATTCCGTCTACTATCGTCTATCGTCTACCGTCTATCGTCTACCTCGCCACGCCCCAGAAGCCGAAGATCTTCGCGGCGTACTCGGCGCTGACGTTGAGCGGCTGGTCCGGCGCGATCGGCGGGGCCTTGCGGATGAAGTCGGCCTCGCGCGGCAGTTTCAGCCGGTCGCCGAGGAACTGGAAGGCGCGGAGCGGCACCGGGAAGCGCGCTATCCCCAGGCCGCGCGCCTCCAGCACGCCGGCCGGCGTCATGACCGCGTAGTAGACGTCATTCGCGTCGAGGTCGAGGACGAGATCGGTGATGATGCCGACGATGTCGTCGTTGGTGTCGTAGACGTCCATCGCCCGCAAGCGCTCATACGAGACGACCGCCAAGATACACCCCCCGCAACCTTCCCTACAACGACGAGCCCGCGGCCCGGTACCGCCCGCGGTTCCCGGGCGGCACTATACCACAGCCGCGCGATTCGCGCGGGGTGCGGGATGGCGTGTGGCGGTATGGGGGGCGGGGTACGGGCGGCTGAAGCCGCGGCTTGGGGCCGCTCCGCGGCACGAAGCCCGCCTGCGCGGGCTGGGACGAGGCCCACGTCCTAACCCGCGGAGGCGGGCTCGCGGCGAGCGGCGCGCAGCGGAGCGAGCCCCTAGCCACGGTTGCAACCGCGGGGAAGCCCAACCGCCCACGCGTCCCCGGGCGGCACACCAACCGGCGCGCCCTACCTTACGGCCGGGGCGTGGCGATGATCGTGGGGACGGCGGTGCCGAACTCGCTGACGGCGGTCGCGCCGCGCAGCACGCCGAGGAAGATCAGGATCACGCAGAGGAAGACGCACAGGAGCAGCAGCCCGCCGATCACGCCGAGGACGATCCAGAGCGTGCGGTTGCCCGCCGCGGGCGGAGCGTAGCCCGGCGGGGCGGCATACGGCGGATACCCGGCGCCCGCGGCGTAGCCGCCACCGGGCGGCGCGGTGACGGGCGGCGCGACCGGGGCGGAGGTGTAGCCCTGAGCACGGGCCGCCGCCGAGGGGGGCGCGTAGCCGCCCTGGAGCGGCGGCGGGGGAATCGGCCGCGACGGCGCCGCCGACGCGGGCGCGCCGGGCGGCACGGCCTCGCCGGCAGGCGGCGCGAGCGGCGGTCCCGCGGCCGGCTCACCGGGAGGCGGAGGCGGCGCGGCGGATTCAGTTCCACGCCCGGCCGCCGGCCGTTCCGACGCGGCGGAACCCGGCGACGCGGGCCGGGCGTTCCCCTCGGCCTCGTCGCGGGCCCCCAGATCGGGCAGATCGAACGTGACCGTCTCGGCGTCGCGGCGGGCCGGCGACGACGGAAGCGAGGGCAACTCGAAACTGACGGTCTCGGCGTCGCGCGCTGGCGACGGCGGCACGGCATCCGCCGGCCGCTCGGCGGGTGGTCCCGGCTCGCCGGCCGGCTGCTCCGACGCCGAGGGCGGGGATGATGGCGTGCCGTCGGGTGCCGGCGCCGCCGACGCTGCCTCGGCGGCGGGCGGCGCCGGGCTCTCGGGCCGCGGCGTGGGGGCCTCGCCCGCGCTCATCTCCGGGACAACCGCCGGCGATTCGGCCGGCGCGCGCTGGGGGAGCCGCGTGCCGCAGCGCTGGCAGAACCGGTGATGGCTCGCGTTCTCCGCGCCGCAGGCCGGGCAGACAACCGTGCCGCCGTCCGTCGTACCGCGCTCCCCGCCCTCGCCCGACACCGCGCGTCTCCCCGATATTCTCAGCGCCGCAGGCGGACCGGCGCGGGCTCGGCCGTCGTCTCGACGCCCTCGGGCGCCACGTCGGTCGCGGCCGGCACCGCCTCGGCGGCCGTCGCCTGGCTCGCCGCCAGGTCCGGCACGGCGCCGAAACGGCGGTGGAAGAGCAGCAGCGCGCCCGCGCCGATCAGCACCCCGAACCAGAGGGTCGCGAAGCGGATCAGGAGCGAGGCGGCCACCGCCACGTCGTGCGTCATGAGCGGCGAGGCGACGATGGCGAGGAGCATCCCGGCGATACTGGCGTCGGCTACACCGAGGCCGCCCGGCAGCATCGAGGCCGAGCCGACCAGTGTCGAGAGCGCCAGGATCGAGGTCGCCGCGATCGCCAGCGACCAGGAAGGCGGCAGCCCCAGGCCGAGCAGCACCAGGTAGAAGGCCAGGCACTCGCCAAGCCACGAGGCGAAGCCGATCAGCACCGCCAGGCCGAGCGGCTTCGGCCGCAGCAATTCGTAGGCACTCTCGTAGAACTCGTGCAGGTGGTGGACCCGCGACGCCAGCGGGCCGATCCGCTCGCCCGCGCGCAGGATGCGCCCGGCCAGCGGGCGGTGTTGCACGACCCCGATGCCGACCGTCGCCGCGACGAGCGTCACGACCAGGATCGGCCAGCCGAAGCGCGCGTTCGCCAGGCCGAGCGCGGCCAGCGCGACCATTGCCAGCCCGTCGGTCATCCGCTCGGCGATGATGATCGGCGCGGAGGCGGCGATCGGCGTGCCGGCCACGCGCCGTAGGAGGTACGACTTGAAGAGCTCGCCGACCTTGCCCGGCGTGAGCACCATCGTGAAGTTGCCGAAGAAGACGAGCGCGCTGTCCGACGTGCCGACGTCGCGCACGCCGATCAGGCGGAGGTAGTACTGCCACTTCACGAAGCGCAGCGCGTAGTTGTAGAGCGTCAGCCCGAGGATCGCCGGGACGAGCGCCCAGCGGAAGACGCGCAGCGTCTCGGCGAGCTGGCGCGCGTCCGGCACCAGCAACTTGTCGACGACGACGATGGCGATCAGGCCGAACAGCAACGGCGGCAGGATCTTCGCGCGCAACCGCCCGGACATCGGGGACTCCTCTACCGGCTCCCGCGCGCCCCGCGCGCCGTGCAAGGACAGCGCCGGCTAGGCCGGCGTCACCCGCTAGTCTACCACAGCGAGCGATGAGCGATGAGCGACGAGCGATGAGGCAATGGTCCCGGGTCGGGCCGATTCGCCGGGGTGATGCGGGCGGGGCGGCTCAGGCGTCGGCGCCGCCTTTGCCCGCGGCGAGGTGATCCCGCGCGGCCATGAGGCCGGAGAGCGGGCTGGTGAGGATCGGCACGCGGGGCGGCGCGGCGAGCGCGCCGATCAGGCGGGCCATGCTCGCCTGCGCCAGCACGACGACGTCGCTGCGCGCGAGCAGGTCCTCCAGCGCGGCCAGCACCAGCCGGTCGTGCTCCGCGCCGTTGCCCACCTGCAGAGCCGCGAACGCGCCCTCGACCACCACCGCCTCGACCGCGACCTCCCGGCCCTGCTCCTGCGCCTGCCGCTCGATCAGGTTGACGGTCGGCCGGAGGGTCGTCGGCACCGTCGCGAGCACGCCGATCCGCGGGCCGTGCGCCACCGCCTCCGCGCTCATCGGCGCGTCGATCCGCCAGACCGGGATCGGCGCGTCCGCCCGCGCCCGCTCGGCGGCCTCGCCGACCGACGAGCAGCAGCACAAGACGGCGTCCGCGCCCGCCGCGGCGGCCTGCGCCACGTAAGCGCGTAGCCGCCCCTCGACGGCCGGCGTCACCCCGCCCGCCGCCATCACGTCCGGCAGCAGGCTGTCGTCGAGCAGGTTGATCGTGCGCACGCCCGGCAGGTGCTCCGCGGCCAGTTCCTTCATCGCGGGCACGGTCACCGCGGTCGTATGCAGCAGCGCCAGCGTCTTCGCCATCGTCGTCCTCCTCGCGAGCGGCGGCCCCCCGATCCCCCTCAATCCCGGGGGGAACCAGGCGCGGACGCCGCGGCTGACCGCGGCGCGATCGGTCTGGTTTGATCGGAGCAATCTTTCTCCCCAACAAATCGATGATTGGGGCGAGTTCCCCCCAGGATTGGGGGGTCGGGGGCGAATCGCGCCCCGCCCGCATGCCATCCACAGGATAGCAGACGCGCCGCGAGCGGGGGCGAGGCGCTGGCGACTGAAGTCGTGCCTCTCGGCGCCTGCGGGCGCCGCGAAGCCCACGCCCAGAGGGCACCCGGCGGGCTGGGGCATGGGGCAAGCCCAGCCCGGCTCGGCCGGGCTTCGCGGCCGTGAGGCCGATAGGTGCGGCTTTAGCCGCCAGGCAGCCCTTCCCCCGCACGAAACGACTCCCGTGCGCTCGGCTGTCACACCTACCGTCTGCCGTCTACCGTCTCGGGCAGCGCGCGCAGCGCCGGCAGCGGCGAGGCAAGCGCCAGCCCGAGCAGGAGCGGCAGCCGGGCGAGCATCGCCAGCAAGAGCGCCTCGCGCACGCCGAGCCAGGCGCCGAGCGCGCCGCCGAGGAGTGCGCCGAGCGGGAGGGCGCCGTAGGCGATGAAGAGTTGGCAGGCGCCGACGCGGCCGAGCAGCCGGGCCGGCGCGATCGCCTGCCGCACGCTCGTCACGGTGATGTTGTAGGTCGTGTTCCCCAGGCCGGCCAGGACCGCGCCGGAGACGAGCGCCGGCACCAGCACCGGCGGCGGGCCGGCCGCCAGCGGCACCGTCAGCCAGCCGAGGCCGATCAGCCCCGCCCCCAGCACGATCGCCGGGCCGGGGCCGAGCCGGCGCGCGGCGCCGTGCCCGGCCAGCGTGCCGAGCAGGCCGCTGGCGCTGCCGACCGCGAAGAAGAGGCCGATCACGACCGGCGGCAGCCCCAGCGTCACCGTGATGTAGTAGACCAGCAGCGCGTCGGTGATCCCGCCGGTCAGGTTGAGGACGCCGCTCATCGCCGCGGTGACGCGGAGGATCGGGGCGCCCAGGATCGTCCGCAACCCCTCGGAGAGGTCGCGCCATAGGCTCCGCCCCGGCCGGGCCGGCTCCGGCGCCGGCTCGGGCGCGCGGATCGCGCCCAGCAGGAGCGCCGAGACCAGGAAGGAGAGGACGTCGAGCACGATCGCCAGCGGCGCGGTGAGGACCTGCACCAGCACGCTCGCCAGCCCCGGCCCCGCCCCCTCCGCCGCCGCGACGCTCGCCGCGAGTTTGCCGTTGCCTTCGACCAGGTCGTCGCGACCCAGGAGCCCCGGCAGATAGGCGCCGGCCGCGACGTCGAAGCAGAGCGTCAGCGTGCCGGCGAGCGGCGCGACGACGAAGAGGAGCGGCAGGTGGAGCGCATGCAGCAGCGCCGCGGCCGGGATTGTGGCGAGGAGCACCGCGCGCCCGAGGTCGGCGCCGATCAGCACCGGCCGGCGTCGGCGCCGGTCCACCCACACCCCGGCCAGCAACCCGAGCGCGAGATAGGGCGCGGTGCCCGCCGCGCGGAGCAGCCCCATCTGCCCCGGCGTCGCGCCGAGCGTCAGCGCGGCCGCCAGCGGGATCGCCAGCGCGCTGATCTCCGAGCCGAAGAGCGAGACCGTCTGGGCCAGCCAGAGCCGGCGGAAATCGGCGTGCCGCCAGAGCCCGGTCAGCCGGAGGCGCATCGCCGCGTCCCCCGCCGCGCCCGCTACGTCCCGGCCAGCGCCGCGACGATCGCGTCGCCGACCTGGGTGGTCGTCGCCGCGCCGCCGAGGTCGGGCGTGAGGACGGCGCCGCGGGCGGTGACGGCGGCGATGGCCTCGGTGATCGCCGCGGCGGCGTCGGCTTCGCCGAGGTGGTCGAGCAGCAGGGCGGCGGACCAGACGGCGGCGATCGGGTTGGCGATGCCCTTGCCGGCGATGTCGGGCGCGGAGCCGTGGACCGGCTCGAACATCGAGGGGTGGCGGCGGGTCGGGTCGAGGTTGGCGCTCGGCGCCAGGCCGAGGCTGCCGGAGAGCGCGCCGGCCAGGTCGGTCAGGATGTCGGCGAAGAGGTTCGACGCCACGACGACGTCGAGCGTCTCGGGGTGCAGGACGAAGCGGACGGTCGCCGCGTCCACCAGCCACGACTCGGTTTCGATGGCGGCGTGGCGCGCGGCGACCTCGGCGAAGACCTCGTCCCAGAGGGTCATGCTGTACGCCTGGGCGTTCGACTTGGTAATCGAGGTCACCTTGCGGCGCGGCCGGCGCTCGGCCAGCGCGAAGGCATACTCGATCACGCGCTCGACGGCGCGGCGGCTGAAGACCGCGGTCTGCAAGGCGATCTCTTCCGCCGTGCCGCGCCGCACCCGGCCGCCGGCCCCGGCGTACTCGCCCTCGCTGTTCTCGCGCACGACGACGAGGTCGAAGTCGGCCGGGCCCTTGTCGCTCAGCGGGCCACGGACGCCGGGCAGGAGCCGCGCCGGGCGCACGTTGGCGAACTGGTCGAAGCCCTGGCAGATCGCCAGACGCAGCCCCCACAGGCTGACGTGGTCCGGCACCGTCGGCCAGCCGACCGCGCCGAAGTAGATCGCGTCGAACGGGCGCAGCGTGTCCAGGCCGTCGGGCGGCATCATCGCGCCGGTGCGGTAGTAGTAGTCGCTGCCCCAAGGGAAGTGCGTGCAGGCGCAGCGGAAGCCGAAGCGCTCCCCCGCCGCCGCCAGCGCCTTCAGCCCCTCGGGGATCACCTCCTGCCCGATGCCGTCGCCCGGTATCACCGCGACGCGGTACTCCCGCACCTCCGCCCCCCGCTCGCTCGCGCCCACCGCCGGGCCGCCCGGCCCATCCTACCAGGGCGCGACGGATCGCGCCGGCGGTTGAAACCGCCGGCGCGTCCTCCTCAGCGCCGGTCTTCGCCGATGTGGGCGGCGAGCACTGGCCTACTCGTCACTCGTCACTCGTCACTCAGCACTCGCTTCACCCCTCCGCCGCCGTGGCGGCGAGCACCGGGGCCGCCTCCTCGGCGGGCGGCGGCTGCTCGCGCAGGGCGCGCACCGGCGAGAAGTAGACCCAGAGGACGGCGAGCAGCGCCCCGACCGCCCCGACGAACAGCGTCGGGCGCAGCCCGATGAGCGCCCCCAAGAATCCGCCGGCGAGGGCGCCGATCGGCATCGTGCCCCAGACGATGAAGCGCATCGTCGCATTCATCCGGCCCTGCACGCGGTCGGGCGTGATCTGCTGCCGGAGGCTGACCTGCGTGATGTTGTAGATCGGGTTCATCATGCCGCCGACGAACCCCGACAGCGCCAGCAGCGGCACAGTGACCGCGACCGGCCCGCTCGCCAGCGGCACCAGGAAGCCCCCGACGCCGATCACCGCGATCGAGCCGACGATTGCCGGCCCGATGCCGAGACGGCGCGCGGCCGGCCCCGCCAGCAGCGCGCCGAGCAGCCCGCCCGGGCCGAACGCGGCGAGGACGACACCGAGGAGCGCCGGGCTGAGCCCGAGGTCGCGCGTGACGTAGAGGACGAAGACGGCGAAGGTCATGCTGCCGAAGAGGTTGGAGGTGCCGGTGCAGCCGGCGATCGCGCGCAGGAGCCGGTTGCCGAGCACGACCCGCAGTCCCTCGCCGATCTCGCGCCAGATCCCCGCGCGCCCCCCCGCCGCCTCGTCGGCCGGGCGCGGCGCCGGCTCCGGCGCGCCGATCCAGAGGAGGGAGGCGACCGAGGCGACGAAGGAGACGGCGTCGAGCAGGAGCGCCAGCGGCGCGGTGATCAGTTGCACCAGCGCGCCCGCCAGCCCCGGCCCCGCGATCGTTGCGACCGAGTTGCTGACCTCCAGCTTGCTGTTCCCCTCGACCAGCCGCTCGCGCGACACCAGCACCGGGAGGTAGGACTGGTAGGCGACGTCGAAGAAGACGGTCAGGATGCCGACGAGGAAGGCCACGACGTAGAGATAGTGGACGGTGAGCCGGCCGAGGAGCGCCGCGGCCGGGATCGAGCCCAGCAGGAGCGCGCGCCCGACGTCTGCGCCGATCAGGATCGGGCGGCGACGCATCCGGTCCACCCAGACGCCGGCGAAGAGCCCGACCAGCAGGAAGGGCGCGCGCTCGGCCGCGCCGAGGATGCCCATCTCCACGGCGTTCGCCTTGAGGGTCAGCACGGCGACGAGCGGCAGCGCCAGCGTGGCGATCTGGTCGCCGAAGACCGAGATCGTCTGCCCCGACCAGAGTTTCAGGAAGTCCGGGTGGCGCCAGAGATCGTCAAGGCGCGTCGGTGCCAGGCGCATCGCTGTCCTCCTCGTCCGGCCCCGGTTCGTCCGGGCTCGTCGCCGCCACCTGCATGTAGGCGGGCGACTCGAAGAACGCGCCGCAGAGCCCGTAGACCCGCCCGTCGGGGTCGACCGGCTCGGCGACGAAGTCATCCAAGAGGCGCTGCATATGCTCCAGATAGGCCCGCGCGCGCTCCGGGGAGAGGCGCGCGTGGGGGAAGCCGGCCGTGCTCAGATCCTCCGACTCGTTCACGACCAGCGCGTCGGCCAATTCGTTCCGGGCGGTGTCGAGGATCTCCAGGCTCGGCGAGATCTCGCGCTCGACCTCGTGCGGCAGGTGGAAGTCGAAGATCCGCGCGGTGCGCGTGTAGTACCTGGCGACGATGCCGCGCACCAGCCGGCGCGCGACGACCTGCGCCAGCCCGGCCTCTTCGAGCACCCGCAGGTGGTGGCCGACCGTGCCGGGCGCCAGCCTCAGCCGGTCCGCGATCTGCTTGGCCGTCGCCGGCTGGTGCTGTATCACGCCGAGGATGCGCGAGCGCGTCGGGTCGCCGATCGCCGCCATCTGCCGCTCCTCGGTGACAGCGAGGCGCAGCGGCAAGTCCGGCATGACCACCGGCACGCCGGCCGGCAGCAGGGGCGGCTCGTCGTCCGGCGCGTCGGCGGGCGGCTGTGGTGATTGCTCCATCGCGTCCCGCGTGTCGTATCGTGCGATAATGCCGTACGTGCGAGGAAACCGTACGTCGCAGCATACCGCCGGGTGGCCCCGGTGTCAAGACGTCGGGAGATGCAATGCCGGCGAAAGGCAGGGCTGCGCGGCGAAAAGGACCGGCGGCCGAGGCCGCGCCCTACCCCTCGATCTTCTCCCGCAGATACGGCACCAGGTCGGCCAGCGGCACGCGCTCCTGGGTCATCGAGTCGCGGTCGCGGACGGTGGCGGCGCGGTCCTCCAGCGAGTCGAAGTCGATCGTCACGCAGAAGGGCGTGCCGATCTCGTCCTGCCGGCGGTAGCGCCGGCCGATGTTGCCGGTCTCGTCGTACTGCGCGATCCAGTGGCGCCGTACGCCGGCCAGCGTCTCGCGCGCCAGCGCGGTGAGCGGCTCCTTCTTCGCCAGCGGCAGCACCGCCACCTTCACCGGCGCGACCTTCGGCGACAGCCGCAGCACGACGCGCGTGCCCTGGTTGTCCGGCTCCTCGTCGTAGGCGTCGCACAGCAGCGCCAGGAGGATGCGCTCGATGCTGACCGCCGGCTCGACGACGTAGGGGACGATGTGCTCGCGCGTCTCCTCGTCGAAGTAGGCCAGCGACTCGCCGCTCGCCTCGATGTGGCGGCGCAGGTCGTAGTCGCTCCGCGAGGCGACGCCCTCGTACTCCGACCAGCCGAAGGGGTAGCGGTACTGGATGTCGGTGCCCGCCTTGGCGTAGTGCGCCAGCTCGTCGGGCGGCGTGACGTAGAGGCGCAGGTTCTCCGCGCGCAGGCCGAGCCCCAGGTGCCAGGCCATCCGCCGCTCGATCCAGTAGCGGTGCCACTCGTCCTCGGTGCCGGGGCGGACGAAGTACTCCAGCTCCATCTGCTCGAACTCGCGCGTGCGGAAGATGAAGTTGCCCGGCGTGATCTCGTTGCGGAACGACTTGCGGATCTGCGCGATGCCGAAGGGCAGCTTCTTCCGCGCGGTCAGTTGCACGTTGGCGAAGTTGATGAACATCGCCTGCGCCGTCTCGGGCGGCAGGTAGGCGACCGTCGCGTCCTCCTCGACCACGCCGACATCGGTCTTGAACATCATGTTGAACTGGCGCGGCTCGGTGAACTGGCCCCGCTCGCCGCAGTTGGGACAGGCGAGGTCGGCCGGCAGCGTGACCGCGCCGCCCGGGCCGATCGTCGCGCCGGGTAGGTTGTCGGCGCGGAAGCGCGCGTGGCAGTTGCGGCACTCGACCAGCGGGTCGTTGAAGCCCTCGACGTGGCCGGAGGCGACCCAGACGCGCGGGTTGGTGATCAGCGCGCCCTCGACCCCGACGACGTCGTCGCGCTCCTGCACCAGTGCACGCCACCAGAGGTCGCGCAGGTTGCGCCGCAGCTCCACGCCGAGCGGGCCGTAGTCGAAGGCGTTGGCGAAGCCGCCGTAGATCTCGGCCGAGGGGAAGATGAACCCGCGCCGCTTGCACAGCGCGACGATCGTGTCCATCGTGACCGCGTTCCGCTCCCTGACACTCATCGCACGCCTCCCCAGATCCGATTTACCGCAGAGCACGCAGAGCACGCAGAGGACGAGGAGATTAATTCGTACTTCGTCCCTCGTACTTCGTACTTTATCTCTGCGCTCTCCGCGTGCTCCGCGGTGAATCAATCGTCCCGAACCCAACGAAAACGCCCCGCGTCCCCTGTCTAGGGACGCGGGGCGGTGCCCCACGCGGTTCCACCCTAGTTGACGCGGCGCCCGTGCGCCACGCCCACTCGCGGTTGCCGGCTCGGGAGCCCCTTCACCACCGTTCGCGGCGAGAGTTCGCAGCGCCCCTCTCGTCTCTGGTCCGCGACCGCGGCGGCTACTCTTCTCCGTCGGCGCCGTCTCGGTTGTGTATCGGCCGCGAGCGCGCTCGCGGCGGTCACGCCATTATA
>DASSSV010000560.1:0-3771 GCA_035708265.1 Thermomicrobiales bacterium | reverse complement strand
ACGCCGCGCCCCGAGCACGCGCGGATCGTGGCGGAACAGGGCCTCGTCTACAACGACACGATCCTGCCCGACGGCTCGGCGCGGCCGTTCTGGGACGAGTCGGCCTACTACGCCTTCAGCATGGACGAGGTCCTGCGGCTCGAAGCGACGACGCAGGAACTCCACGACCTCTGCCTCAAGGCGGTCGAGCACATCATCACGCGCCGCCGCTACGCCGACCTCGGCATCCCGGCGCTGGCCTGGCCGGCGATCGAGGACACCTGGGAGCGCGACTCGCCCTCCCTCTACGGCCGCTTCGATCTGCGCTACGACGGCAACGGCCCGGCCAAACTGCTGGAGTACAACGCCGACACCCCGACCTCGCTCCTCGAAGCCGCGGTGATCCAGTGGTACTGGCTGGAGGACACCCACCGCGGCTGCGACCAGTGGAACTCGCTCCACGAGCGTCTCATCGCGGCCTGGCGGCGCCACCGGCTGCGCATCCCCGAGGGGCGCGTCCACTTCGCCTACAGCGGCGAGGAGGAGACCGGCGAAGACCTCATGACGGTGACCTACCTGCGGGAGACCGCCGACCAGGCCGGGCTGAGCACCGCGACGCTGACGATGGAGGAGATCGGCTGGTCCGACCCGGAGCGCCGCTTCGTCGCGCCCGACGGCGCGCCGCTGACGACGGTCTTCAAACTCTACCCGTGGGAGTGGATGTTCACCGACGAGTTCGGCCCGCTGGCGCTGGAGCACCTGGCGGAGACCCGGTGGATCGAGCCGACCTGGAAGTGCCTCCTCTCCAATAAGGGACTGCTGGCGATCCTCTGGGAACTCTTCCCCAACCACCCGAACCTGCTGCCGGCGCTGCGCGGCACGGCCGGGTACATGAGTTCTTACGCGCGCAAGCCGCTCCTCGGGCGGGAGGGCGCCAACGTCGCGCTCGTCACGCCGCAGAGCAACTACGCGCTGCCCGGCCCCTACGGCGCGGAGGGCTACGTCTACCAGCAGTATGCCCCGCTGCCCGACTTCGACGGCTACTACCCCGTCCTCGGCGCATGGGTCGTCGACGGCGAGGCGGCCGGCCTCGGCATCCGCGAGGCCGACGGCCTGATCACCGACAACCTCAGCCGCTTCGTCCCCCACCTGATCGAAGACGCGCCGCGCGGGGCCGGCGCCTGAAGGCGCGCCTGAAGACGCCGCGCGCCACGAAGGCCGCCGGCGCGGCCCCGCCCCCTCGCGCCCGGCGTGTATACTCGGGCGCGCCCCGCGCGGGGCACGGCGGGAGATTCCGGGGAGGGGCGGACATGATGCGCTTCGCGCGGCTCATCACGACGATCGACGCGCACGCGGGCGGGGAGCCGCTGCGGATCGTGACGAGCGGTGTGCCGCCCCTGCCCGGCGCGACGATGCTGGAGCGCCGCCGCGCGATGCTGGAGCGGCACGACGACCTGCGCAAACTCCTGATGTGGGAGCCGCGCGGCCACGCCGACATGTACGGCTGCGTCCTCACGCCGCCGATCACGCCCGCCGCGACCTACGGCGTCCTCTTCATGCACAACGAGGGGTACAGCACGATGTGCGGGCACGGGATCATCGCGCTGACGACCGCGCTGGTCGAGACCGGCGCGGTCGCCGCGCGGGGGCCGGCCGTCGAGGTCGGCTACGACACGCCGGCCGGCTTCGTCCTGGCCCGCGCCGAGGTCGCCGACGGCCGGGTGCGCCGCGTCGCCTTCCGCAACGTTCCCTCGTTCGTCTACCGCCAGGACTTGCCGATCGAGGTGGACGGCGCGCCGCTGACGGTGGACGTCGTCTTCGGCGGCGCGTTTTACGCGCTGGTCGAGGCGGCGGCGCTGCGCCCCGGCCTGACGGTGGAGCCGGCCAACGTCCGCGAGCTGATCGCGCGCGGCATGGCGGTCAAGCGCGCCGTCGAGGCGGCGACCGCGGTCGTCCACCCGACCGAGCCCGGGCTGCGCGGCGTCTACGGCACGATCGTCACCGGCCCGCCCGCGGGGCCGGGCGCGCACGGGCGCAACGTGACGATCTTCGCCGACGGCGAGGTGGACCGCTCGCCCTGCGGCACCGGCACGGCCGGGCGCGTCGCGGCGCTCCACGCGCGCGGCGCGCTCGCGCTCGGGCAGGAGTTCGTCCACGAGAGCGTCATCGGCACGACCTTCGCCGCGCGCGCCGTCGCCGAGACGCGCGTCGGCGACCGCCCGGCGATCGTACCCGAGATCGCCGGCCGCGGTTACCTGACCGGCTTCCACCAGTTCGTCCACGACCCGGAGGACCGGGCGGGCGAGGGGTTCCTGGTGCGGTAGGATGGGCACGCCGGGTGTCGCGGACGGGGCGATCTGGCCCGGCGACGAGGTTCTGGCGGCGTTCGGGGTCCGCGCGGTCGCGCCGCTGGGCGGGCGGCTCAACCGGCGCTGGCTCGTCGCGCGCGGCGGCGAGCGGCTGGTCCTGCGCCGCTGGGCCGCGCCGCCCGACGACGTCGCCTACGAGCTCGACCTGCTGGCGCGCGTCGCCGCGCTCGGCTGGCCGGTGGCGCCCGCCGTCGCGGGGCCGCTCGCCGCGGGCGACGCGCTCTGGAGCCTCTTCCCGCTCCTGCCCGGCGAGCCGCCGCCGTCGGCCCACGGTACGGACGCCGAGCAGCGGGCGCGCGGGCGCCTGCTGGCCCGGTTCCACGCCGACCTGGCGCGGCTCGACGGGGTGGGGCAGCGCACCGGGTGGCGGCGCTGCGAGGCGATCTTGGCCGACCCGACGTTCGACCGGCTGCTGGCCGCGCACGAGCGGGAGCGCGGCGAGGAGATCCGTCTGCTGCACTGGCACCTCGACCGCGCCCGCGCGCGCATCGCGGCGCTGCGGCCCGCGGACCGGCCCGACCAGGTTGTCCACGGCGACTTCACGGCGTGGAACCTGCGCTACCAGAGCGGGCGGCTCTCGGGTATCCTCGACTTCGAGCTGGCGCACCGCGACCACCGGATCGCCGACTTCGCGCTGGCCTGGCGCGGCAAATACGACGCGGTTGTCCATGGCTACGTCGAAGTGTCGCCGCTCGAACCTGAGGAGTGGGCGCTCCTCACGCCGATGTGGTGGGCTTGGCTGATCGAGGGGGCTTGCCGGGACCTGGCCGCGGGGACGCGCGACGACGGCTGGGTCGCCAAGCAACTCCTGCGGCGCTCCCCGCTGATGGGGTCGGACGCCGCCCCCTACCGCTAGCCGGGCGCGGCAGCGGGGCCGCGGCCGCCGGGCTAGCGGTCGTAGCGGTGGCTGATCTCGTCCCAACCGGGCGCCGGGCCGGGCAGCGGCGCCGCCGGGGCGCGGAGGGCGTCGAGGAGCAACGCCAGGTACCGGTGGCGCAAGGCGGCGGTGCGTCGCTCGTCGCCGACGCGGATCGCCTGCAACTGCTCGAGCAGCAGGGAGATGTCCCCGACGGTGATGTCGGCGCGGAGGGCGCCGGCGGCCTTGGCGCGATCGAGGAGCCGCTGCGTGACCTCGTGGGCCGCGCGACCCGCGCGGCGCAACTCCTCGGTCGCGGCGAACTGGCCGGCGAACCGCAGCGTGAGCGAGCCGGCGCCGGCATCCAGGCTGTCGCGCATGAAGCGGGCGAAGGCGGCCTCGGGGTCGCCGCCGTCGGCCAGCGCGGCCTCCGCCGCGGCGAGGTAGCACCGCAGGCCGTCGAGGCACAGGCGTTCGAGGAGTTCTTCTTTGCTGCGGTAGCGGCGGTACAGGGCGCCGATGCCGACCCCGGCGCGCGCGGCGACGGCGGCGATCGGCGCGCCGGGG
>DASSSV010000559.1:0-4764 GCA_035708265.1 Thermomicrobiales bacterium | reverse complement strand
GATCACCTTCCGCCACCGGACCTGAGTCACACGTGCCGTCGTCTCGCCGGGGCGCCGTGGGCGCATCATGAGGGGGCTTGTGCGCCCGGCGAGAAGATCGAGTATACTTATCCCTAACGCGAGTCGACAGCGCGCGTGTGGTTCCGAGGGCGCTCCCCGCCCTACCTGGTCCGCTCGTTCCGTCAGTCCGATCTCGCAGAGTCGAATCGTTCGTTAGACCCAGGATCCGAAAGGACGCGGAATTGAGCTACCAGGACAAGACCCTGATCTGCCGTGACTGCGGGCAGGAGTTCACCTTCACCGCCGGCGAGCAGGAGTTCTACGCCCAGAAGGGCTTCACCAACGAGCCGAGCCGCTGCCCGTCGTGCCGGTCGGCGCGCAAGGCGCAGCAGTCCGGCGGCGGCTACGCGAGCGGCGGGAGCTACAGCGCGGGCGGCGGCTACGAGCGGCCGCAGCGCCAATTGTACCCGGCCGTCTGCAGCCAGTGCGGCAAGGAGACCATGGTCCCCTTCCAGCCGCGCGGCGACAAGCCGGTCTACTGCTCCGACTGCTTCGCCGAGCGCCGGTCCGGCACCGGCTACGGCTCCTACAGCCGGGGCCGCTACTAGGCGGCCGGGCTCCGAGGCGCGTGGGGAGGGCGCCCGGAGGCCGGTGACGAGAGCGACCATAGACGAGAGGCGGCCGATCGGCCGCCTCTTCGCGTTCGCGGAGGACTCAGGACTCAGGACTGAGGACTTCGTGAGTCCGGGACAGAGAATGCTGTTCTCCTCCCTCGGGGCCACTGAGTCCTGAGTCCTCAGTCCTGAGTCCTCAATTGTGGCGCGCGGGGCCGAAACGGAGTATGCTGCATCATTGGGTAGGCCGCGCGCCACGCCGCGCGGCCTACCGCTGTGTTGGGACGTCGTTGATTTGGGACCCGTACCGGGCCCTCCATCGGGATGAAGCAGAGTAGTGCGACGATGAATCGTGTGGATGTCGTGCCGGTTGTACCCGAGACCCCAGCCCTGCCCCCCGCGCTGGCCCGCCTGACCGACCTCGCCTACAACCTCCGCTGGACCTGGCATCACCAGGCCGTCGACCTCTTCCGCCGCCTCGACGCGGCCGGGTGGGAGGCGACCGGCCACAACCCGGTCCGGCTGCTCGCCGCCGTCGCGGTGGAGCGCCTGGAGGCCGCCGCGGCTTACCCCGCGTATCGGGCCGACCTGGACCGCGCAGCGTGCGACCTGGATACCCACCTCGCCGCCGCCGACACCTGGTTCGCGCGAGCCTACCCCGATCGCCGCCCGGACGCGCCGCCGACCGCCTACTTCTCGCTCGAATTCGGCCTGGCCGAATGCCTGCCGATCTTCTCCGGCGGCCTCGGCGTCCTGGCCGGCGACCACCTGAAGTCGGCCAGCGACCTCGGCGTGCCGCTGGTCGGCGTCGGGCTGCTCTACCGCGAGGGCTACTTCCGCCAGGCGGTCGACGCCGCCGGCCGCCAGCGCGAGCGCTACGAGCGGGCCGACTTCGCGGCGCTGCCGCTGCGGCTGGAGCGGGGCCCCGACGGCGCGCCGCTGACCGTCGAGGTCGCGCTGCCGGGGTCGCCGGTCGTCGCCCAGGTCTGGCGCGCCCAGGTCGGCCGGGTCGCGCTCTACCTGCTCGACGCCGACTTGCCGGTCAACCGCGCGGCCGAGCGTGCCATCACCGCGCGGCTCTACGGCGGCGACCAGGAGACGCGGATCCGGCAGGAGATCCTGCTCGGTCTCGGCGGCGTGCGGGCGCTCGCCGCGCTCGGGCTGGGGCCCGGCGTCTGCCACATGAACGAGGGGCACGCGGCCTTCCTCGGCCTGGAGCGCGCTCGGCGGCTGATGCTCGACCGCGTACTCACCTTCGCCGAGGCGCTCGACGTGACCCGCCCCGGCCTCGTCTTCACCACGCACACGCCCGTCCCGGCCGGGCACGACTACTTCCCGCCCGCGCTGATGGCGCGCTACTTCGCCGCCTACGCCGCCGACCTCGGTGTGCCGCTGCGCGACCTGCTGGCGCTCGGCCGCAAGGACCCCGCGGACGACAAAGAATACTTCTGCATGACCACCCTGGCGCTCCGCCTGGCCGGCCACAGCAACGGCGTCAGCGCGCTGCACGGCGAGGTCAGCCGCCAGATGTGGCGCGACCTCTGGCCCGACCGCGCCGAGGCGGACGTGCCGATCGGCCACGTCACCAACGGCGTCCACCTGCCGACCTGGGTCGCGCCCGCGCTGGCCGACCTCTACGCGCGCCACCTCGGGCAGGGCTGGCGCGGCGACGCGGCCGCCTGGGCGCACGCCGACCGCCTGCCGGACGCCGACCTCTGGCGGCACCGCGAGCAGGCCCGCGCGGGGATGGTCGCCGTCGCGCGCGAGCGGCTGGCGGCGCAACTGGCGCGACGCCGCGCGCGCCGGGCGGAGGTCGCCGCGGCTGCGGAAGTGCTCGACCCGCGCGCGCTGACGATCGGCTTCGCCCGCCGCTTCGCGACCTACAAGCGCGCGACGCTCCTGCTGAGCGACCCCGCGCGGCTGGCCCGTCTCCTCAACGATCCCGCCCGGCCGGTGCAGGTGCTCTTCGCCGGCAAGGCGCACCCGCGCGACGAGGGGGGGAAGGCGCTGATCGAGCGGATCGCGGCGCTGGCCGCGCGCGACGAGTTCCGCGGCAAGATCGTCTTCCTCGATGACTACGACACCGCGCTCGCGCGCGAGCTCGTGCGCGGCGTCGACCTCTGGCTCAACACGCCCGAGCGCCCGCATGAGGCGAGCGGTACCAGCGGGATGAAGGCCGCGGCCAACGGCGTGCTGAACCTGAGCACGCTCGACGGCTGGTGGGCCGAGGCCTGGGCCGCCGCGGCGGGCGGCGCGCCGATCGGCTGGGCCATCGGCGACGGCACGACCGACCCCGACCCGGCGCGGCAGGCCGCGCACGACGCCGCCGCGCTCTACGACACCCTGGAGCGCGAGGTCATCCCGACCTTCTACGACCGCGACGCCGCCGGCCTGCCGCGCGCCTGGCTCGCGCGCGTCAAGGCATCCCTCGCCGCCGTCTGCCCGGTCTACAACACCGACCGCATGGTCCGACAGTACGTCGAGAAGTACGAGGGACGAACGACGGACGGCGCATAGAGCGCGCCGGCCGGGAGGGGCGGGAAGGCTCTCATGCCGTCTGCCCTCCCGGCCGCTTGCGTTCCGCTTCGCCGCGCGACGCGGGACGGCCCCGCCAACCCCACAGCCATCCCACCCCTCCTCGGTTGCCAACCGGTTTTCCGTGCCGCCCGGCACATGGGCCGGCACCCGCGAGCCCCTATCGCCCTGCCCAATTCGCCCTTCGCCCTTCGTCCCTCACCTCGCCTCTCGCTTTCTCGCGCAACTACGTTGACACAACTCGTAGCAGGTATTATACTGTGTTATGTGAACGCGAGGAGGCGGACCGTATGCACGACAGCGAACCGCTCTACGTGATCAGCGTCGCCGCGCGGCTCCTGGGGATGCACGCGCAGACGCTGCGCAAGTACGAGCGCGAACATTTCATCGTGCCGTCCCGGACGAAGGGCCGGCTGCGACTCTACTCGGCGCAGGATATCGAGCGGCTGCGCCAGATCAAGTACCTGGTCGAGGAGCGCGGGCTCAACCTTGCCGGCGTCGAACTTGCGCTGACCATGTCGGAGCGGTTGCAGCGGCTCCGCGCCCAGATCGACAACGCCGGCTCGGTCGAGGAGGCCGCGGCGCGCTGCGAGCGCGAGATCGAGGAGCTGCTGGCGCACCTGGGCCGGCCGGGCGAGAGGCGGCGGACGGCAGACGGCAGTAGGGGTTGAGAGTTGTTAGTTGTTAGTTGATAGAGGGCGAGCCCGGCCACTATCAACTACGAACTAACAACCAGCAACTCGCCACAGAGGAAGAGCCGAACATGAACCCGAACCGATTCACCGAGAAGGCCCAGGAGGCGCTCGTCGCGGCGCAGAACGAGACGACGCGGCGCAACAACGCCCAGCTCGACCTCGAGCAGCTCCTGTGGGCCCTGCTGGCGCAGACCGACGGCATCGTGCCACAGGTCGTGCTGAAGTTGGGGCGCGACCCGCGCGCGCTGCTGCGCGAGGTCGAGGGCGCGCTCGACGCGGCGCCGAAGCTCCAGTACGTCGCGCAGCCGACGCTGGGGAATGGGCTGCGCGCGGCCTTGCAGCAGGCCGAAGAGGAAGCCGCGAACTTCAAAGACGAGTACGTCAGCACCGAGCACCTGCTGCTCGGCCTCATCGCCGCGGCCCCGCAGGGCGGCGCCGTCGCGCGCATCCTGCGCGACAACGGCCTGACGCGCGAGCGCGTGCTGGAGGCGCTGTCGGAGATCCGGGGGAACCAGCGCGTGACCGACCAGAACCCCGAGGGGAAGTACCAGGCCCTGGAGAAGTACGGCCGCGACCTGACCGAGCTGGCCCGGCGCGGCAAGCTCGACCCGGTGATCGGCCGCGACGAGGAGATCCGCCGCGTCATCCAGGTCCTCTCCCGCCGCACCAAGAACAACCCGGTCCTGATCGGCGAGCCGGGCGTCGGCAAGACGGCGATCGCCGAAGGGCTGGCGCAGCGCATCGTGCGCGGCGACGTGCCCGAGGGGCTGCAGGACAAACGCATCGTCGCGCTCGACCTCGGCGCGCTCGTCGCGGGAGCCAAGTTCCGCGGCGAGTTCGAGGAGCGCCTGAAGGCCGTGCTCAAGGAAGTGACCGAGAGCGAGGGCCAGATCATCCTCTTCATCGACGAGCTGCACACG
>DASSSV010000558.1:0-2776 GCA_035708265.1 Thermomicrobiales bacterium | reverse complement strand
AGCGCGCGGACGGTCGGGTCCTCGCCGTAGACGTCGTCGCCGAGCGGCGCCGCGGCGATCGCGGCCATCATCTCGGGCGAGGGCAGGGTCACGGTGTCGCTGCGGAAATCGATCGTCGCCATGGTCCCTCCAGCAAACCGGGTTCGCGTACACATGGGCCGACTTCACGAATCGCTGTCGCGGCCATTGTACGGCATCCGCCGAGACGCGCCTAACTGGTACAATGGCTCTCTACAGGTAAGGCGATTGCAAGGACGGGGTTATGGGCCAGAACTTCGTGGCGATACTTGCGCATCACCTGCCCCTCGACGACAGTCTCCTCACCGTGCTGCCGGAAATGCTCGCCCCGACGCGCTCGCCGGGGCTGGCCATTGCCATCCAGCATCTGGTGGCTGTGGAGAACGCGCGAAGCGTCGACTTAGCGCGGACATACCCCTCCGAACGGCCCGCCGCGCCAATGATGGCCGACGAGCAATGGGTCGTAAAGGAACCGCGTCCGCTGAGCGTAGCAGATTACCTGGCGGAATACGGCTGGATAGACTTGGATGGTCCAGAAAACGTACATCTGCACATTCACCGACGGTCTTTGACTGTGTCAAGCGCGGCACGTTGGGGAGCTTTCCTCATCGATCCACCCCTGCGAGTCGCAATTCGGCGCGTCTGCCACAAACTCGCCCGAATCTTCGGATCCCCCAGCGCGCTCTATGTGTCGGACTATTGGGAACCAATCGATGCTCTCTGCGAGGGCGCGACCATGGAAGAAGCTATTGCGGCAATTGAGAAGCGCCTCGGCCCACCCGCGACGACGATCGAGTCGATCTACCAGAAGAAGGAGAACGGCACCTGGTCTGGCGACGGTTACTTCATCGACACCTTCGCCGATCTGGACGACGCAGAATAGCGAGCGGCGGGCCATCTAGCCCGCCACTCCCGCCGGGTGGTCGTCGGTGGCGCCCGGCTCAGGATTTCGGCTTCGCCTCCGGCTCCTGGCGGAAGGCGCCGTGGAAGGCGCGGTCGGGGATGTAGCCGGCGGCGTTGGCGACGCGGTTGTTGTAGTTGTAGATCGCCGCGACGCTGATGATGTCGTAGACGTCCTCGGTGCTGAAGCCGTGGGCGCGCAATTTCGCGATGTCCTCCTCGGTGCAATCGACCGAGTTGCGCGTGATCTTGATCGCGTAGTCGAGCATCGCGCGCGTGCGCGGGTCGAGCCCGGCGCGGCGGTAGTCGAGCACGATCCGCTCGGCCAGGACCGGGTCGCCGGTGAGGCGCCGCAACTCGGCGCCGTGGTTGGTCAGTCAAAAGATGCAGCGGTTCTCGGCGGAGACGACCACCCCGATCATCTCGCGCTCGGCGCGGCTGAGGCCGGACGGCCCCTTGCTGATGTACTCGTAGAAGTCGAGCCAGCGCAGCATCGCCTCGGGCCGCCAGGCGTGGACGCGCACGACGTTGTTCGGCCCGCCCAGCACCTCGCGCTGTCGCCGCGCCAGGTCGGCCACGCGCGGGTCCAGGTCCTCCTCGGCGGGGATCGGGAACCAGCTAATCCGCTCGGGCGGCGCCCACTCGGGCGGCAGCCCGCCGCGCGCAGCGCGCGGCTTCGCCCCCGCTCCCGCTGTGCCGCCCGCGCCCGACGCCTGCGGCGTCGCGGCGGTGTCGTCGTCGCTCATGGCGGACCTCCTCGCTCAACTCTGCGCCTGCGCGGGTGCGCCTGCCGTGGAAGCGCGGCCTCAGCGTTCCGCGGGTTCGCCGCTGAGGTATCGCTCCAGCGCGGCGCGGACGATCTCGCTGATCTCCCGCCGCTCGGTCTGCGCCCGCTCCTGGAGTATCGCATAGGTGGCGGCATCCACGCGGAACTGGACGCGCCGGGAGGGTTGCCCGCCCAATGGCGGCCGGCCGACACGACGCGGGCGGAGGGTTGCCGGGTCGTACCCCGCCTCGGCCTCGCGCGCCAGCGCCTCGATTGCCTCCTCGGTGAGCACCTGCCCGTCTTTCCCTTTCATGGTGTCGCGCCGGTGTCGTCGGCTCACGATTGCTGTAGCGACAACTTGAACAGGGTATACGCCCCCCTGTCCTCGATCGCCTGAAACCCGAGACGACCGAGCAGGGCTTCGCTGGCCGCGTTGCCTTTCGTCACGCCCGCGGAGATCGCCGTCGCCCCGAGGGCGTCGCGGCCGTAGCGGATGAGCGCCGCGCAGGCGCGCGTCGCGTAACCCCGGCCGGTGTATTCACCGCCGAGCCAGTAGCCGATGACGTGGTGCCCCGGCACGCGCGGGGAGAGATCCGCCCGGCCGATGAGCGCGTCGTCCAGCCAGATGCCGAATCGCGCGCTGCCGCTCTGCGGGTTACGCAGTTCTTCGAGGATCGAGGCCGGCGTCGCTCGTCCCAGTTCGGTGTAGTCGCCGTGTTGGGTCAGGTGGCCGCGGTTCCGGTCCACCAGCGCGTAGTAGGCGTCGGCGTCGTCGGGGCCGAGCGCGACGAGGCGCAAGGCGGGCAGATCGGTCGCGATGGTCGGCTTCGCGGGCGGGGCGGGCTGTTGCATGTTCCATGTCACGGAAGTCGGCGCGCCGGCGACCGCGCCGGGGATTGAAATCCCCGCTAGGGGCTCGCTCGCGCTCGCCACGAAGTCCGCCTCCGCGGACTAAACTGAAGCGCTGATGGGATCTACATGGAGGGGTTCCGGGTGGGACACGGGCGACGGGATGGTGTCGGCCAGCGCTTGCAACTTGCGACGGCAGCGGGACTGCACCTCGGCGGTGCGGGTCCGCAGGCCGGCGAAGAA
>DASSSV010000557.1:0-3504 GCA_035708265.1 Thermomicrobiales bacterium | reverse complement strand
CGCGATCAGCGCCACCCCGACCAGCAGCGTGGCGCGGTAGGGGGCCGCCGCGCCGGGCGCGACGTCGGCGCCGAGCAGCGCGGGGAGGTGGCCGCCGACGAGCGCGCCGAGCATCAGCGCGGCCGACAGGAGCGCGTAGGTGGCCGCCACGGTCTCGGTGCGCCCCTCCTCGGACGTGTGGGGCAGGAGGAAGGGCATCGTCGGCACCAGGATCCCGGCCTGGCCCAGCCCGGCGAGCGCGGCCGCGGCCAGCAGCAGCGGCAGGGGGCGGGCGAGGGCCTGGCCGGCCGCGGCGACCGCGAGGAGGGCGGCGCCGACGCAGAGGCAGCGCCAGGCGCCGTGGCGCCGCAGGAGCGGGCCGAGGGCCAGCGCGCCCGCGGCCACCGCGACCATCGTCGCGGCGCTGACGGCGCCGACGACGTCGTCGCGGTAGCCGAGCCGCACGAGGTAGAGGGGGTAGAGGAGCTGGTAGACGCCGAGGCCGGCGTTAGCGAGGAAGGTGAAGACGAGGAAGAGGCGCAGGGCGCGCGGGGCGCGGCGCAGCGCGATCCAGTAGGCGCCCATGCAGGACCCCCGAGGCGGTCACGCCGGCATGGCCGGCGCGGCGACCGTCGCCGCGCCTGTGCGGGCCGCGATGGTCCCATGCTAGCAGGCGAGCCCCGGCGCGCCAAGCGGGCGCGGTTGGGGCAGAGTGATACCGGCCGCGCTAGCCGGTGTGCGTCTCCAGGTAGCGCAGCGCGCTCGCGACCAGCAGCTCCGCCCCGAGCGCCAGGCAACGCTCGTCGATGTCGAACTTGGGGTGGTGGTGCCCCCAGACCTTGCCGCTCGCCTCGTCCCGCGAGCCGACGAAGGCGAAGGCCGCGGGCACCCGCCGGGTGAACTCGGAGAAGTCCTCCGCCGCCATCAGGCGCACGTCCGGCAGCACATTCTCGGCGCCGACGATACCCGCCGCCACCTCGCCAACCACCGCCGCTAGCGCCAGGTCGTTCACGGTCGGCGGGACGCCGCGGCGGTACTCCACCGTCGCGGTCGCGCGCAGCGACGCCGCCTGCCCTTCGAGCAGGGCGGGCAGCCGCCGCGCCAGGAGGTCGCCGGCCGGCCGGTCGAACCAGCGCACCGTCCCGGCGAAGGTGGCGGTGTCGGCGATGATGTTCGCCGCGGTGCCGCCCGCGTGGAGGTTGCCGACGGTGACGACGGCGGGGTGGAGCGGGTCGACCTCGCGGCTGACTAGCGTCTGCAAGGCGCCGACGAGCGCGACCGCGACCAGCAGGGCGTCGACCGTGGTGTGCGGCAGCGCGGCGTGCCCGCCCTGCCCCCGGATCGCCACCTGGAACCGGTCGGCGCCGGCCAGCACCGGGCCGGGGCGGCAGGCGATCGTACCGAGCGGCAGGTCCTGGACAACGTGGAGGCCGAGCGCGGCGTCGACCGTCGGGTGCTCCAGCACGCCGTCGGCGATCATGCGCCGGGCGCCGCCGCGGCCCTCCTCAGCCGGCTGGAAACACAGGACGACCGTGCCGGGGAGGTCGGCGCGGCGGCGCATGAGCACGCGCGCGGCGGCGAGGAGGATCGCGGTGTGCGCGTCGTGGCCGCAGGCGTGCATCACGCCCGGCGTCTCCGACCGGTAGGGGACGTCGTTCTCCTCCGCGAGCGGCAGGGCGTCCATGTCGGCGCGCAAGAGGAGAGTCGGCCCCGGCCGGCCGCCGCGCAGCACCGCCTTGACGCCGGTGACCGCCAGGCCGGTCTGCACCTCGTCGTAGCCGAGCCGGCGCAGCCGCTCGACCACGACGCCGCTCGTGCGCACCTCCTCCAGCCCGAGTTCGGGGTGCATGTGGAGGTCGCGCCGGGTGGCGATCAGCTCCGGCTCCCACTCGCCGATCTCGTCCCGCAGCGTCAGCGTCGCGCCCATCGTCGCCCGTCCCTTTCCGCGCACCACGTCGACCGCGACGCAGTCTAGCACGGTGCCCGGATCGACGACGCGCCGGCGAAAGGGCGCCGCACGACGCCCCGGCCTCAGCCTGCCGCCTCGATGGTGAAGTACTCGCGCGAGCCCGACGCGATCAGCCCGGCCAGCCGCCCGAAGACCTCGCCGATGCGCGGGTCGGCGAACTCCTCCTGCAGCCGGCGCTGATACTCGTCCAGGCTCGTCGTCGTCTCCTCCACCACCACCGTGTCGAAGGGGCCGCTCAAGTCGGTCAAGAGCCGCGCGCCGCCCGCGCGGTCCCACACCGCGCGGGTCTCCGCCAGGACGCGGGCCACCTCGCCCGCTTTGCCGTACTGGCAGCGGAAGATGTTGCGCACCAGGATCATCGCGCCCTCCTCGGCTCCCGGTCGGCCCGCCGCCGTGGGACGCCGCGCCCCCGCGCCAGCCCGCCCGGTGTTACCCCCTCTACGGCCGGGCGGCGGCGGCGTTTCGCCGCGCCGGGTCCCGCCACCGCGCGCGGCCGAGCCGCGAGGAGTAGGCGCGGGGCGCAGGGGCTGGCTCGCCCCTCGGGGCCACTAGCGCGGGGCGGGCGTCGCCCCGGCGAAGGAGCGCGTGACGACGCCGCGGCCGGTCGGGCGCTCGACCCGGTTGACCGCCAGCCAAGCGAGCCGGCGGTCGTCGGCGCAGAGCGCGCCAGTCGTCGTGACGCCGGCCGTGCCGCGGCACACTCGATGCCCCGCGCGTCGGCAAACGTGCCAGGGCGACAGGTGCCCGGCACGGCGATGGGGGTGGAGGCGCGCGATGCGATGGCTGGCGCGGCTAGTGCACGATCAGGCCGCCTTTTCGGGGATCGGGATGTGGTCGTGATAGACACAGTCCAGCGCCTTGCAGCCCCGAGCGGCCAGCTCGCGCGCCGGCAGCAGCCGGTCGGGCTCGACGACCTGGCGCTTGGTGTGCACCCACTTGGGCTCGATCGGGTTGAGCCAGGGGCTCTTGATCGGCGGCGGGCACACGACCGGGCGCACGCCCTCGCCGCTGGCCTTGCCTCGCCGGTTGTGGTCGCGGATCCAGCCGCGGACCGCTTGGCTGACGTGCCAGGAGGCGTTGTCCCAGACCAGCAGCAGCGCCGCCTTGCCCCGCGCGGCGGCCTCCTGGCGGCACCACTCCGGGAACACGGGCGTCACCGCGCTGACCGGCCGGCCGTCGAGGAAGCGCAGCCTGACCTCGTCGCGCGCGGGCAGCAGCAAGCCGTAGCAGGCCAGCGCCTTCTGGTCGGGGGCGTCCTTCGCGACCGCCCGCTCGACCGGCCGCAGCGGCCGGTCCCCCTCCGCCCGGGCGCGCAGAGCGGGGGGCGCCAGGCGGCTCCACCACACCTCGTCCTCGAAGCCGAGGAGCCAGGCGGGGTGGGCCTGCGCCCGGCGGCGCAGGCCGCCGCCAAAAAAACCTAGTGCTCTGTCATTCGTCATGAGCCGGGTAGAGGCGCTTGAGCTTGATGCGCGCGTCGGCGGTGGTGAAGCGCCAGTCGATGGCCGCGGCGGCCTGATTCCGCGCCCGCACCCAGGCGGCCACCTCCCGCTCCAGCG
>DASSSV010000556.1:0-5614 GCA_035708265.1 Thermomicrobiales bacterium | reverse complement strand
CGAGGGAGTCGTTGACGACCTTGAAGCGGTCGAGGTCGCAGAAGAGCACGGCGAGCGTCTCGCCGTGCCGCGCCGCCCGCGCCAGGGCGTGCGCCAGCCGGTCGGTGAAGAGCGCCCGGTTCGGCAGGCCGGTCAGCGCGTCGTGGAAGGCCTGATGCGCCAACTGCGCCTCCAGCGCGCTGCGGGCGGTGACGTCGTGGAGGGTGCAGACGAGGCCACCGACGCCCGGCTCGGCGAGCAGGTTGGTGAGCGTGGCCTCGACGTGCCGCCAGCTGCCGTCCCGGTGCCGCAGCCGCAGCGTGGTCCGCGCGGTCGCCCCCGGCGTCGCCCGCAGCGTCGCGAGCTGCCGCTGGGTCGGGGCCAGCTCGTCGGGGTGGAGCAGGGCGGGCCCCAGCGTGTCCGGCAGGTCCGCCAGCGCCACGCCGAGGATGTCGGCGACCGCCGGGCTGGCGTACGCGACGCGCCCCGCCGCGTCGACGACGAGGATGCCGTCCGCTATGTGCTGCACCAGCGCGCGGAAGCGCTGCTCGCTCTCGGCCAGGCGCCGCGCGGTGCGCACCTGCGTCAGCACCCGCGCGACCGCCTCCGGCAGGTAGTCGAGGTACTCCCGCGACTTGGTGATGAAATCGTCGATGCCCAGCCGCAGCGCCTGGATCACCGTGGCTTCGTTGCTCTGGCCGGTCACCATGATCACCGGCAGGGCGTGGCCCGCCGCCCGCAGGTCGGCGTAGAACGCCAGGCCCGTGATGCCGCCGGGCAGCACGTAGTCCAGCACGATCAGCGCGATGTCGCCCCGGGCCAGGCGCGCCAGCGCGGCCGCGGCGGTCGCGGCCGTGGCCACCCGGTAGCCGGCGCGCGCCAGGCGGCGCTGCTCCAGCGCGGCGATGGCTTCGTCGTCCTCGACGACGAGGATGGTGGCCGGGTCGGCGGCGTAGGGGGCGGTCATCGCTCACCCCTCGCGCCGCGCTCGGGCGGCAGCTGGACCACCTGCAGGAAGAGGCCCAACTGGCGGATCGCGGCGACGAAGCGCTCATACTCGACCGGCTTGGTGATGTAGATGCCGCAGCCGAGCTCGTAGCAGCGCGCCACCTCGCGCGGGTCGTCGGTGGTGGTCAGCATGATCACCGGGATCCGCCTGGTCGCGTCGTCGGCCTTCAGCTGGCGCAGCGCCTCGACGCCATCGAGGCGCGGCATATTGATGTCGAGCAGCAGCAAGAGCGGGCCGTGCGGCGCCCGGCCGGCATACGCGCCCTCGCGGCGGGCGAAGTCGAGCGCGGCCTGCCCGTCCGCGACGTGGGCGATCTCGTTGGTGATCCCGGCGCGCGCGAGGTTGCGCCGCACCAGGGTCGCGTGCCCGGCGTCGTCCTCCGCCAGCAAGATCACGAGCGGCTCACTCGCCATCGTCGTCCCCCCCTTCGGCTGGTCTCTCGGGCGGCGCGGCCGGGCCGCCACCCGGCGCCGGCGGGCGCGCCGGCAAGGCGATGAGGAACGCGGTCCCGACCCCCTCGGTCGACTCGACCCGGATCGCGCCGCCGTGCCGCGCGACGATGCGGTGGACCAGGGCCAGGCCGAGCCCCTCGCCGCCGGCGACCTCCGGGTGGACCCGCCGGAAGACCTGGAAGATCGTCGCCCGGGCGTGCGCGGGGATGCCCAGGCCGTTGTCGCGGACGAAGTAGGTGGGGCCGCCGGGTTCGGCGGCCCCGTCCGCCGCCGGCAGGTGGCCCACGGCGATCGCCCCCGGCCGCGCTGGATCGAGGTAGCGCAGCGCGTTGTCGAGCAGGTTGGCGAAGAGCTGCTCCAGCGCGGTCGGGTCGCCCCAGGCCGGCGGCAGCGGCGCGACGGTCACCGTCGCGCCCCGCGCGGCGATCGTGTCCCGGAGCGAGTCGACCAGGCGGGCCAGGAGCCGGTTCAGGTCCACGCACTGCCACTGGTACTCGACCCGCCCCGCCCGGGACAGCCGCAGCAGGGCGTCGATGATGGTGCTCAGCCGGGCGACCCCCGCCTGGATGAAGCGGATGGCGGTGGCCATGTCCTCGTCCACGAGGGCCAGCCCGCGCTGGCGGGTCGCGGGGGGGACACCCTCGGCGGCCAGCAGGGCGCGCAGGTCCTCGCCGACCAGGGCCAGCTCCTGGCTGAACCCCTCGAGATTGACCAGCGGCGCGCGCAGGTCGTGCGAGACGCTGTAGACGAACAGCTCGTTCTCCTCGTTGCGCTGCGTCAGCGCCCGGTTCGCCGTGGCGAGCGCGGTCGACTGGCGGGCCAGGGTCGCGGCCTGCTCCCGCAAGTCGGCCGTCCGGGCCCGCACCCGCTCCTCCAGGCGCGCGTTGGCCGCGCGCAGCTCGCGTTCGCGCGCGGCCAGCAGCCCGCCCGCCTCCGCCAGGCGCCGCCCGAGCCGGCCGATCTCGTCGGCGCCGCCCGGCAGCGGCGGCGGGGCCTGGCCGGCGGTCACCCGGTCGGCGATGGCGGCGAGGCGCTGGATCCGGCGGACCACGCTCGCCGTGAAGAGCAGGGTGGCCGCCACCCCGCCCAGCACCCCGGCCAGCAAGATGGCCGCGAGGATGAGGAGCCCCCGCTGGCGCTCGACGGCCGCCTGGGCCGTCCGCGCGGCGAGCAGGCGGTCCTCCTCCGCCTGCATGGCCCCCAGCTCGGTGCGGAGCGCGTCCATCGTCGCCTGGCCCTCGGCCAGGTACGCGGCGCGCGGCTCCGCGCCCGCGCGCAGCGCGGCGAGCAGCTCGAGTCGCCGCGCGGTGAGCGCCTCGACGCGTTGCAGCCGCGCGCCCTGCGCCGGGTTGTCCTGGACCAGCCCCGCCACGCGCGCCAGGCTGGCGGGCAGGGCCGCGCGCGCCTGGTCGTAGGGCGCGAGGTCCGCCGCCTGCCCGGTGAGGAGGTAGCCGCGCACCCCCGTCTCGGCGTCCAGCAGCTGGATGGTGACGTCGCTGAGCGCGGCGCGCACCTCGAGGGTGTGCGCGACCAGGGCGGTGGCGCTGGACTCCTGCGGCCGCACCAGCGGGTAGGCCACCAGCGCGAGCAGCCCGAGCAGGGGGATGAGGGGGATGGCGATCACCACCAGCCCCTTGCCGCGCAGCGACAGGTCGGCCCAGCGGGCGGCCAGGCGGGGTCGCGGGACGTGTGCCATGGTGCCTCCACGCGCCACCCCCGGGCGCCTGCGCCCCAGTGTAGACGGCGTAACCGGCGGGGACAATGGGAAGTTCGTACTCCTCGACGGCCCCCGCGCCGGCCGCACGCCGACGTCGCGACTGTCGGCAAGGGGGTGCGGTCGCGGATGCGGCGTTCTGCGAACGAGTGGGGCGACGTGAGTGGACCGCCGGGCAGGCCAGGGTGATGTTCCAATACGACGAGTACGCGACCGACAAGGAGTGGGCGCGCTACTTCATGCGAGGGCAAGGTGAGCGAAGCCCAGGCGCGCGCCCGGGTCGCCGAGCGGGCGTATTATGGCGGTATCGCGTATCTCAACGACTGCCTCGCCAACGCGCGGGAGTACCGCGCGGCCCGCGAGCGGGGAGCGCGCCGCCTCGCGAAATCGGCGGTCACAGGGGATTGACAAGCGGAGCGGCCCATCGTAGTGTACGTACATCAGGAGCGCGCGGGTGCTCCCGGCACGGAACTCCCCCAACAGGGGGCGACGGACGGGGCACCGGCGGCGAGCCGAGTGGCCCACTCGGGGGCCGGGCGGTGAGTTCGCCGGCGCGGCGATGCGAGGCGCTGGGCACACGAGCGGTCCTGAACGATGGGATGCCGACGGCCTTGCGGGGTTGTCGGCATCCCATCGTTTGTTTGTCAGTAGAGGAGCCGAACGATTTTACTGCAACCAGACGATGCGGCCCTCGCGAACAACGAAGTGAGCGCCGCATTCTCTATTCACCACCGAAGGAAATACGGAGAGCTTGCCTTCGTCGCTCAGCTCGATCGACCAGTGTGGACGTCGGGTAGGGCTGAGGTCGAGCATGATCATCGCGCCGCAGCGATCCGGGCAGGCGAACCTGAGCCACTTGTCCCGCGCGCCGCTCCGAATGAGCAGCGCCTCGCCAGGCGCAACGGCGGGTTGGCTGCGTCTTCCCGACTCGGCGATGATGACGCGCGTGAACGCCGACTGGCGGCGCGGAGGGAAGAAGCGCTTCCATACCGCCGCAAACCAGCTCCGCAGGCTCATCGCGGTAAGGGTAGGGTCGCGCCCATGGCCGCCCGCCCTTCGTCTCCGCAGATGCCACAGGCGGGCTGGCGGTGCTTCTGCACGTTGGCGACGAGGCCCTTGACCGCGTTGTAGCGGTAGCTGTCCAGCGCGCTGACCGGCCGCATCGTCGGGACGAGCATGTCGCCCCCGACGGTGACGGCGAGCGAGGCGATCGTCGAGTTGAGGGTGATCACCGCGGGGTCGTCCACGTCGAGGCGCGTGAAGTACCCCGGGTTGGCCGCCCGTTCCTCGGGCGAAGCCTTCTCCGCCTTGATGCGGTCGGCGTCGAGCACGCCGGCGCAGGACAGGCAGTAGCCGCCGGGCACGACGATGCGCACCTCGCCGACCGCCGAGATGACTTTGTGCGTCTCCGGCTCGACGTCGATCAGGAAGCCCAGATCGACCAGCGGGATCGCGTACTGCACCGCCAGTGCATTGACGACTGCGCGGCTGTGATGCGAATCGGTGCAGACGAAGAGGACGTCCGCGGCCTTCAGCGCGCTCAGCACCTCAGGTTGCGTCACGTCGCCGCGGATCGGCCGCACGTCGATGTCGGGGTCGACGGCTCGGGCGGTGCGCGCGACGATCGCCACCTTCGGCGTGACATCGATATCCTCGCGCCGCACCCCGACGATCCGCGAGACGTTACTCTCCGCGACCACCTGGGGATCGATGGCGATGATCCTCCCGATGCCGAGGTGGATGAGCTGCTGCGCGACGACCGACCCGGTCCCGCCGGCCCCGACAATGCCGGCGGTCGCATCCCGCAACATCCCCTGCCCGCGCGCCCCCCAGATTAGCCGCTGTCGCGCCCGAGCTTCGTCTATGCCCCCCTGCTCGTCGCGCGATGACCCAAAGCAACGTTGCACGCGCCGGCCGACGACTCTTACCTCTTCGACGGGGACGCGCGTGCCGTCCGGCAGGCGCAACCGCGCCGCCTGGCCACCAGGAGACATGACGACCGCCCCGTGGATGCGCCCCGGTATCCGCACTTGGAGCAGCGGGTACAGGTCGTCCTCACCCCGATCGTCGGCGCGGGAGAAGCGCGGCGCGGCGCGCTCGCCAGGGTGGCTGTGGGCCAGGAGGATCGATTCGCCCCGCCCGCGCGCCTGCTTCACCCGGCTGACGATGAACTGACTATCGACAACGAACGCGTCTTCGTCTTGCCGCAGGAGCATCGCCGGCGGCACCGGCTCCCAGCGGCGCACGATCAGCCCGGTTGTCTCGGCGGTTGTCATCTCGTGGGCGAACAGGAGGGCGACCTCCTCCCGCGCGCCCTGGAGGAGATGGCCCCGCACTCCGTCATACTGCGGTTCGGGGAACGTCAGGCGGTAGCGGGTCATCGGGGCGACACCTGCCTCTCGAACCACTGCCCGATGCCCCGCACGAAGCCGAGGATGGAGATGCGATTGGGGTCGTGCG
>DASSSV010000555.1:0-9817 GCA_035708265.1 Thermomicrobiales bacterium | reverse complement strand
GACCGCCCGGACAAGGCCGTGGCGGCGCGCCGCTCCGCCGCGCTCACGGCCGAGCGCGCCGACGGCCAGGTCTGGCCGAGCCGGGCGGCGGCGCGGGCGGCCACCTCCGCGTGGATCGGGGCCCGGTCCCACCGCCGGCGCCGGCGCGCGGCCCGCGACCACCAAGCGCCCGTCACCGTCGAGGAGGGCGTAGGGTGGTTGCCCTGTCCCGCTGCCTCGCGGGACGCCGTCCGCGAACGCGGGCTAACCTCAGCGCAAGGGTAGCCCCACAGCACCGCCGATCCCGATGCCTCCCTCAACTCGCGTTGCCGGCCCAGGCGGTGGACTGGCCGGGCCGGCGTGGCCGGTCCGCGCGACACCGTTTTGTCACAGCCCGTTGATAGTTCTCTCGCACCCCCGCGCTACCCTGGGCGTATCGCAGCGCGGGGCGGTACGGAGCGAAAGGAGCGGGGCCATGCGGACGACTGTGACGCGAGACGACCGCGGCGTGGATCGGGGCGAACGGGCGGTGGCGGCGATGATCGAACCGATCGCGTCGGCGCGCGCATACAATGACCCGAGCGGGCCGCCCCCGCCGACGGCGCTCACGCGGGCGCTGCTGCGCTGCGGGGCCGTTGCCGGCCCGCTCTTCGTCCTCGTCGTGCTCGTGCAGGACTACACCCGCCCCGGCGTCGACCCGCGGACCCAGCCGCTCAGCCTCCTGGCGCTCGGCGCCTGGGGCTGGGTGCAGGTCGCCAACTTCGCGCTGGTCGGTGCGCTCAACCTGCTCTACGCCGCGGGGCTGTGGCGACGGCTGCACCCCGGCCGGGCCGGCACCTGGGGGCCGCTGCTGATCGGCATCTACGGTCTCGGGCTCGTCGTGGTCGGCGTCTGCCGCACCGACCCGGCCGCGGGGTTCCCGCCCGACGTCGCCGCGGCGACGCAGCCCTCCTGGCACGGCGCCGTCCACGCCCTCGGCGCCCTGGTGACCTTCCTGGCCCTGACCGCGGCGCTGGCGGTCTTCGCCCGGCGCTTCCTGGCGCGACGGGAATGGTGGTGGGCGGCCTACTGCCTGGCGAGCGCGACGCTGCAGCTCGCCCTCTTCTTCGGCGGCTTCGTCTCGACCGCGGCCATGGCGCGCACGCTGCGACTGGCGGTGCTGGTCGGCTGGACGGCCGCGTCGGCGATCGCCGCGCAGCTCCTGGCCGCCCCGGACGCCGCGCGCCGGGCGCGCGGCCGGTAGCCTGCGCGATCTTCGGGGCCCACCGGCCCCTCGCCGCACCCTGGGGAGTTCTCCCTTCGCTCTGGGGAGGACTCCCCTTGAGCGGTCGGCGCACGAGGGAGTAGGCTGGCGACGACGCGACGGACGGCTGGCGATGCCGCCATGGATACCGGCTACCCGGGAGCGGCCTGCGCCGTGATCTCCACGCCGCCGCCGGGGCGCCCGCCGCCCCGCGCCCCCGGCCCGGTGCCTACCTTCCCCGCTCGCCACGGGGGCGGCGGGTGGTCGGTCCCCCGTCAGGAGGGACGCGACCCGGCGCTGGGTTCTCGCCGCCGGTGCCGGGTCGCTGACTGTGGGCGGGTCGCCAGGCCCGCGCGCATCCCGCCACGCCGTGCTACACTGCGCCACCCGGGCGGGACGCGGCGGGCGCGGGACGCGGCGGGCGGACACCGGCCGCTCCATCGGCACGGCATCCGCGGCGAACCTGTCCACCCGCGCGTCGCGCGGGGACGGGCCGCCCCCGGACGACGCAGGCATACGCCTCGTCGGCGAGGACAGCGCGCGGCGGGCCGCGCTCAGCCCCGGCCATCGGGACGGCGAGGTCGCGGTCGCTAGCTCGGCAGGCACGACCCGGTCACGCTGCCGATTGCGCACCAGCACTACGCCAGACCTTCTCCCTGCTCCCATGTCGCGCGGTCGCGGGTTACGTCGGGGCGGCGCCTCGGCCCCGGCGAACCCGCTGTTCGGCGGGGCGTCGCCCGTCAGCGCGGCCTCGACCTCGAGGCGGCGCGCGATGACGCGCACCCGCTCGCTGTCGCGCAGCCGCACCCGGTCGCCGGCCACCGCCGCCACGTCGGCGCGCGTCAGGTGTAGGTCGCGCACGTCGAAGCCGTCGCCGTGGACCGCCTCGACCACGCCCACCGGCCGCCGCTCGGGGTCGACGACCTGTCCTAGCCGAGAAGTCCATCCGGACCGCCGAGTCGGCGCCTTGGCGCGAGGGACGCTCATGGTCCCGCCAGGCCAGAGCCGCGGCGCGAGACCGCGGTACGCTCTCCTCCGCCTCCAGAGAGCGCTGTACGTGAAGGAGGAGCCAACGATGCCTGCCCGCTTGCTCCACCGTCTGATCATGATCGGCCGCGCCGCTTTGCAACGTCTCTGTCGTCGGATAATGGCCGCCACGCGCCCGGATGTCGCGCCCCTGGCCGTCGGCGCCCCCGCCGATCTGGCGCGGAGCAAGCCGGCGCTGGTGGCCGAGGGCGGGCTCCTGCGCCACCAACTCGCCATCCTCCGCCGCAGCGTCACGCACCCGCGCTGCCGTCCGACCGACCGCGCGTTGTTGGTCCTCCTGGCCGGTCGCGTCCGCGCGTGGCGGTCGGCGCTGCTGATCGTGCAGCCGGATACGCTCCTGCGCTGGCATCGCCAACGGTTTCGCGGCCACTGGCGTCGGCGATCTCGGGCCACCACCCCGGCGCGCCGCCCGCCTCGCGCGGCCGAGACGGTCGCGCTGATCCGCGAGATGGCGGCGGCCAACCGCCTGTGGGGGGCGGAGCGCATCCGCGGGGAGCTCCTGAAGATCGACATTCGCGTCGCGCAGGCGACGGTCCGGCGCTCCCTGCGCGAGGCCCGCCCGGCCCGTCGAGCCGGGCAGCCCTGGGCGACGTTCCGCCGCAACCATGCCCCCGACATCTGGGCCGGTAACGTCCTGCCGGCGACCGACCTCCTCTTCCGGCCGGTGTACGCCTGCTGCGCGATCGCCCCCGGCTCCCGCCGCGTGGTCCACGTCGGCGTGACCCGCCACCCGACCGATGCGTGGGTCGCCCAGCAGCTGCGCGAGGCGACGCCGTTCGGCGAGCGGCCCACGTACCTGCTCCGCGATAACGACAGCAAGTACGGGCCGACCTGCTCCCGCACCGCCGCGTCCACCGGCACCACGGCGCTGCGGACGGCCTACCGCGCCCCCCGCCGGAACGCCAGCTGCGAGCGGCTCCTCGGCAGCGTGCGGCGGGAATGCCTCGATCACCTCCTGGTCCTGGGCGAGGCGCACGTGGGGCGCGCCCTGCGGGAGTACGTCCGGTACTTCAACCACGACCGCCCGCAAAGGCTTGCTGCAACGGGTCCCTGTGGGCACCGAGGACCGCGCAGCGTCCGCGGCGGCAGGCGGTCGCGCGCAAGCCATCCCCGCCGTGGGCGGCCTTCACCACACCTATGCGCGAGCCGCGTGACGCCCGATGGACTTCTCGGCCAAGATAGGGGAAGCGGCCGATCGCCCGTTCGTCCTCCTCCTGCGCCGTGGCGCGGGCCGGGCCGAGTACGAGACGGCCGCCGGGCGTTTCCCCGTCGAGCGCGGCGCTCCCGTGCCCCTGGTCACACGTCGTCTCACCCAGGGCCGAGATGGGCGGGTCGTCTGCCCTCACCGAATCCCGAATGCCGTCGTTTTCAAGGCGGCTAACGTGTAGGCGCGAGCACGTCTACAGCGGTGTGCCCGGGAGAGTTGAGCCGGGTGCGACACCGGGGCATGAACGCCTCCTCCGGGTCACCGGCCGCTGCGCCGCCGCGGCCTGCAGTTCCCGCACCTCGACGGAGAGGCCGGCGGTGGTCGGGATACGCCGGCGACGGCGCGCGGAGTTCCGCTCAGGCTCCCTCGATCTCCCGGTCGAGCACGACCTGACGCAGCCGCGCCAGCCGTTCGTCCCAACGCGCACCAATCTCGGCAATCCATGCTGAGACGTCATCCAGCGGCTCCGGCGCCAGCGCGTAGCGGACTTCCGGCCCCGCGCGCTGGCGCGTGACGAGGCCGGCCCGGCGCAGCACGACCAGGTGCTTCGCGATCGCCTGGCGCGTCACGGGCAGCTCGCGCTCGAGGAGCGTCGCCGATGTCGGCCCCCGCTCGGCCACCAGGCGCAGCACGCGGCGGCGGGTCGGATCGGCAAGCGCGGCGAAGACCGCGTCGGGAGCCTCCCGCATCACTGCACCGCCAGATACTGCGCCAGTTCGCCAAGCTCACGCCGCCAACCGCGTGTATGGCTCTCGTGGCAGCCGCGACGGAGCGCGGGTGGCAGGCCGGCGAAGCCCGACTCGACGAGGCGCAGCCGCGTGCCTTCGGGATGGGGCTCGAGCGTGAACTCGACGCGCGTCGTCTGCGCGGTGTCCGGGCTGGGTTGCCAGCGGAAGGCCAGGCGATGCGGGGGCTCGACCGCCTCGATCACGCCATGGGTGGCGCCGCGTGGCCCATCCGGGCCGTCCCACGCAAAAACGACCTCGCCGCCCGGGCGCAGGTCGATGCTCGCCCGCGTCCCGAACCAGGCGCTGAGCTGGTCGGGCTGCGTCAGCGCGGCCCAGACGCGCGCCGGCGGCGCCGGCAAGATGAGTTCGCGCTCGATCGAGTCAGGGACCTCCACGGCGACCTCCCGGACGACCCTGCAACCCGCCGGTTGCACATACGCGGCGAACCGGCTATACTGCAACTATACCGCGACCGATCGGTTGCACCTCAGCCAGGGAACGTGAGGAGGGCTTGCGTGGTAGCGCACAAGGTGGTCTCACACGGCGAATGGGTGGCGGCGCGCAAGAAGCACCTCGCCAAAGAAAAGGAGTTCACGCGCCTGCGCGACCAGTTGAGCCGCGAGCGCCGCGAGCTGCCGTGGGAGCGTGTGGAGAAGGACTACACCTTCGAGGGCGAGCGCGGGCAGGTGCCGCTGCGCGACCTCTTCGCCGGCCGCAGCCAGCTCGTGGTCTATCACGCCATGTTCAATCCAGACACCGCCGGCCCCCACACGCCCTGGACCGCCGACGCCGCGTGCTTTACGTGTTCCTGGTGGATGGACAACTTCAACGGCATCGTCGTCCATCTCAACCACCGCGACATCACCATGGTGGCGGTATCGCGGGCGCCCTATCCCGCGCTGGCCGCGTACAAGGAGCGGATGGGCTGGACGTTCCCCTGGTACTCGTCGGCCGGCAGCGACTTCAACTTCGACTACCACGTGTCATTCACGCCCGAGGAGATGAAGGCGGGCAAAGCCGAGTACAACTATCGGCTCGAGGGCGTGTCCGTGACGGAGATGCCAGGTATCAGCGTCTTCCTGCACGACGCGGACTCGATCTATCACACGTACTCCACCTATGCGCGCGGCCTCGATATGCTGAACGTCGCCTACCATTACATGGACCTGGTGCCGAAGGGGCGCGACGAGGGCGGCCAATCGGTCCGCTGGCTGCGGCGCCACGACGAATATCCCGACTGATGTCGCCCGCTCGGATGCTGTCCGCGATCGGACTCATTAGGCCGGCGCGGCGCCGCGGCTTCTGTCCGGCCTGCCGCCTCTATCTCGACGGCGATACGCCGCAGGAGGTCGCGGCGCCGGCCCTGCTCGCGCTGGCGTTCCTCGTCGTCGCGGGCCTCGCGTGGGTCGTCGCCGTCGTGCAGATACGCTCGATGCGCGACATGGGCATGGGGCTCGGCTCGTTCGGCGCATTCGTCGCGAGCTGGACCGTGATGATGGCGGCGATGATGCTCCCGTCGGCGCTACCGCTCGTGTTCGAGTTCGCCCAGCACGCGGAGCGTCGGCGCGGCTGGCGGGCTGCCACGGTTGTCCTCGGCCTGACCTATCTCGGTGTCTGGCTGGCGTTTGGCGTCGTGTGCTACGCGCTCTACACCGCCGTCGGCATGCCGTGGCCCCACCAGGAGCTCATCGGCGGAGCGGCCCTCGCCCTCGCCGGCCTCTACGCCTTGACGCCCGTAAAGCGGGCGAGTGAGCGGTTGTGCCGCGAGCGCTGCGCGCTCCACGGCCCGCTGCCGTTCAACGTGATGCGCAGCGCAGTCGTGGCAGGAGCCCGCTATGGGCTGAGCTGCCTCGGCTGTACCGCAGGGCTGATGGGAGCGACGGTGCTCATCGGCATGGCCAACCTGGCGTGGATGGTCGTGCTCGCCGCGGTCGTCTTGGTGTACAAGGTCGCGCCCGCACCGACGCCGCGCTCGACGGTGGCGCTGTCCGTCGCGCTGATCGCGCTCGGGGTGCTCTACGCGGTAGCCGGATGAGTCGCCCCCCGCGGTGCGTTCGAGGCGTCGGCTGCGCCACTTCCGCTGCACCTGGCTCAAGCAGCAGGGCACCGACGATGCGCTGGTCCAACCCTACTCCGACCGCGCCAGCCGACGGTCGCCGGAGATCTCCTCCCGATTGGCGCTCGCCGCGGTGCGAGAGGATGACGAGCGGGCGATCGGCCGCTTCCCCGTGTGACCCACCCGGGCGGGACCGGTCGCTACCGTGCGACCGGTGACCGCTGCTCCAGGTCTACCCCTCATTCCGGTTTCGCGAGCGCGTTGCGGCCGCAGGCCCGACGCCGCGCGTCCCTCCCCATGTCTCCTCGCGAGCTCCACCCGGTCACGTCGACCCGGCGCGACGAGGTACACGCGGGTGTGGCGGTGTGCTGGCCAGGGCCTTGACAGCCGCCCGCGCGCCCCGCACCATGCCGGAGCGACGCCGGCGCGGCTCGGAGCGGCTGGGAGGGGGCGATGCGCGGGATGGTGTTCCTCGGCGGGCGGCGGGTGGCGCTCCGCGACTTCCCCGCGCCGACCCCGGGGCCGGGGGAGGCGGTGGTCGCGATCCGCGCCGCCGGCCTCTGCGGCAGCGACCTGGGACTCTACCGCGGCGAGCGGGCGGCGCCCTGGATCGGCGGCCACGAGCCCTGCGGCGAGGTGGCGGCACTGGGGCCGGGCGCCACCGGCCCGGAGGTCGGCACCCGCGTGATCGTCTACCACTACGCCGGCTGCGGCGTGTGCCGGTACTGCCGCGCCGGGTGGGAGCAGCTCTGCGCGCGCGGCGGCCACCGCGTCTACGGTTTCGGGGAGCACGGCGGGAACGCGGAGGCCCTGGTCGTCCCCGCCCGCGCACTGGTCCCCCTGCCGGCGCCGCTGTCCTTCGAGGAGGGCGCGGCCATCGCCTGCGGGACCGGGACGGCCTATGCCGCGCTCGTCCGGCTGGACGTCTCCGGCCGCGACACCCTGGCGGTCTACGGGCAGGGGCCGGTCGGCCTGAGCGCCACGCTCCTCGGCGCGGCGATGGGGGCGCGGGTGATCGCCGTCGACCGCCTGCCCGCCCGCCTCGCCCTCGCCCGCGCGCTCGGCGCCGCCGAGGTCGTGGACGCGACCGCGACCGACCCGGTGGCGGCGGTGCGCGCGCTGACCGGCGGGGCGGGGGCCGACGCGACGCTCGACTGCACCGGCAGCGCGGCGGCGCGCGCCCAGGCGGTCCGCAGCGCGCGGGTCTTCGGGCGCGCCTGCTTCGTCGGCGAGGGGGGCACGGTGACGCTCGACCCGTCGCCCGATCTGATCCACCGCCAGCTCACCCTCTACGGCTCGTGGACCTTCAGCACGGTGCTGCTCGAGGAGTGCGCCCGCTTCATCGTCGAGCGCCGGGTGCCACTCGGGCGGCTGATCACCGGGCGTTTCCCGCTCGAGCAGGCCGGCGAGGCGTTCCGGCAGTTCGAGGCCGGCGCGCCGGGCAAGTTCGTCCTGTTCATGCCCGCCTGAACGCCGCCGGGCGCCGGCCGCGGCGGCTGACATCGTCCCTCGCTGGCGGCCCCGCGGCAAACGCGATTCCGACGCGGACCGCTGTCTCCGTGGTAGGATGCGCGCACCGGCTCGGGCACGAGGCGACAGAAGGGCACATGCTCCTCCCCAAGATACCCCGTTACACCGAGGACGAGGTGCGTCGGGCACAGCCCGGTGTCCTGGTGCCGATCCGCTACGGCGTCGCCGTGGTCGATGGGCAGGCCGTCCAACTGCTCGCCCGGACCAGCGACAACCCGCTCAACTGGGATCCCGCCGACCCGATCCCGCCCCGCAGCCGGGCTGGGGTGCGCTGGGCCGACCCGCGCACCGCGTACTTCATCGAATTCCAGCAGCCCTTCGTCGGCTGGCTGCTGGCCCGCCGGCCGGACGCCCTGCGATCGGCCGCCGACATCCGGCCGCGCGCCGGCGCGCCGGGCGGCCGGACGTGGCTCGACCGCCAACCGTACCGCGTGCTGGTCGCCGCCGACGACCGCCTGGTCGGCCTGTACGGCACCGATTTCGTGCTGGTGGTGCGGGGCGAGACGCTGATGGCGGCGATCCGGGAGGCCGCTCCCACGCACGGCCTCGTCGCCGTCGGCCCGCCCCCGCCCGCCGCGGGGAACACGCCGCCGCGCGTCGGGTGAGCCGCCGTCCCCCGGTTCACTTGCGCAGCCCGCCCGGCCTTCGCCGTCAGCACGCCGCGCGCTCGCGCGTCGCACCCGCCGGCCACGCCCCGCGTGGCGGCCGGCGGGCGCGCGGGCGGCGCGCGGTATACTCCGCGCGGTCGCGCCTCGCGCGGCCCAGGCCGGGGCGCGCCGGGCCCGGCGGGGCGGGCGGCGCCCCGTTCCCCCGGACGGTTGGGAGGTCGTTGTCGTGGCCGCGCGCTCTGGGCCCCCATGGCACTCGGCCGCGTTCCGCGGGCTCTGGTGCGCCAGCCTGGCGTCGGCCGGCGCGCAGGGCATGGAGCGCACCACGACCGCCTGGCTCGTGGTCGCTGCCGGGGGTGGCCCGCTCGCCGTCGGCCTCGCCCTCGCGGCGCGCTCCCTCCCATCGCTCCTGCTCGGGCTGCCGGCCGGGACGCTCGCCGACCGCGCGGATCGACGGCGGCAGCTCCTGGTCGTCGCCGGGGCGGCGGCCCTGGTGATGGCCGCCGTCGGCGGGATCCTGCAGGCGCGAGCGATCAGCCCATGGCAGGTGACGGGCATCGCCTTCGCGGCCGGCTGCCTGCAGGTCTTCGACACCCCCGCCCGACAGGCGCTCGTCCTCGACACGGTGGCGGCCGAGGCGGCGCAGCGGGCGCTCGCGCTCAACGCCCTGGCCGTGCGCCTGGCGGTCGCGCTAGGCGCCGTCGCGGCCGGCGCCCTGATCGTGGGTGTCGGCCTGCCGCGCTGCTACCTGGCGGTCGCGGCGGCCTATTGCGCGTCGGCGGCGCTGCTGCTCTCGCTGCGGGTGCCGCGCCACGCGCGCGTGGCCGGGCCGCCGCCGGGGTTCGGGCGGGGGCTGCGCGAGGCGGCGCGCCTCCTCGTCGCCGACCCGGCGGTGCGGACGCTGAGCGTCGTCGGCATCACCTGCGAGATCCTCGCCTTCTCCTACGGCAGCGCCCTGCCGATCATCGCCCACGACGTCCTGCGCGCCGGGGCGGAGGGCCTCGGCACGCTCAACGCCGCCGCGGCGATCGGCGGCACCATCGCCGTCCTGCTGGTCTCGCTGATCCCGGACCGCGTGCGCCGCGAGGCGCTGCTCGGGTCGGTCTTCGTGCTCTACGGCCTGTCGCTCCTGGCGCTGAGCGCGGCGCGCAGTCTGGCGCTGGCGGCCGCGGTGCTCGTGGTGACCGGCCTGTGCGCGGGGGCCTTCGACCTGTTGCAGCAGACGCTGCTCCAGTTGGCGGTCCCGCCCGACCGCCGCGGCCGGGCGGTCGGTATCTGGGTACTCGGCGTCGGCTCCGCGCCGGCCGGCAACATCGAGATGGGGCTGCTGGGGTCCGCGCTGGGCGCGCCGGGCGCGCTCGCGATCAACGGCACCCTGACCGTGCTCGCCGCCGCGGCGCTGCTGGCGCAGGTCCCCCG
>DASSSV010000554.1:0-5122 GCA_035708265.1 Thermomicrobiales bacterium | reverse complement strand
GCGGCGGCGGGGCTGCCGGACGCAGACGCCGCGCTGGCCGCCGCCGCGATCGTCGAGGCCGACCTGCGCGGCGCGCCGTCGCACGGCGTCCGCCTGCTGCCGGGCTACGTCGAGCGCCTGCGCGCCGGCGGCATCAACCCCCGCCCGCGCCTCCGGGTGACGCGCGAGGGGCCGGCCGTCGCGCTCCTCGACGGCGACCACGGCATGGGGCACGTCGTCGCGGCGCGGGCGATGGACCTCGCCGTCGAGAAGGCGCGCGCCTGCGGCATCGGCGCTTGCGCCGCCGCGCACAGCGGCCACTTCGGCATCGCCGCCTTCTACGCCCTGCGCGCGCTCGACCGGGGGATGATCGGCCTGGCGACGACCAACAGCGTCGCGGTGATCCCGCCGCCCGGCGGCGCGGCCGGCCGGGTCGGCAACACCGCGACCGCCTACGCGCTGCCGGCCGGCGAGGAGCCGCCGCCCGTGCTCGACATCGCGATGAGCGCGGCGGCGCGCGCGAAGATCCTCCTCTACGCCGCGCGCGACGAGCCGATCCCCGCCGACTGGGCGCTCGACCGCGCCGGCAACCCGACGACCGACCCCCACGCCGCGGCCGAGGGCTGGCTGCTGCCGATGGGCGGGCACAAGGGCTTCGGGCTGGCGCTCTTGTGGGATGCGCTCGCCGGCGTGCTCTCCGGCTCGCGCTTCGGCCCGCAGGTCGTGCGCCCGGCCCCGGACGAGAGGACCGACGTCGGCCACTTCATGCTGGCGCTCGACGTCGCCGCCTTCGGCGACCCCGCCGACTTCCGCGCGCGGATGGACGCGGTCGTGCGCGGCATCCGCGAGACGCCGCGCCGCCCCGGGGGCGAGGAGCCGCGCGCCCCGGGCGAGCGGAGCGCCGCCCTGCGCCGTCGCCGTCTGGCCGACGGCATCCCCCTCCCCGCCGCCGTCATCGCCGACCTGCACCGCCTCGCCGCCGGCCAGGGCGTCGCCGCGCGGCTGTGAGGGGACGCTGCCAACCTAATCGCCGCGCGGGAGCAGTTCGGTCGGCGGCCGGTGGGCGGCCGGCGGCCCGGGCCAGAGCCGGCCGCCCGCTGGGCCGGCAGGGGCGACCATCGGCCGGGAACCTACGCCTGGGGTCGATGCGCTCAGCCGCGGCTTCAACTGCCAGCCCCTCGCCTCCCGCCCGCCGTCTTCCGCCTTCCGTCCTCCGTCTCCCGTCTCCTCGCGCGTTTGCCGCCCCGCCAGCGCATGCACTACACTCGCTCGGGAGGCAGCCATGAGCGACGCGCGCGCAGCCACCCCGACGTTACCGCCCGCGCCCGAGGAGCAGGAGGCGCTCAGGCGGCGCAACCGGGAACTCCAGATCCTCAACGCGATCTCGCAGGCGCTCAACCGCAGCCTCGACCTGCAGGGCGCGCTCGACGAGACGCTGCGCCTGGTGACCGAACTCCTCGACCTGCCGGCCGGCTGGATCTGGCTGCTCGACGAGCGCAGCGGCCGCCCCTACCTCGCCGCCTACAACGATGCCCCCGAGCTGATCAAGGGCGGGCGGGCGCGGCTGCGCGGCACCTGTACCTGCGTCGACGCCCTCTGCGCGGGCGAACTGACCGCGGCGACCAATATCGCCGAGATCGAGTGCAGCCGGCTCGCCGGCGCGCGCGTCGGCACCGACGGCATCCGCTTCCACGCCTCGATCCCGATCGTCGCGGGCGAGCGCCCGCTCGGCGTGCTCAACGTCGCCTCGGCCGGGCTGCGCGAGTTCACCGCCGAGGAGTTGCGCTTCCTCCACACCATCGGCTATCAGCTCGGCATCGCGGTCGAGCGGACGCGCCTCTTCGAGCAGGCCGGCGCGCTGGCGACCGCCGAGGAGCGCAACCGGCTGGCGCGCGAGATCCACGACACCCTCGCCCAGGGCCTCGCCGCGATCGTCCTGCACCTGGAGACCGCCGACCTGCTGCTCGACGGCGAGCCGCCGCGGGCGCGCGAGCGGCTGCGCCGCGCGCTGACCCTGGCGCGCGAGAATCTGGTCGAGGCCCGCCGCTCGGTCCAGGGCCTGCGCGCGACCGCGCTGGAGGGGCGCTCGCTCGGCGAGGGGCTGCTGGCGCTGGCGGAGCGCTTCACCGACGAGTACGACGTGCCGGTCGCCTGCACGGTGGACGCGCTGCCGCCGCTCTCGCCGCGCGTCGAGGCCGACCTCTACCGCATCGCCCAGGAGGCGCTCACCAACTGCGGCAAGTACGCGCAGGCCGGGCGGGTCACGCTGACGCTCGAGCGGGACAGCCGCGCGCTGACGCTCACGATCGCCGACGACGGCGCCGGCTTCGACCCGGCGAGCCCGCCGGCCGGCAAGCCGGGCCTCTCGGGCGGCTTCGGTCTACGCGGCGTCGGCGAGCGCGTCGCCGCCCTCGGCGGCGCCCTCACCCTCGACAGCGCCCCCGGCCACGGCGCCCGCCTCACCGTCACCATCCCCCTGGCGCCGCCGCTCGGGCGGAAGTCAGAAATGAGCAGTGAGCAGTGAGCAGTGAGAAAGGGGCGGGGCGCCAGACCCTGCGCATTCCCCCTTTCTGCCTTCTCATTTCTGCCTTCTCACTTCCGTCGTTGCCCCTCCCGCGGCGGGTGGGGTATACTCGGTGCCCGTAACGCCGCACGGGCCGCTGCTGCCGGCGAGGCCGGCGCCCGCCGCGCCCGGCACGCGTCGAGCAGGACGGCGATCCCGCGCGCGCCGCGGTCGGCCGCGCGACCCGGTAAGGATTCCACGGCATGTTCCAACCCCTCGGCTGGTTGTTCGGCCTCTTCAGCCGCGACCTGGGCATCGACCTGGGGACGGCCAACACGCTCGTCTACGTCCGTGGCAAGGGCATCGTCATCGCCGAGCCGTCGGTCGTGGCGATGGACACCAAGACGAAGAAAGCCCTGGCGGTCGGCGCCGAGGCCAAGGCGATGATCGGCAAGACGCCCTCTAATATCGTCGCCATCCGCCCCCTCAAGGACGGGGTCATCGCCGACTTCGACACCGTCGAGATGATGCTCCACTACTTCATCAAGAAGGTCCACCTGCAGAAGGTCGTCACCCCGCACCCGCGCGTGGTGATCGGCATCCCCTCCGGTGTGACCGAGGTGGAGAAGCGCGCCGCCAAGGACGCCGCCCTCTCGGCCGGCGCGCGCGAGGCGTACACGATCGAGGAGCCGATGGCCGCGGCGATCGGCTCGGGCCTGCCGGTCAACGAGCCGGTCGGCTCGATGATCGTCGACATCGGCGGCGGCACGACCGAGGTCGCGGTGATCTCGCTCGGCGGCATCGTCGTCAACAACTCGCTGCGCGTCGCCGGCGACGAGATCGACGACGCGATCATCCAGTACGCCCGGCGCGACCACAACCTCGTCATCGGCGACCGCATGGCCGAGAACACCAAGATCGCGGCCGGCTCGGCCTACCCGCTCGACGAGGAGCGGCGCGTGACGCTGCGCGGGCGCGACCTCCTGACCGGCCTGCCGAAGTCGGTCGAGGTCTCCTCGGTCGAACTCCGCGAGGCGATCGCCGGGCCGGTCAACACGATCGTCGACCTCGTGAAAACCTCGATCGAGGAGACGCCGCCCGAACTCATCGCCGACATCATCGAGCAGGGGATCACCCTGGCGGGCGGCGGCGGGCTGCTGCTGGGGTTAGAGCGGCGCTTGCAGGTCGAGTTGCGGATGCCGGTCCACACGGCGGAGGACCCGCTCACCTGCGTGGCGCGCGGCACCGGCCGCGTCGCCGAGGCGCTGCACCTCTACGAGCGGGCGCTGGCCGGCGGGCAGCCGCGTCGCCAGGTGGTGCGGGCGTGATGCGCACGCGCAGTCACCCCGGCCGGCGCTCCGGCGTCGCCCCCGGCCAGACGGTCGCGCTGGTGCTCCTCTTCGTCCTCACCTGCCTCTCGCTCGTCATGCTCGACCGCGGCAACCGCCTCGATCCGCTCAAGGGCGTCCTCGAACGCCCGATCGTCGCGGTCGGCGGCGTCTTCGCCGACGCGGGCGAGGGCCTGCGTCACCTCACCGATCGCTTCGGCAACGTCGAGGAGCTGCGCCAGGAGAACGAGCAACTGAAGGCCGAGAACGCGAGCCTCCAGGCCGACGCTGCGCGCGTGCAGGAGCTGGAGCGCGAGAACCAGCAACTCACCGCGCAGGCGCATTTCGCCCAGCAGTTCCCGCAACTGCAGCTGCTCCCCGCGCGCGTGATCTACCGCGACCCGCAGAGCCGCGAGAAGTACTTCATCATCAACCGCGGCTCCGACGACGGCGTGCAGATCGGGATGGCCGCGGTCAGCCCCGACTTCCTCGTCGGCCTGGTGACCGAGGTCGAGCCGAAGACGGCGAAGGTGACGCTGATCATCGACCAGTCGATGCACATCGGCGTGCAACTCCAGGAGGAGCCGCGCTCGCCGGGCATCCTCGACGGCGAGTGGCAGATGGGCGGCCGGCTGACGATGAAGTACGTCGACCGCACGGTCGACGTGAAGCCGAACACGCACATCATCACCTCCGGCCTGACCCAGCGCGTGCCGAAGGGCCTCCTCGTCGGCTACACCGTCAGCAGCAAGAAGGACAACCAGACCGACTCCCAGACGATCGACGTCTGGCCCTACGCCAACTTCGACAGCCTCGAGGCGGTCACGATCGTCCTCAACCCAGAGCAGCGGTAAGAAGGACTCAGGACTCAGGACTCAGGACTCAGTGTTCTCAGTCCGGGCGAGTGCCTGGTCGGAGAAGTGGTTCTGTGAGACACGCATGCGAGCGGGACAGCGAGGCCACCGCACGGGATCCTGAGTCCTCAGTCCTGAGTCCTGAGTCCTTCGACTTGCGCCTGGCCCTGGCCGTCGCCGGGGCTCGGGCGGCGGGGCTGGCGTCGCGGGCGCTGGGGCGGGGCGGGGGGACGGCGCTGCCGGGGCTGGTGGCGGAGCGGCTGGACCCCGCGGCGCTCGCCAAGCTCGGCGCGCGGCTCGCCGGCGGCGCGGTCGTCGTCGGCGGGACGAACGGCAAGACGACGACCGCGCACATGCTCGCGGCGATCCTGACGCGGGCGGGGCGGCGGGTGGTCCACAACCGCTCCGGCTCGAATCTGGTGCGCGGCGTCCTCGCTGCGCTGGCCGCGCAGTCGTCG
>DASSSV010000553.1:0-14268 GCA_035708265.1 Thermomicrobiales bacterium | reverse complement strand
CGGCCCCAGGTTCGAGCCGCCCGACGCCGCCGCGTCGTAGCCCTGGTCCCCGGCCGCCGACGGGCGCGGGTGGAAGTACTGCGCGCCCGCGAAGTTCTGGCCGATGAGTGCCGAGCCGACGACCGTCCCGTCGCCCCTCGTGAGCAGGCTGCCGTTGGCCTGGCGGTGGAAGAGCACCTGCGCCAGCCCGGTCATCGCCAGCGGGTAGAGCAGGCCGACGAGCAGCGTCAGCACGAGCATGGCCATGACCGCGTGGTAGGTCTGCCGGCCGAGGTTCATGTCTCCCTCTCTCTCCACCCCCGCCCCGCGGTGCGCTCGCGGGGCGGGGGCCGCGCGCCTAGAAGGCATTGCCGGCGTGGAGCAGCAACTGCTCGACGATCGGCCCCAGCGCCAGGGCCGGGAAGTAGGTCAGCGCGCCGACGATCACCACGACCCCCGCCAGCAGCCCCACCCAGAGCGGGCCGGTGGTCGGGAAGGTGCCCGGGCCCGCCGGCACGCGCTGCTTGCGCGCCATCGCCCCGGCGATCGCCAGGATCGGCACGATCATCAGGAAGCGCCCGATCAGCATCGCCAGCCCGCCGGTGGTGTTGTAGAAGGCCGTGTTGCCCGACAGGCCGGCGAAGGCCGAGCCGTTGTTGCCCGTGGCCGAGGAGAAGGCGTAGAGGATCTCGCTGAAGCCGTGCGGGCCGGGGTTGAGCGGCCCGGCCCGGCCCGCCCCGGTCACGCTGGCCAGCGCCGCGAAGACGAGGATGTCGGCGCCGAGGATGAGCGCGACCAGCATGGCCATCTTGACCTCGAAGCCCTGGACCTTCTTGCCCAGGTACTCCGGCGTGCGCCCGACCATCAGCCCGGCGATGAAGACCGCCAGGACGGCGAAGACGAGGATGCCGTAGAGCCCGGCGCCGACCCCGCCGAAGACGACCTCGCCGAGCTGGATGTTGACCAGCGGCACCAGCCCGGCCAGCGGCAGGAACGAGTCGTGCATGGCGTTGACCGCCCCGCAGGAGGTGGCGGTGGTGACGACCGCCCAGAGGACCGAGCCGCCGATGCCGAAGCGCGTCTCCTTGCCCTCGAAGTTGCCGCCCGCCTGCAGCGCCGACATATGCTGGTCGACGCCGAGGGCGGCGAGCTGGGGGTTGCCGCCCTGCTCGATGGGCAGCGCGACGAAGAGGCCGAGCAGGAAGAGGAGCAGCATCGCCGCCAGGAGCGCCCAGCCCTGGCGCTGGTCGCCGACCATCCGCCCGAAGGTGTAGGTGAGGGCGAAGGGGATGGCCAGGATCAGCAGCAGCTCGAGGAAGTCGCTGAGCGGCGTGGGGTTCTCGTAGGGGTGCGCCGAGTTGGCGTTGAAGAAGCCGCCCCCATTGGTGCCGAGCTCCTTGATGGCCTCCTGGCTGGCCACCGGCCCCTGGGCGAGCGTCTGCGTGGCGCCCTCGACCGTGGTGGCGGTGGTGTAGGCGTTGAGGTTCTGCGGCACGCCCTGCCAGACCAGCACCAGCCCCACGACGATCGAGAGCGGCAGCAGGACGTAGAGGACGGCGCGCACCAGGTCGGCCCAGAAGTTGCCGATGGCGCTCGCCGAGCGCCGCGCCAGCCCGCGGCAGAGGGCGACGGCGATGGCGATGCCGACGGCCGCCGAGGTGAAGTTGTGGGTCGCCAGCCCCGCCATCTCGGTCAGGTAGCTCATCGTCGTCTCGGGGACGTAGTTCTGCCAGTTGGTGTTGGTGGTGAAGCTGGCCGCCGTGTTGAAGGCGAGGGCCGGGGGCACGGCGCCGAGCCCCGCGGGGTTGAAGGGGAGGACGCCCTGCAGCCGCTCGATCGCGTAGGTCAGGAGCAGGCCGACCGCGCTGAAGAGCAGCATCCCGGCGGTGTAGGCGGTCCAGCGCTGCTCCACCGCCGGGTCGATGCCGCAGGCGCGGTAGATCAGCCGTTCCAGGGGCCCCAGCACCGGGCTGAGGAGCGTGCGCTCGCCGGCGAAGACGCGCGCCATGTAGGCGCCGAACGGCCTGGTCAGCGCGAGCAGGAGGAGCAGGAGGACCGCGATCTGCACGAAGCTAGGGACGCTCATCGTCGCCTCCGGTCGTCTCGCCCGCGCCGGCGGGCCGGCTCGGGCGGATAGTGCAGGTGGCGCCGTCGCCGGCGCCCGCCTGCCGCAGGCCGTACTGCCGCGCCAGCGGCGCGGCCGGCGCGCGCAGGCGGATGCGCACCGCCATCGCGGTGAGCGCCGCCGCCGGCGCCCGGTCCAGCCGCGCGCAGATGCCGCGCAGCTCCCGCGGCCAGGCGTCGTGCGGCAGCGCGAGCTCGGCCGTCACCGTGCCGGTCTCGATCGGGTTACAATCCGCCCGCTTGCGCGCCACGTCTCGCTCCCCTCCTCCCTCAGTCCGCCCCGCCGGCCAGCCGCGCGCAGGCGGCGACGTAGGCGATGGCCAGGATGAAGAACGCCACCGCCACCGCGACGAAGATGACATCGCCCATCGCGCTCCTCCCTCTCTCGCGTCACGCCAGGTGCAGCAGGTGCAGGATGAGGTCGAGCAGCTTGATGCCGAGGAACGGCGCGATGATGCCGCCCACGCCGTAGAGCAGCAGGTTGCGCCGCAGCAGCGCGCTCGCCCCGACCGGCCGGTAGCGCACGCCGCGCAGCGCCAGCGGGATCAGCAGCGGGATGATCAGCGCGTTGAAGACCACCGCCGAGAGGATCGCGCTCTGCGGGGTCGCCAGCCGCATCACGTTGAGCGCGTTCAGCTCGGGGTAGGTCACGGCGAAGGCCGCCGGGATGATCGCGAAGTACTTGGCCACGTCGTTGGCGATCGAGAAGGTCGTCAGCGCCCCGCGCGTGATCAGGAGTTGCTTGCCGACCTCGATGACCTCGATCAGCTTGGTGGGGTCGGAGTCGAGGTCGACCATGTTGCCGGCCTCCTTGGCCGCGCTGGTGCCGCTGTTCATCGCCAGGCCGACGTCGGCCTGGGCCAGCGCCGGGGCGTCGTTGGTGCCGTCGCCGGTCATCGCCAGCAGGTGCCCCCTGGCCTGCTCCGCGCGCACGTAGGCCAGCTTCTGCTCGGGCGTGACCTGGGCGAGGAAGTCGTCCACCCCCGCCTCGCGGGCGATCGTCCTGGCGGTCAGCGGGTTGTCGCCGGTGACCATCACCGTGCGGATGCCCATCGTGCGCAGCTCGTCGAAGCGCGGGCGCAGGCCGGGCTTGACCGTGTCCTTGAGGTAGATCACGCCGAGCACCGCGCCGCCGTCGACGACCGCCAGCGGCGTCCCGCCCTCGCCGGCGATGCGGTCGGCGGCCGGCTGGAGGTCGGCCGGGACGCGATCGGTCAGGCGGCTGACCGCGTCGACCGCGCCCTTCATCGTGCGCCGCCCGTCGACCTGGATGCCGCTCATCCGCGTCTCGGCGCTGAAGGGGATGAACTCGGCGCCGTCCGGCACCCCGTCGGCGTGGTAGCCGAGCCGCCCGGCCAGCGCGACGATCGACTTGCCCTCCGGCGTGTCGTCGGCGACGGAGGCGCGCAGCGCCGCCGCGAGCACCTCCGCCTCGCTGTGCCCGCCGACCGGCACGACCGCGGCGGCCAGGCGGTTGCCGTAGGTGATCGTCCCGGTCTTGTCCAGCAGCATCGTGTCGATGTCGCCCGCCGCCTCGACCGCCCGGCCGCTCATCGCCAGGACGTTGCGCTGCACCACCCGGTCCATCCCGGCGATGCCGATGGCCGAGAGGAGCGCGCCGATCGTGGTGGGGATCAGGCAGACCAGCAGGGCGATCAGGACCGTCGCCGTCACCGGCGCCCCGGCGTAGCGGGAGAAGGGCAGCAGGGTCGCGGTCGCCAACAGGAAGACGATCGTCAGCCCGGCGAGGAGGATGGTGAGCGCGATCTCGTTGGGCGTCCGCTGCCGCGCCGCGCCTTCGACCAGGGCGATCATGCGGTCGAGGAAGGTCTGGCCGGGGTCGGCGGTGATGCGGATCGTCAGGCGGTCGGAGACGATCGTCGTGCCCCCGGTGACCGAGGAGCGGATGTCGGTGCCCGGCTCCTTCAGCACCGGGGCCGACTCGCCGGTGATGGCCGCCTCGTTGACGTAGGCGACGCCCGCGACGACCTCGCCGTCGGAGGGGATCAGGTCGCCCGCCTCGACCAGCACCAGGTCGCCCCGGCGCAGCGCCGCCCCGGGGACGGTCTCGACCCGGCCGGCGCCCACCAGGCGCTTGGCGACCGTCTCCTGGCGGGTGCGGCGCAGCGTGTCGGCCTGCGCCTTGCCGCGCCCCTCGGCCATCGCCTCGGCGAAGTTGGCGAAGAGGACGGTGAACCACAGCCAGGCGGCGATCTGCCCGGTGAAGAGCAGCCCGCCGCGCCCCAGGACGGCGTCGCGCGCGAAGATGACCGTCTCGACGACGCTGACCACCTCGACGACGAACATCACGGGGTTGCGCACGAGCCAGCGCGGGTCCAGCTTCGCCAGCGACGCGACGAGCGCCGGCCGCACGATCGCCGGCTCGAAGAGCGGGCGCCGCCGCGTGTAGCCCAGGCGCCGCTCGCGCTTGTCCGGCGCCGGCGCCCGGGCGCCCGACGGCTCCCCGGTGGCCCCCGTCGTCGCTCCCGGCCCGACCATGATCGCTCCCGCCTCCCTTCCGCGGTCGCCCCGCTCAGAACCGCTCCGGCCGCAGCAGCGCGACCAGCAGGTAGACCAACAGCCCGAGGGCCACCAGCCCCAGCACGACGTACTCGGCGTTCACCCTCATCCTCCTCGTTGTGCCGCGACGCGGGCGGTGTCCCGCGCAGGGAGATCGCCCCGCCCCTGCGCCAGCGCCGCCAGGCTGAAGGCGAACCAGCGCCGGCGGCCGTAGCGCAGCCGCACCGTCGGCGGCCAGAGAGCCCGCGCGGGCACGCCCCGCGCGGTGGCGTCCAGCAGCAGCGCCACGTACTCCCCCAGCAGGCCGGCGGGGTTGCGGCGCACCTCGACGAGCGGCTCGCCCGGCAGCGCCGCGACCAGGGCGCGCAGCCCCGCCACCTCCCCCGCCACCTCGCGCCGCTCCCGCGCGGTCAGGGGCGGCGCCGCCCCGTAGATCCTGACGGCCCGGTCCGGCATCGTCCCTGCCCCTTCCCTTCGCCACGCCCACCCCGGCAGCCTGAGGCGCCGGGGTTCCCGCGTGCACCGCGGGACGTGTATGCGCGGTAAATCGGCGCGGCCCGCGGCGTGATGCGGACGAGCACGCTGTCCGCCAGGCGGGTGGTCGCCGCCGCGCCGCCGCACGCCTGCGCCAGCGCGTTCGCCCATCGGCGGGCGGCGACCCAGGCGCCGCCGCCCGGCGTGTCGGCCTCGCCGCCCTGGCTGAGGAAGATCTCGACCGCCGGGATGGCCCCCGCGGCCCGCGCCACCAGGCCGCGGGGGCCATCCCGGGTCGCGGTCAGTCACCGCCGCCCGCGCGGGCGCGCCCGGCAAGTCGGGCATCGGCAACCCTTCCTCCTGCGGCATCCGCGCCAGAGGGACGTTCATCGGCCGACCTCCTCGGCGGCCACCCGCCCCGCGCCCAGCGCGTCGGCCACCACGCGCAGGAACGCATCGAGCGGGAAGGGTTTCTGCAGGAAGGTGATCCCGGCGAACTCCCTGACCCGCTTCGGGTGCGGCGGGACGGCCGAGCACACCACCAGCGGGATCCGGCGTGCTTCCGGCGGCAGGCGGCGCAGGACCTCCCAGCCCGTCAGGTCCGGCAGGTTCACGTCGAGGACCAGCAGCGCCGGCGGCGCGCCGGCCATCGCGGCGAGGGCGGCCGCCCCCGACGCGGCCTCTACGACCTCGTAGCCGCGCACCCGCAGGTTGCGCGCGAGGATCGCGCGCAGCGGCCCTTCGTCTTCCACGAGGACGATCCGTTGTCCGGTGGCCATCGCCTGCCCCATCACAACCTCGGCCTCCGTCCGCCTGAAAGGAGCGGCGGGCGCGACATGGATTCCCGTCACCAGCTAGAGCGCCCTCGTGCGAGTGGGGGCCTTACACCGGGACGACCAGGGCAGGACCGGGCGCGAGCTGGAGCATCCGCCCGATTGACACCCAGCGCAGCAAGTCCCCGAGCGTGCGCACCGGGCGACGCGCCGTCGCGACCAGAGTCGATCCTGCCGGCCGGCCGACTGGCGGCGAGACGGTAGCACCGTCGGGGGGCGTCAGGGCACGCGCAGCCCCCGCAGGTCGGCACACCCACATGGCGGCCTGCACGGAGCGCGTGGCCGCGCAACCCCATCTCCTGGGGCCGCACGGCTCGACAACCGGCTGGCGGGCGGTTGTCGGCATGAGGTTCAGATCCGCGTCAACACCGCACAGCCGCCCGATACGAACCGCGACCTCTGCCGCGTGCAGGGGATATGGTCGGCCGTCGTCGGCGAGCGTGACCCGGGCGGGGGGCCAGGGGCCACTCCCCGCCCGCACGACCAACGTCGGGCAGGCCGCATGGCGCGCGAGGCCGATCGCCGGCCCGCCGATGGCCCAGCATGGCGCCGCCGGGGGCCGGTTTCCCCCAAGCACGAGCAGGTCGGCATTCAGCCTCTCGACGAGGTGGAGCACCACCGTGACCGGCGGGCCGACCAGGTAGTGCGCGTGGGCATTCCGATGGCCGCAACGGGCGACCTGGCGCATGGCTTCGGCGAGGGTCGAGCGCCCCAGGTCGTCGTAGCGCTCCTGGGAGGCGAGCGCGGCCACGGTACGGTCGGGCCAGGGCTCAACGGGCGCGGTCAGGCCGACGTGGAGCACGTGCAGCGCGGCCCCGGTCCGGCGCGCGAGGTCCACTGCGGCACGGGTCGCAGCCCAAGCCGTGGGCGGACGGCCCACGGCGAGGACGATGGTCTTGAGCGACGACACAGCTCCCCTCTTTCCGCTGACCTGTCGCTACCGCCTGCCCCATCACGACCCTGGCCTCCGTCCGCCGGTGCAGCTAGTGCCGATGCAGAACAGTGTAGGACGCCGGGGTGGCGCGCGCGCTCAAAGGCGCATCAAGATCCGCGCCCCACGGCTCAAGATTTCCTCAAGATCGCGGCGTGGGTCGGGGGTGCTGAGCCGGGGCGGCCGGCTCAGGCGTCGCCGCGGAAGCGGTAGCCGACGCCCGGCTCGGTGAGGAGGAAGTGCGGCTGGGCGGGGTCGGGCTCCAACTTGCGCCGGAGCTGGTTGACGTAGACGTGGAGGTAATGGGCGTCGGCCCCGTACTGCTCGCCCCAGACGGCGCGCAGCAGGACATGGTGCGTGACCACCCGGTCGGCGTGGGTGACCAGGTACGCGAGGATCGCGAACTCCGTGGGGGTCAGATGCACCGGCGCGCCGGCGAGCGTGACCGCGTGCCGGAGCAGGTCGACGCGGAGCGGGCCGGCCTGGACGACCGCGTCCGGGCCCTGCGGCGCGGTGGCCCGACGCAAGGTGGCGCGGAGGCGCGCCAGGAGTTCGCCCAGACCGAACGGCTTGGTCACGTAGTCGTCCGCGCCGAGGTCGAGCGCGGCGATCTTGTCCGCCTCGCGCTCCTGCACCGAGAGGATGACGATCGGCACGACCGAGGCCGCCCGCAGGCGCCGGATGGTCTCCAGCCCGCCGATCCCCGGCATGGCCAAGTCGAGGATGACCAGGTCGGCCGGGCGCTCGGCGAACGCAGCGAGGGCCTCCTCGCCGCTCGCCACGGCCGTCACGTCGTAGCCGGCCCCGGTCAGCGCCCTGTCCAGCAGGCGCCGGATCTGCGGCTCGTCGTCGACCACCAGGATGCGCGCGCTGCTCATGCCGCCGCTGCCTCCCCGTCGCCGGCGCCGCCGCGGGCCCGGCCGCCGGGCCGCCCGCGCCGTCGCTCACCCATCGCGCAGCCCCTCCCGGCCGGCCGGCGCGAGGCCGGGGGGCCGCGCGCGGCCCGCGGCCGGCTCCAGCGGCAGCGCGAAGGCGAAGGTGGCGCCGCCGCCGGGGGTGTCCTCGACCCAGATGTGGCCGCCGTGCGCCTCGACCAGCCCGCGCGCGATCGCCAGGCCGAGCCCGCTCCCCGCGCCGGGGGCCGCGGCGCGCAGCCGGTAGAACTTGTCGAAGACGTGCGCCCGCTCGTGGCGGGGGATGCCGGGCCCCCGGTCGGCGACGCGGACGACCATCGCCCCGCCCTCGCGCGTGGCCGTGACCGCGATCGGCGTCCCGGCCGGGCTGTATTTGAGGGCGTTCTCCAGCAGGTTGGTGAGCACCTGGTCGATCTGCACGGGGTCGAGCGGCACCGGCGGCAGGTCCGCGGGCAGGTCCACCGCGATGGGGCGGTCCGCGGCGCGGGGGGCGAGCCGGGCCACGACCGGGCGGACCAGGTCGTCGAGGGGGTAGAGCCCCGTGCGCGCGCGCAGCGCGCCGGCCTCCAGGCGGGACATGTCGAGGAGGGCGCCGACGAGCCGGTTGAGCCGGGCGGCTTCCTCGTCGATGGTCGCCGCGAACTCGCGGCGCGTCTCGGGGTCCCACTCGATGTCCTCCTGCAACAGGCTGCCGGCGGCAGCGCGGATGGCCGCGAGGGGCGTGCGCAGGTCGTGGCTGACCGAGGCGAGCAGAGCGTCCTTGAGCTCGTCGCCGCGCGCCAGGATCGCCGCCCGCACCGCCTCCTGGGCCAGCCGCGCCTGCTCGAGCGCCAGGGCCGCCTGGGCGGCGAAGGTCGCCAGGAGCTGGGCGTCGGCGTCGCCGAGCGGCGTCCCGCGGGCAGCGGCTTCGACGCGCAGCACGCCGAGCCGGCGCTCGCCGGTGTCGAGAGGCACGTGGAGGAATTGGCGATAGCGGCTGGGGCGGAGCCGGTGCTCGCCGACGTGGGTGAAGAGCCAGGTCACCTGCGCCTCCTCGTTGCGGTCGAGGGGGGCGACCGGCCCCCCGCCGGCCGCGGCGCTGGCGCGGACGGCGAGCCGGCCGCGCTCGTCGGGCAGGAGGATGGCGCAACTGCGCACGCCGAGGACGGCGACGACCCGCGCGGCGATGGCGTCCAGCAGCTGGTCCGGCTCCTGCTTGGTGGCCAGCGCGCGGCTGAGCTCGTAGAGGGTCGCGGTGATGCGCTCGCGGCGCTGCGCCTCGGCGGCGCGCGCCTCCAGGGCCTGGTTGAGCGAGCGGTAGAGGGCGGCGTTGTCGCGCTCGCGGCGCCGGGCCTCTTCGGCCCGCGCGCGGAGGGCCGCGGTGAGCTGGCCGGCGACGACGGCGACCAGGAAGAAGACCACCAGCGCGAGCCATTCGGCGGGCTCGCGGATCGTGAAGGTGTAGTACGGCTCGGTGAAGAAGAAGTCGTAGGTGAAGAAGGCCAGCAGCGAGGCGAAGATGGCCGGCCCGCGGCCGACGGTGCTGGCCAGCGCGAGGATGACGACGAGGTAGAGGTTCGAGATGTTGGGGATGTGGACGCGCAGGCGGATGAGCGCGATGACGAGCGAGACCAGCGCGACACCGGCCGGGGCCAGGGCATACCCCAGCCACGGCGCCTCCGCCCAGACCTGCTGCGCTCGCCGCGCCACTCGTGCCCGCATCGTCTCAGTCCCGTGCGGCGTACTCGAAGTCGCATCGCACAGTATAGCAACCGGCGCGCGGCGGAGTGCCCGTGACGGGCGGGCTCAGCACGCGCGTCGCCCTCCGCCCAGCCGCATGCCGGCCCTTCCCTCGTCCCGCTCGCTGGCGCAGTGCCCCTGCCGCGCGCCGCCGGTTCCGCGAACGGCCCTACAGCGCCACTTCGCCTGCGGCAACGAAGAGCGCGCTGCTCGGGGTCGCTTCGGAGGCCCATTCCTCTCGCGGGTCGGCTTGTGCCGGCCTGGTGGTCGAGTACGTACTCCCCCGCCCGGCGTGACGTGCGGGGGTGAGATGTCACCGGGACGAGGCGTGAGCGGCCTGCGTCAGCGTGGACGCTCGAGGCAATCGTCTCCTCGTTTCCAACGTCACGTAGAACGGCTGGCCGTGCCGCACCGGCCGCGCGAGTTGCGCACGGGAGGCACGCGGCTCGACGAGGCCGTCGGGGCACAGGCAGCCGGCTCCCGCGCAAGCGCGAGCACCGCCGCGGCGATGCTGCCCGCGGTCCGCGCCGTGGCCTACTCCTCGGCACCCCTCATTGCTGCCGCGAAGGCGCAACACCCAACCGCCCACTGACCCGCGGTAGGGAAGCGGCGCGGGGCCGGGGCAGGGAGGTCGGTCGGCCACCGATCGCCGGTGGCCGACGACGCGATGCCCCTTCAGGTGTCGTTTCAGGGCGCGGTGGTCTATAATGGCGGATAGCGAACGTACGGCAGGAGTGCCCCGTACCTGCTCCCCCGCGACCCGGAGGCACCGCTCATGACCCGCCCGACCGTTCCGCCCGACGAGCAGCCCACCGCGCAGTCGCGGCACGCCCCGCCGCGGCGATTGCCTTTCAGGCTCCCCGAGCCGGTCCGCCGGCTCGGCCACATCGCCCACCTGCTGACGCTCGGCCTCGGCATGATCCTGCTGGCCCTCTGGCAGAACACCGCGCCGCCCGCCTCGCGGGACGGCAATGTCACGTTCACGGCACTCGTGCTGCTCTACATTGCCGTGGCCCTGCACATGGCGCAGGGCCTGAAGGACCTCCCGCCGGCCGCCGGCTCGACCCCGCCGAGCCGCCCCCAGGCGGCGCGGAAGCGTGGCCGCCCCCGCGCGATCCCCTCCGGGCACAGCGAGGAAGCGGCGCGCCAGAAGTATCAGCGGCTGCGCGAACTGCGCAGCCAGGGGGCGACCTGGCAGGAGGCGGCGCGCGCGGTCAACCTCTCGGTGCGGCAGGCCCAGCACCTCGCGAAGCACTTCCCTGAGTACCTGGCCGAGCGGGGCGAGTAATTCGCGCCTTTCGCGGCACTTTCCCGTCGGTGTTTCCGGCACTTGCCGGTATTTTCCGTGGCTGTACAACCACAGGGCGCCTCGGTAGGCTGGATGCCGGCAGACGGCCGGGCCGTCTGCCGGCACGCGGAGGGCGCGTGCCGCCCCCAGCACCGGAGGTCGCCCCGTGGCCGTCGACACCCTCCCAGACGCCGGACGACGGCGGTCACCGCGCCGGCCGTGCGGGCGCCATCCCGGCGCCGCCGTCCGTTCGTCGACCGCCTGCTCGCCCCCGGCCTCCGTCGAGCACCGCGAGCGCCGCGATCGGCGAAGCCCGCGCGGTGTGTGGGCCGCCGCCCGCGCCCGTTACGCCCGCCGTTACTCGCGTTACCCGCGCGTTGGCCCTTCCCGCGCCGGTGGGTGGCGCGGGGCACGAGCGACGCGGCCGGCCGCCGCGCCGGGGAGCCTCGCCGCTCGCCCGCCGACGCGACGACCGGCCCCGTGAGAGCGTGGTGAGAGCGTGGTGAGAGCGAGTGCCGGTACGCTGCGGAGTCGAGGCGCGCGCGACTGGCGCCGCGCCACCCGGTCGAGGAGAGGGAGCTGTCATGGAGAAGTTGCTGCTGCGGCCACACGAATGCGCGGAGGCGCTCGGGCTCTGCCGGTCGAAGGTCTACGAGTTGATCGCCAGCGGCACCATCCCCTCGATCACGATCGGCAAGTCGCGGCGCATCCCGCTCGACGCCCTGCGCGAATGGGTGCGCGCCCAGACCGCGGCCGGCACGGCGGAGCCTGGCGTCCTGCCCGCGCTCCTCGCTGCGGAGGAGCGCCGGCGCGACGGCGCGCAGTGATCGCGCCCGCCGGGGGCGCGATCGCGCGCCATGCCAACCGGCACGGCGCCGGGCGCGCGACCCCGACCCACCAGCGGCAGGAGCGCACGGTGGCCCCACACGAGGCGATCGAGAAGCAGGCAGCGGTGTCAGGGGTCCCGTCTACACCGGATGGGCTCGGCCCCCTCCGGATGGCGGTGCGGGACGACGGGTGCCCGGCCGCCCCGCTCCCCCGCACCTCTTCCGGCGACCTGCCCCGCCTCGAGCCCGCCGCCGCGCCCGACCTCCCGCCGCCGCTCGACAGCGACGCCCGGAGCCGTGGCGACGAGCGCCGGCTCGACGCGCCGCTCGCGGGCGGGGCGGCCCGACCGCGGCAGGCGACCAGGTGCGCGAGCGGGTGCCCCGTCCCCGGCGACGCGCCCCGGCGCACAGCGGCAGTGGGCCCCGGCGCCCACCGGTTCCGCCTCCGGGCAGGCGGGCGCGGCGGGCGGCTCCCGTCGGGCGCGGGGGCGGTGGCCCCCACCTGCCGTTGCCCGGCCACGGCGCGGCGATGGCAGGATAAAGGGCGATGCACCATCCGCCCGCGCAGCCCGGCGCGACAGGCCGTTCCGCGGCCATAACCGCCGCCGCGGCGGGCGCGGTGTGGTGGCCACGACGGCGGCGACCCGGCGCGCCAGGGCGGGCGCGGCGCGGTCACAACCGGCGCGACGCGCCGGGAGGAGGCGACCATGGCGAAGCGGCGGACCGTGCTCTTCCTGAGCCCCGAGACGGCCTGCGCCCTGACGGAGTACGGCCGGCTCCACCGGGCGCGCTTCCGCTCCACGTCCGAGGCGGCCGACCATCTCCTGCGGCGGGCGCTGCTGGAGGGGGTGGACGAGGGCACCGAGGGCCTGCTGGCGCCGCTCCTGCGCCGGGTTGTGCAGGAGACGACCCGGCGGGAACTCCACGACCAGCTCGCCCCGCTCCTGCACGCGCAGACCGACCGGTTGGCCGGCCTGCTGGTCCGGGGCGGCCAGGACGCCGCCAGCGCCTACGGCGTCGGGGTGGCCGTCCTCGAGCGGCTGACCGGCGACGCGGCCCGGGCGCGGGCGATCGCCGAGGACGTGCGGCTCCGGGCCGGCGCGCGGTACGCCCCGCCGGCCGGCGCGGGCCGCGGGACGCCCCGGTGATGCCCGCCCAGCCGCTGATCCTCCGCCACACCTACACCCGGCGGCGCGCGACCGCGCGGGCCGCGCTGCGCTACTACCAACTGCGCCCGCGCGGCGAGGACGAGCCGCCGCGCGCGATCTTCACCAAGGACGGCACGCTCTCGCGCGACGAGGCCAACCGGCTGCTCGACGAGCACCAGGCCGGGCGCTTCCTGGCCCATCGGCTTATGCTCAGCCCGCCCGCGGACGAGCGGCCGGACGACCTGCGCGAGCTGACCCGCTACGTCATGGCCGAGCTGGAGAAGCGCCGGGAGTTGGACCTGCACTGGGTCGCGGTCGAGCACCGCAACACCGCGCACCCGCACGTCCATATCGTCCTCTGCGGCGGGGCGGACGCCCCCGGGGCGGCGGACGGCGCGCGGCGCGAGGTGCGGCTCGACCGGGGCGACCACCGCCAGATCAAGGACGACGGGCTCGCGTACTGCCGGCTGAGCGCGCGCCTGCGCGACGACTGGGACCGGGCGCTCGCCGGCGCCGCGGCGGACGACCGGGCCCGCGAGGCGGCACACGCCGACCGGGGCGACCGCGACCGGTGACGAGGGAGGAGACGACGGTGCGTGCCCTCGCGGCGGGCAGCGGCATCGCGGCGCTCGCCCTGCTGGCCTGGCTCGTCGCCGGCGGCGGCTGGTCGGCGGTGACCTATCGCTACCAGCAGGCCGAGTTGGCGGCGGCGCTGCCCGCCCTGCAACTGACCGAGGCCCTCGCCTCGCTCAGGGTGGCCAACGAGCAGGCCCGCGCCGGCGCGCCGGTGAGCGGCCCGCTGCTGGCCGTCACCCCCGCCGACGAGTGGTTCGCGCGCCCGGTCGACGAGCGCTGGGCCGACTACCAGAGCGCGGAGTGGCGGCCGGTGCGCCGGCTCACCCGCGGCTATGTGGGGCTGCTGGCGCTGCTCCTCTTCGGCCGTCCGCTGGTCAAGGGCCTCTGGTACCTGCTGATGCTCGCGGCGACGCGGCGGACGGCTGGGCCGGGGATCAGCCACGGCAGCGCCCGCTGGGCGACGCCCGGCGAGGCGCGCCGGCTGCGGCCCCGGCCCGGGCGGACCGACCTCGTCGTCGGCCGCGTCGGGCGGCGGCCGGTGAGCGTCCCGGAGGAGGAGCAGTACGAGCACCTGCTGCTCGTCGCCCCCACCGGCGCCGGCAAGACGAGCGGAGTGATCATCCCGAATCTGCTGCGCGAGCCCGGCGCCCGCAGCCTGGTGATCACCGACCCCAAGCGGGAACTCCTGCGCGCGACCGCGCCCGCCCTGCGCTGGCGCTACGGCGACGCCAACGTCTGGGCGCTCGACTTCCTGGACCCGGCGCTCTCCCTGGGCTACAACCCGCTGGCCTACGTGCGCGACGCGGCGACCGCCGACGTCTTCGCCCAGACCTGGGTCGCCAACACCGGCACCAACAGCAAGGACGTCTTCTGGGAGAACGCGGCACGCACCCTGATCGCCGCCGCCGCGCTCCACCTCGTCCGCACCGACGAGG
>DASSSV010000552.1:0-9552 GCA_035708265.1 Thermomicrobiales bacterium | reverse complement strand
GTGTGCGTCGAGCCGACCTGGTTCTGCAGGATGCCGGTCCCGCCGACGACATCCGACTGTTTCACCGTGAAGGTGTCGGTCAGCCGGAGTTTGCCCTGCGCGACCTGGTGGTAGGCTTCGCCGGCGATGATCAGTTTGATGACGCTGCCGGTCGGCATCACCGTGTCGGCGTCGCGCAGCACCACCTCGCCGCCGGGCCCGAGGTCGAGGAACATGCCGGTCGCCGTGCCGGGCAGGGAGCGCAGGCCGTCCTGCGCCGCGGCGATGACCTGCTGGTTCTGGGGTGGCGGGGCGCCCGCCGTCGGCACGGCCGTCGCGGGCGGCGGCACGGTCGGGGTCGGCGCGGGGGGCGGCGATGTCGCCGTGGGCGCGGGCGCCGGGGTCGCCGTCGGGGCGGGGACGGTCGGGGTAGGCGGCGGCGCGGTGGCCGCGGCCGCCGGGGCGGTCGTCGCCGCGGGGGCGAGCGTCGCCGTGGGCGGCGGCACAGTGGCGGTCGCGGTGGCGGCCTGGGCGACGACCGGGGTCGTCGCGGTGGGGGCCGGGCCGGCGACCGCGGCCGTCGGCGTGACCCCGCCGCCGGCGAAGAGCGGCCGGCCGAGGACGAAGACGAGCGCGCCGAGCGCGACGACGAGGAGGAGCAGCAGCGGGATCGCCACCGCGGCCCAGGACGGGCCCCGCCACGGCGCGGCCGCGGGCGGCGGTGGCGTCGGCGCGGGTGGGACGCCGTACCCCCCGCCGTAGGGGCCGTAGCCGCCGGCGACGGTCGGCGGGCCGTCATCGGCGGACGGTGGCGCGCTGGCCGTCGCGCCCGGCACGTAGGTCGCCGCGGCGGCGCCGGCCAGGAGCGGGCTGGTGCGGGCGTCGGCGCCGCCGACCAGGGCGGCGCGCGCGGCCTCGACCAGCGCCGCCGCCGCCGGGTAGCGGTCGTCGGGCGACTTGGCGAGCGCGCGCAGGACGACCGCCTCCAGCGCCGGGGGGATCGCGGGGTTGAAGGCGCGCGGCGGCGGGGGCGGCGAACTGACCTGCCGGAGCGCCAGCGCCACCGGCGTGTCGGTCTCCCCTTCGAGACGGAAGGGCGGCCGCCCGGCCAGCATTTCGTAGAGCATCACGCCGAGGGAGTAGATGTCGGCTCGGCCGTCGAGCGGCCGGCCGAGCGCCTGCTCCGGCGCGATGTACTCCGGGGTGCCCATGCCGACGCCCGACTGGGTCAGGCCGACGCCAGTGGCCTCGGCGACCGCCTTGGCGATGCCGAAGTCGGCCAGCACCGCCCGCCCGCCGTCGAGGAAGACGTTGCCCGGCTTGACGTCGCGGTGGATGATCCCCTGCGCGTGGGCGTAGTCGAGCGCCGCGCCAATCTGCGCAACGAGGTCGAGCGCCTGCGTAGGAGGCAGCGCGCCGCGCAGGAGGCCGCGCAGCATGCCCCCCTCGATGTATTCGGTGACGAGGAAGAGGACGTCGCCATCCTCGCCGAAGTCGTGGACGGTCAGGATGTTGGGGTGGCGCAGGCGGGCGACGGTCTGCGCCTCGCGGCGGAAGCGCTCGACGAAGACCGGGTCGCCGGCGAGCGCGGGCGCGATGACCTTGACCGCCACCCGGCGCTCGAGCGAGGGCTGGTGCGCTAGGTAGACGGTCGCCATGCCGCCGCGGCCGAGCACGGAGAGCAGCCGGTAGCGCCCGGCGATCGTCCGCCCGACCAGCGCGTCGTCACTCGCCCAGGACATGACCGCCCGTGTCGGGCACGCGCATCAGCGCGCCCCCGCGTAGATCGCGCGCGCCAGTTCCTCCGCGGTGCCGCCAAGTTCGGTCAGCGCCGCGCGGAAATTGGCGCGGGTGAGCGCCAGCAGGCGGACCTCGCCGACCGCGACGACCGTCGCGGTGCGCGGCACGCCGGCCAGCAGGCCCGTCTCCCCGAAGAAGCGCCCCGGCCCGAGGCGCGCGAGCACCTGCCGGCCGCCGCCGCCGTCGCGCACGACGTCGCACTCGCCGGCGACGATGACGTAGAAGCGGTCCGGCGCCTGGCCTTGCCGCACGATCGGCTCGCCCGCGGCGGCGCTGCGCACTTCTAGGCTGGCGCGCACTCCGGCCGGGATCTGGCTCTCCGCCACGCCCCCCGCGCGGGTCAGCGCGCCGCTGGCCGCGACCGCGCGCTCGGCCCCGCGTTCGAGGAGGCGGATCTCGTCGGGCACGAGGCGGTAGAGGCGGCGCTCGGGCCCGGCGCCGGACGGGAAGGCCGCATCGAGCGCGTCGCGCACGCCCGCCGCCTCGGTCGGGTCGGCCACCAGTTCGGCCGCGCCGGTCAGTTGCAGGCTGCGCCAGGCGGCGGGGTCGGCCCCGTCGTCGATCGTCGCGGCGATCGGGCCGGTGTCGCCGAGGTTGCCGGCGGTGCGGGAGGCGGCGTCGACCATGACGTAGAGGTCGCCGCCGTCGCGCCGGTAGAGGAGGCTGGCGGCGTGGGGCAGGCCGTCCCGCCCGACGGTAGCCAGCGTCAGGGTGCGGTGTGCGTCCAGGTAGGCGCCGATCGCGGCGCCCGCGGGTTGCGCTCCGGTCATCGGTAGCCCTCCGTCTGCTCGCTCAACCATTCGCGATGGGATACTCGCGGCGTCAGGCCGCCAGCGCGGCGCGGGCGGCGACGAGGTCGTGCTGCATGTCGAGGCGGGAGAAGATCTGCGCGGCCTGCTGGAGCATCACCGTCGCCCCCTCCGGCACCGGCCCGCCGCCGGCCGCCGACCACGCCTGCCACATCAGCGCGAAGTGGTAGAGCGTGCGGCCGACCTCCTGCAGCGCGTCGAGCTGGCCGAAGGCGTCGAGCGCGGCGCGGAAGTGGGCGTCGGCGGCGGCCCACTCGGCGCGCGCCGTGGCGATCCGCCCGAGGACGCGGTGCGCCAGACCGAGCGTGGAGCGGTGCTGCACGCGCGAGGCGACGGAGTAGCCGGCGTCCGCCGCGGCCTGCGCGCCCGCCAGGTCCTGCGCGGCGAGCCGCCCCTCGGCCAGCCGCAGGTTGCCCTCGGCGACCGTCTCGACGCTCTCGACCGCCTCGGCGTACGTGAGGCCCCACTGGAGTTGCTGGAGGCCGGCGGCGGTGTCGCCCTGGGCGATCGCGATCACGCCGAGGTTGATGCCGGCCTGCGCGGCGACCTCGCGCGCCCCGATCCGCTCCGCCTCCGCCAGCGCCTTGCGCAGGTAGTACAGCGCGCGCTCCCGCTCGCCCTGGCGGGCCAGCATCCCGCCGAGCCGGTTGCAACTGACCGCCACGCCCCAGAGGTCGCCGACCTGGTGCGCCGCGGAGAGCCCGCTGCGGTAGTAGCGCTCGATCGGCGCCGTCTCGCCCGCCGGCGCGGGCGCGGCGCCGAGCCCGCCGGCCCCCGCGTCGCCGGCCTCCTCCCGCGCCAGCGAGGCGGTCGCGGCGCCCTCGGCCGGGTCGGGGTCGGGGGCGTCGAGGCCGCGCATGTTGAGGCGCAGCACCTGGGTGAGACTGACCAGGTGCTCGAAGGCCCGGTCGAGCTGGCCGCGCGACCAGTAGATCGTCCCGAGTTGGTGGTAACTCTCCTGCATCCCCATCGTGTCGCCGAGTTCCTGGCGCAGTTCCAGGCTCTGCAGGTGGGTCGTCAGCGCCTCGTCGGGCCGGCCGGCGTCGTAGGCGACCTGGCCGAGGATGTGCAGCGCGTCGGCGCGGGCGCGCTTGTCGTCCGGCTCGTAGTGCCGCTCGATCCCGGCGAGCGCGGCGGTCGCCAGCTCGGCCGCCCGCTGGTAGTCGCCGCGGTGGACCAGCGCGCGCGCGGTCGAGATCTGGAGGGCGGCGCGCTCGGCGCGCGGCGCGTCGGCGCGGAGCGCCTTGACGCCCTGCTCGTAGGAGCCGAGCGCCTTGCGGTAGTCGCCGCGGCGCTCCCAGACCAGCCCCAGCGCATTCCAGAGCCGGGCGGTGTCGAGGCTGGCGCGCGCGGCGACGGCCAGGCCGCCCTCGTAGTTCTCCTGAGCGCGCCGGAAGTCGGCGATGAGGAGCTGGACGTCGCCGAGCAGTTCGTAGATCCGCACGAGCTGCGCGGGGTCGCGCTCGGCGGCCGGCAGCGAGCGCGCCTTCTCCAGCGCCTCCTCGAACTGCGCGATGGCGGTGTCGTTGGCGTAGAGGCGGCGCGCCTTCTCGCCCGAACGCAGCAGGTACTCGACCGCCTTGCGCTTGTTGCCGCTGCGGCTGTAGTGGTAGGCCAGCACCTCGAGCTGGTCGTCGGTGTGGCCGGCGTTGATCCGCTCCAGCGCCTCGCCGACGCGCTCGTGGAGGGCACGGCGCTCGGCCGCGAGGACGTTGTTGTAGGCGATCTCCTGGATGACCGTGTGCTTGAAGGTGTACTCCGGCTCGGCCGCCAGCGGGTTCTCGACGATGATCTCGCGGTCCTTCAGCGCCGCCAGGCTGTCGTCGAGCGCGTCGTCGAGCCCAGTGATCGTCGCCAGCAGCCGGTAGGTGAAGGAGCGGCCGATCACCGCCGCCTTCTGCAACACCGCGCGGTCCAGCTCCTCCAGGCTGTCGATGCGCGCCATCATCACGCCGCGCAGCGTCGAGGGGATGTTCAGCACCGAGACGTCGTCGGTCAGCGCCCAGGCGCCCTGGCGCTGCACCAGCACCCCGCGCTCCTGCAGCGCCTTGACCGTCTCCTGCAGGAGGAGCGGGTTGCCGCCGCACTGGTCGTAGACGGCGTCGGCGACCGCGTCGGGCAACTCGGCGGCGCGGAGGACCTGGCGCAGCAGGCGGCGGCTCTGCTCCTGGGAGAGTTCGGGCAGGTTGATCTGGCGGTAGAAGGAGCGGCCGGACCAGTTGTGGCCCCACTCCGGGCGGTAGGCCAGCAGGAGCAGCACCGGCAGGGTCGGCAGCGACTCGACCAGCTCGTCGAGCGCGTCGACGCTGGCGCTGTCGGCCCACTGCATCTCCTCGAGGATCAGCGCCAGCGGCCCGCGCTGGGCGCGCGCGGCGACGAGCTCGCGGATCATCGCGGTCGTGAGCTTGCGCCGCACCTTCGCCTCGAGGCCCTGGATGAAGGCGTTGTTGATCTGCACCCCGAGGATCTGGCCGATCAGGGCGAGGTATTCGGCACGGGTCTCGTCCTCGACGTGGCCGAGCGTCTCCTTCAGCGCGGCGAGCAACTTCGCGCGGTCGGGCGCCTCCTCGGTGTCGAGGCCGAGCAGCGAGCGGAGGATGCCGGCCAGCAGCGCGTAGGGCGCGTTGGTGTTGTAGGAGAGGCAGCGCTCGACGATCCAGCCGACACCGGCCTCGGCGTGGGCGCGCTGGAAGGCGGCCAGCAGTTGCGACGTGCCGATGCCGACGTCGCCGACGAGCGCGACGAGGCGGCCCTGCCCCTCGATCGTGTCCTCCAGCGCCGCGCCGAGGTGCTGCAACTCCTGCTCGCGCCCGACCAGCGCGTCGCCGCCGGCCGGCTCGCGCAGCACCTCGTCCGCGCGCTTCTCGCGCACGACCTCGTAGGTCTGCACCGGCTCGCGCTTGCCCTTGATGTCCATCGGCGGCAGCGCGGTGAAGTGGAAGGCGTGCTTGCCGAGCGCGTAGGTGCTCTCGCCGACCAGGATGTGGCCGACGCGCGAGGCGTGCTCCAGGCGCGAGGCCAGGTTGACCGGGTCGCCCATCACTGTGTAGGAGCGGAAGGCGCCGCCGCCGACCTGGCCGAAGAGGACCTCGCCGGTGTTGATGCCGGTGCGCATCTGCAGGCGCAAGCCGATCTCGCGCCGCAGCCGGCGGTTGAAGTTCTCCAGCGCCGCCTGCATCGCCAGCGCCGCCTTGATCGCGCGCTCGGGGTCGTCCTCGTGGGCGCGCGGCGCGCCGAAGAGGGCCATGATGTTGTCGCCGGCGTACTTGTCGACCCAGCCGTCGTAGCGCACGATCTCGGCGGTCAGCATCTCGAAGACCTGGTTCATGATCGCGGTGGTGAGTTCGGGGTTGTTGATCCGCTCCGCCATCGCGGTCGAGCCGTGCATGTCGCTGAAGAGGATCGTCACCGTGCGCAGGTCGCCCTTCATCGCCGCCGGGCCGCCGAGGCTGGCGAGCGAGAAGAGGCGCGTCTCCGAGGCGAGTTGCAGGTTGTCGCCGGTGATCGACTCCTCGGCCGGCAGCGGCTCCAGGCTGAAGCGGAGCTCGGTGCTGCCCATCGCGAGCGTGTCGCCGTCGGTCAGCGTGCGCGGGGTCAGCACCGGCTCGCCGTTGACGGCGACGCCGTTGGCCGAGCCGAGGTCGGAGAGGACGAAGCGGTCATCGATGCGGCGGATGTGCGCGTGGTTGCGCGAGACGAGCGAGTCGTCGAGGACGATGTCGTTCTTGGTGGAGCGGCCGATGCGGGTCTCGCTGTCGAGTTTGCGGCGCTTGCCGTCGGGCAATTCGAGCCAGCCGAGCGCCGTCTGGCCGAGGCGGACCATTGTGGTGCCGTCGGCCGCGAGGGTCAGCGGGACGACGCGGTTGGTCGTCGTGGTGAAGCGCGGCATCTCCGCCGTGAAGACGAGCGTCGTCGCGCCGATGGCGATGCGGTCGCCGGAGCGCAGCTCGACCGGCGCGGCGAGGCGCTGGTCGTTGACGGCGGTGCCGTTGCTGCTGCCGAGGTCGGCGAGCGTGAAGCGGCCCGGCCCGGCCGCGGTGATCGTCGCGTGGTGGCGCGAGACCATGCGGTCGGCCAGGACCACGTCGTTGTCGGTGCCGCGGCCGAGCGTCAGGTGCTGGCCGAGCGTCAGGCTATGCTTCTGCCCGGTCGGGTCGGTCCAGTCGAGCCGCGCGCCCGATCGACTCCCCTGCTCCGGCAGCATGTTCGCACTCATCGACTGTCGCAGCGCTTCCACGTTCGCGATGCCCACGCCGCCGCGGCCCTCCCACGCGGGAAGGCGCCGGCGGCCCCGGCGCGCGGCGTGGCGCTCCGCCGCGGGCCGCGCCGTTCCCCTGGCGAGTCACGGTAGTATGGCCACGGGCCGCCGCCCGTGTCAACCGCCATCGGTGCGCCAGGGTGGGTGGTCTGGCGGCTAAAGCCGCGGCTGAATGGCAGGCCCGCACGCGGGCACCCCGCCACGAAGCCCACGCCCAGAGGGCGCCCGGCGGGCTGGTCCCCGCTCCCACGCCCGAGCCTTTTGGGACCGGGCGCTGCCCCGCTTACGGGCTCGCCATCCAGGCGCGACATCCCTCGCCAGTACCTCCCCGCGCCAACCGTACCGGCCGCCCGCGTGCGCTATACTCGCGCCCGCGCCGGCCCGCGGCGCCGCGGGCCGCGGGCCTCTACCATGGAGTAGTACGTCGCCGGCCGGGGTTGAGTCACTCGGCGGCGAGAGGGAGCCTCCTATGGAGACGACGACGGGCGGCACGAAGGGGCGCGGGGCGGCGGCGGGCCGCGCCGCGGTCGCCACCGCCACCCTGGCGACGGCGTTCGGCGACCTGCGCCTCTACGGCACGGCGCGCGGCCTGCTGGCGATCGCCCTCCCCGGCGAGGATCGCGCCGCGCTCGAACGGCGGCTGCGCCGCGCGCTCGGCCCCGTCGCCTTCGTCGAGGACGCCGCGCCGCTCGGCCCGGCGCTGGACCAACTCGCCGCCTACTTCGCCGGGGAGCGCCGCGCGTTCGACCTCGCCCTCGATCCGCAAGGCACGCCGTTCCAGCGCGCCGTCTGGGCGGCGGTGGCCGCGATCCCCTACGGCGAGACGCGCACCTACGGCGAGATCGCGTGGGAGATCGGCCGGCCGGCGGCGACGCGCGCCGTCGGCGCGGCCAACGGGGCCAACCCGCTCCCCCCGATCGTCCCCTGCCACCGCCTCGTCGGCGCTGATGGCACACTGACCGGCTACGGCGGCGGCCTGCCGATGAAGCAGGCGCTGCTCGTCCTCGAAGGCGCGCGGCGGGAGGAGGGGGTGGCAGGGGGTGGAGGGGGATAGGGGGTGAAGGAGGGGCCGGGCCGCTGAAGCCGCGGCTGAGGGCGCCTCACGGCGCACGACGCCCAGCCTGCGCCGGGCTGGGACGTTCTACCAGGCCGCGGAGGCGGCCTTCGTGGCGGCGGGGTGCCCGCTTGCGGGCCTGCCGTCTCCAGGCGCGCCTTCAGGAGCCGGCCCCTCCTGCCCCCGTCGCGCGAAGCCGCCCGCCCCCGTGCTATAGTGCGGCCGGGTGCGGCGGGGCTGCCGCGGTGACGAGGAGGAGCGGCGGCGATGGCGGAGGACGGGCTTCTGCTGGCGGTAGACATCGGCAACACCGAGGTGAAGCTCGGCGTCTTCGACGGGTCGGAGCTGCGCGGCACCTGGCGCCTGGAGACCGACAGCCAGCGCACCGCCGACGAGTACGCCGCGACCCTCTGTGTCCTCTTCGCGCGCGACGGGCTCGACCTGGCCGGGCTCGGCGGCGTGGTCGTCGGCAGCTCGGTCCCGCGCGTGCAGGAGACCTTCGCCGAGATCGCGCGGCGCTACGCCGGGCGCGAGGCGCTCGTCGTCAGCGGGCTGACGCCGGGGGTGCGCATCGCCATCGAGAACCCGCGCGAGGCCGGCCCCGACCGTGTCAGCAACGCCACCGCCGCCCGCGCGCTCTACGGCAGCCCGGCGATCGTCGTCGACTTCGGCACCGCCACCAATTTCGACGTCGTCTCGCCCGACGGCGACTACATCGGCGGCGCGATCGCCCCGGGCGTCGAGGTGGCGGCCGAAGCGCTCTTCCGCCGCGGCGCGCGCCTCTTCAACGTCGCGCTGACCGCGCCGGAGCGCGCGATCGGGCGCAACACCATCGGCGCGCTGCAATCGGGCATCGTCTTCGGCTACGTCGGGCTGGTCGAGGGCGTCATCGCGCGCATCCGCGCCGAACTCGGCGTCCGCGCCCCGACCATCGCCACCGGCGGCCTCGCCGAGTTGATCGCCGGCCAGACCGCGGCGGTCGACCACGTCGCGCCGAACCTGACGCTCGTGGGGCTGCGACTGATCTACGAAATGAACGACTCCCCACCCGCATCTCCCGGTACCTGAGACTGGACGTTCATCAAATGGGTGAGCCATGAGCGTGCATCTGCAAGTCTCCAAGGGCGTCCTCCCCGCCTTTCTCGCCTGCCTCGGTATCGGCACGTTGCACGCCATTCGGACGGGAGCGGTCCCGGCTGAGGCAGGCATTTGGACGCTCGCGCCGCCCAGATTTCTCCTTCCAATCCGGGACCGATCCCTGGCCCCGGAAGCAGTAATCGAGGTGTTCAGGGTTTGCGACGAACTTGATGCGATCCAGGAGGTATTAGGCCCCGACGAGTTCGATAAAGCGGCCACGGATCTCATTGAACGCTTGCAGGCGGTGCTTGCTCGGGTCTATCCGAATTGGGGCATGGGTGTCAGTTGGTTGGAGGACTCTGACGAGGACGTTCCTCATCGGGGGTGGGCTATAAGTCCGGTGCGCGAAGAGAGGAAGGATGGCTGATCCAGTCCGCGAGCGCCACATCGTCCTGGGGGTGAGCGGGAGTATCGCCGCGTACAAGGCGGTGGACTTGGCGAGCCGGCTGGTCAAGGCCGGCGCGCTGGTGGACGTGGTGATGACGGCGGCGGCGACGCGGTTCGTGACGCCGCTC
>DASSSV010000551.1:0-6381 GCA_035708265.1 Thermomicrobiales bacterium | reverse complement strand
GCACAGGACGAAGGTCGGCAGCCGGCACACCGGCCGGCCTGACGTCGCCGGAGCTGGCCTGGACACGCCCGAACAAGAACCCGGCCGCCGGCCATCCGGCCGGCGGCCATCCAGCAGTACACCGGAGGGAGCATGGGCAATGCGAGCCGCCATCGCGGCGTGCGGGGGGCTGGTTCGAGACCGACGTTGCGCAGCGACGGCCGGTGGGAGGCGAAGCTCGACCTCGGCATCGTCGACGGGAAGCGGCGGCGGAAGACCTTCTACGGCAAGACCCGCAAGGAGGCCCAGGAGAAGCTGGCTCGGGCGCTGTACGAGTACCGCCGCGGCCTGCCGGTGCCGGACGAGCGCGTGACCGTGCGCCAGTTCTTCGAGCAGAGCTACCTCCCACAGGCGCAGCGGCTGGAGCCGGCCACCTACCGCATCTACGAGCAGATGGCCCGCATCCACCTCGTGCCGGCGCTCGGGCACCTCTCGCTGGCGAAGCTGACCGTCCAGCAGGTCCAGGCCTTCCTCGACGGCAAGAGCGACCGGGGCTACGCGCCCCGCTCCGTGGAGATCATGCGGGCCGTCCTGCGGCAGGCGCTCGGCCTCGCCGAGACCTGGGGGCTGGTGTCCCGCAACGTCGCCAAGCTCGTGAAGGTGCATCACGCCGCGCGGCGGCCATCCGGCGAACGCCGCTTCCTGTCCGTCGCCGAGGCCGAGCGGCTCTTCGCCGCGGCCAGGGGCCAGCGCCTGGAGGCGCTCTACACGGTGGCGCTCATGCTCGGCCTGCGGCAGGGCGAAGCCCTCGCCCTCCGCTGGCGGGACGTCGACCTGGCGGCGCGCGTGCTGCGGGTGGACGAGGCCGTGCAGCGGGTGAAGGGCGAGGGCCTGCGGTTCAAGGACACGAAGACGCACCAGAGCCGGACCATCCCGCTGCCGGCGTCCTGCGCGGCGGCGCTCGGCGAGCACCGGCGTCGGCAGGAGGTGGAGCGTGAGCTGGCCGGCGAACGCTGGCGGGAGTACGACCTCATATTCTGCACGCGCCACGGCACGCCGCTCGACGGCACGAACGTCAGCCGGTACTTCAAGTCGCTGCTGCAGCGGGCCGGCATCCCCGATATGCGCTACTACGACCTCCGGCACTCGGCGGCGTCGCTGATGGCCGCGCGGGGCGTGCCGGCGCGGGTGGCGATGGAGATCCTGGGGCACTCGGACATCCGGCTCACGATGAACGTCTACACCCACGTCCTCGACGAGGCGAAGCGGCGCGCGGCCGACGCGATGGACGAGCTCTTCCCGCCCGTGGAGGAGACGAACGACCCATAGGTGAACGGGAGCCCGCACAAGGCAGGCAGCCATCGCGCTGGCGCTGCCCGCACCGGAGGCGACGGCAAAGTGTGCCACGCGAAGAGGCTTGCCGGGGCCGCATCGTCCCGGCTCGTCCTCCCCGCGTCATGGCCGTGCGGGCACTTCATGAGCTCGCGCCCGCATAGCTGCCCCGATGCCGCCCGGTCGTGAGGGAACGGTGGGCGAGGTCATGATATACTCACCCCGCGGATCGCATTGAGCGCTCCATTGTCCCGTCGGGCAAGATGGGTAACACGCCAGGCAGTTCGGAGGCGTCGCGATCCAGGCGCTGCCGATGCGGCGCGGACGGCGTCAGTAGGGATCGTTTCTGGAAGAGGGCATCCTGGAGAAGCTCAGTGGGTGAGCAACCGGCTCTGGACCGGTCGGGCGCAGGTTCGAATCCTGCCTCCAGGTCCACGCGGCAATGACCGGATCTGACGGCACACCGCGCGTGAACCCCGGCTACGCGCTCGGCCAGCTCCTGCGGGCGCTCGGTAGCCCAGGGGAAACGGCCGGGGCCAGGGCCACCCAGTGGCGACGCGTCCTGAACGGGATGTTCGCCGGGACCTTGCGTCCCGGCTCACGCACGCCGGTGGCCGGCACCCCGCCATGGGTGACCCTGGAGGTCGCCCACGGCGGGTTCGCCACGGGCGCGTTCCTGGCCGCCGGCCCGCTCCAGCCGCACGAGATCGCGACGCTCCGTCGGATCGACCGTCCCGCGGGCGTCACCGAGCGGGCGGCGCTCAACGCCTTCTTCCTCAGCGACCGCGGCCGGGCCGAGTTGGGCGAACTGCTGCAGTCCGGCCGCTATCGGGTGACGGTGCCGGAGGAGGCCGCGCTGCTCGTGACGGCCTGGCTGATCGGCCACGACGAGGCCGCGCGCGCCGAGATCGTCCTGAAAGCGATCGCGCCGTTCTGCGACCGGCTGCGGTTCTATCCCGCCCCGGCCGCGACGCCGGCGCCGTCCGGCGCCGGCGTCGCGGTCCAGCCGGTCTCGGCCGTGGTCGCGTCGTTGCGCTCGCGCCGGCCGCAGCCGGCGGTCGCGGCGATGAACGAGGCGCTGCGCGTCTGGACGCCGCTCTACGACCGCGCCGTCGCGCTGTTCCTGGAGACGGTCGAGGGCGAGATCCCGCGACTCGCGACCTCCGAGGCGGGCCAACTCGTCCGGCGCGCCGACGGGAACCCGATCGTCGAGGGCGGCTGGCCGTGCCGCCGGTATCCCGAGGGCTGGGCCGGGCGCGCCCGCTCGCTCGTGGACGAGTACGAGCGGGCGCGAGCGACGCATCGACTCTCCGGCAAGCCCGAGAAGGCGAAGGAGAACTTCGCGCGGCTGCGCGGCTACCTGGTGCGCTGCGCCGCGGACCCCGGCGCGCTGACCGGCCGCGACGTGGGTATGATCCGCAAGATCCTGGCTTCGTACGTCACGCGCCACGGCGCGCCGGGCAGCGAGCGCCTCGCCGGGACGCGGGCCGCGCAGGTGCGCATCGCGGCGCTGCCCGCGCACCACGACCTCGCCCGGGTCCTGGCCGACCGGATCGCGGCGCGGGACGCCGGCGATGGGCTCCCCGACGTCGAGCGGTGCCTCGTCCCGCTGACGCCGCAGGAGGCGGTCGCCCTGGGCGCCGAGGCGGGATACTCCTTCCCGCCTGCGCTGGTCGCGAAGGCCATGCGGTGCCTCGAAGCGCCGGTGGAGACGCTGATCGCCCGGAGGCTGGTCCGCTCCAGCGAGGGCCTGGCGCTCCTGCTGCCCCGCCTGACGGCGCAGATCCGCGCCGGCGCCATCGCCGAGCCCGAGCTGCGGCGGGTGTACGAGTCCGTCTACCGCGCCTTCCGCCGGCGCCGGTCGCTGCTCCTACTCGACCTCCAGAGCCAGGTGCATCTGGAGGAGCTGCCCTGGGTCGCCGCCATCGTCCCCTGGGTCGGGGAGGGCGACGAAGCGCGGCACAGCGCCCGCGTGGCGCTGGTCCGCGCCACGCGGCTGGCCCTGGAGTCGTTCCCCCACACCATCCTGCCGAGCAGGCTGGTCCGCGAGCTGCGGGCGCTCGTCGCCGCGGCCGGCGAGCGGATTCCGCTGGTCGATGAGCTCGCCGCGGACATCTTCATGGGTTCTTTCTCCGCGCCGTACCTCCGCGCGGCACAGGCGGCGGCGCCGGTGATCGCGGGCACGATCTACGAGCGCTACTACGGGCTGCCGCTCGATCGCGTCCTCGCTCTGGACGACCTTGACCAGCAGCGGTACGGGGTGCCCGCCTCGCCGGGGCTGGCGGCGCTCTGCGCCGAACTGGCCGGCGCGGGCCAGGGCGACCCGCGGTCCGTGGCGCGGAACGGGACGATCATCGAGCAGTGCCAGATCCTGTCCACGCACAACGTCGCGCCGCTGATCAGCGCCCTCGACCTCCTGGACGACCTCCGTCCGGTCTTCTCCGACCTCGCCCGGCGGTGCTTCGCGTGGATCTGCCTGCGGCAGCAACGGCTCAGCGGCGACTGGCGGGCGGATATGCAGACCGTCAAGAACTGTGCATACGCCTGGCGGCAGATGATCCTCTACCTGGCACTGGCGGATGCCGACGAGCTGCCCCGCTTCGTCGACTGGGCCGGCGAGCACGTCGGGCGGCAGCGCGCCGACTTCCGGCAGCGCTTCGCGCCGGCGCTGGCCGGCCTCCGGGTGGTCGCGAGCGGCGGCGGGTTCGGCGGCGACGGCGTGGATCGTGCGACCGGCGGGCGGCGCTTCCTCGGTTGGACGATCGGCCGCCACTGGCTGTTGCCCGAGCCCCGACAGCCATGAGCGTTCGAGGGGGCGGCGGCCGGACATGGGCGGGGAACGACCCGGTGTGCCTGGCCTGGTGCCCGTGCCCATCCGACCCGATCTGTTAGGGCTCCACCGCGAGGCGGGCCGGTGAACGACCGCGGATGGACAAGGGAGCCGGGACTGCCGGAGTTCGCGCGGGTTGTCGCCATTGGTCTGGGGCGCGCGATCCTCCACTTGCAGACTCACGAGGCGACCCCGTACCGCGCGGCGATCCTGGACGCCTGCCTGCACAGCACGGTGTACGACGCGCAGGCGGAGCCCACCAGGGAGCGGTACCTCCTCGACCTCATCGACCTGACCGGCGAGCGCGACTTCTACCGGACGCAGATCCTCGCGGCGCTGCCGCGGGTGCAGGACACGGCGGACGCCGAGCAGCTGTTCGCGCTCGCGCGCTCGTTCGCCGCCCGGGGCGACGCCGAGGCCCGGCGGCGCCTGTACGAGACGTTCGCCGCCAATGCCGCCACCGAGCGGCCGGACGGCGCGCCCCACCTCGTCGAGGTGGATGGCGTCGCCGGGCTCCTCGCCGTGGCGGCGCGGTTGCCGCTCGAGCGGGAGGACTTCTGGTACGCCCGCTACCTGACCGACCTGGTCGCGGAGCGGCAGGGCGAGGAAGCGACCGCCGCGGCCTTGACGGAGGCCGCCGCCAACGACCCTCGCATCGCGGCCTTCGCGGCGGCCGTGGAGGAGGAGCGCGCCCGAGATCGTGCCCGCGCGGCCAGGCGCCGGCGCCACACGGCGACCCGCTACGACCACATCCGGCAGCTCCTCGCGGACGACCCGAGGGCGGGGAGCATGCTCCTGCGCTGGGGCCGGACGGCGTCGGCGGGCGACCTGGCGCGGGCGGCCGCCGATCTCCTGGCGGAGGAGGACCCGCGTCGGCTACGCGCCTATCTGCGCCTGTTCTGCTTCCATCCCTTCCCGCTCGACCACACGCGACTCCTGACGCTGGCCCGCGATCCCGATCCGCTGACCCGGGCCCCCGCGATCGGCGCGCTGGCCGCCAGCGCGCACCCCGAGGTCCGCGCGCTGGGGCTCGAGCTGCTGGCGGCGGGGCGGGGGCGGGGCGCCCGGCTGCTCGTCGGCAACTATCGGCAGGGCGACTACGGGCTCGTCGAGCGCGCGCTCCGCGCCTGGCAGGACCGCGACGAGGTCCACGATCTGGGCCTCGCCTTGCTGGACCTGGTCGAAGCACATCCCGCGCCCGAAGCCGTGGCCCCGCTGCTCCTACTGTACGAGCGCGGCCCATGTTCGCTCTGCCGCCGGTGGGGAATCGACCTGCTCCAGAAGCTCGGGCCGCTGCCCGGGTGGCTGGTGGCGGAGGGTCGCCACGACGCCCACCCCGATCTGCGGGCCGCCATGCGCCGCTATCACGGCGTCGACCGGCCTCATGACGAGCCGGGGTAGCGGGCTTCCCGCCCGTGGCCGCCGAGCGCCGGACGCGAGTTCGCGGGGGCGCCGCGTGGAGGCCGCAGCCACCTTCCTACCGCTCGGGCTTGCGCGCCAGCACCCACAGCCACCGCTCGCTGTCCGAGCGGAGCTCCGCCGCCTCGATGCTGAACCCGGCCTCCCGCAGCAGCGCCAGGTTCGTCGCCCCATCGAAGTGGCTCCGCCACATCGGTGTCCCCCACCCCAGCCAGTCGCGGTCCTCACCTTCCCATGCGGCAACCGCCCAGGTTGCCAGGAAGCCGCCGCCCGGGCGGAGCCAGCGATGGATGCGCGCGAGCAACGGCGGTTGCTCGGGCCGCGGCACATGGATGATGGAGGAGAGCGCCACCACGCCGCCGAAGGTCGCCGGGCGGAACGCGACCGCCGCCATGTCGGCCCGCAGCAGGGTCGCGCCCGGCACGAGCCGCCGGGCCAGCGCCAACTGGCGGGCCGACCGGTCCACGCCGATCACCGGCCGGCGCTGCGCGAGCCGGCGGGCCACCGGGACGCCGGCCCCGCAGCCCAGGTCCAGGACGGGGGCTTCCACGGGCGTGCCGCGCAGCAGCCGCTCCAGCAACGCGACGGTCTCCGGGGTGAGCGCATCCCGGCTCGCCAGGTACCGCTCGGCGATCCGGTCATACCCGGCTTCGACCAGGCGCTTGCGCTCCTCGCTGGTCCCACGCACGCTTCCTCACGACCTCCCTTCATCCCCTCGCGCGGTGGCAGGGTCTCGCTGTCAGTGGTGGAGGTGCGCGATGACCTCCGCGATGACCTCGGGCAGCGGGCGCGTGGTATCGACGTGCAGCGTGCCCGTGGGC
>DASSSV010000550.1:0-6085 GCA_035708265.1 Thermomicrobiales bacterium | reverse complement strand
GCCGCCCCCGAGAGCGGCCGGTCGCCTCGGTGCGGCCAGCCCCGCCCTCGCGTGCCGTGACGCTGCCGGCGCGCTCAGGCGGCACTGGGGCGGGCGATCCAGGCGCCCATGCCCCCGTTCATGACGCTGAGGAAGGGGGCCACCCGCGCGAAGCCCGCCTCGCGCAGCAGGCGCACATAGTCCGCTTCGGTCGCCGCGCCCGCCTGCTGCGCCGCCAGCTGCCGGATGGTCGCCGCCATCCGCTCGGCGGGGAGGCCCGTCAGCTCGCCGTGCTGCTGCCAGGCCCCGAGGAAGTCCTCGCGCAGGTCCCCGGCATCGACGCGGGCGCCGCTGGCCACGAGCACCGGTGCCTGGGGGCGCAGTCGCGCGGCGATCCCCCGCAGGAGCGCCAGCGCGTCGTCCGGCAGGAAGTGCAGGACGTACAGGCAGGTGGCCGCGTCGAACCGGCGCCCCGCCGGCAGGTCGTCGACCGTGCCGCGCACGAGGTCTACCCGCCCCTGCACGCCCAGGCGCTCGGCCGTGGCCCGGGCCAGCGCGAGCATGTCGCGCGACGGGTCCACCCCCACCAGGCGCCAGCCGGGGTTGCCGGGCAAGAATCGCTCGATCTCCATCCCGCCCCCGGCGCCGACGACCAGCAGCTCCAGATCTGGCCGGCGCAGCGCGCGCAAGAAGCAGGCCGTGAGCGTGAACACCAGGTCGTAGCCCACGTTGACGCCGGCCACGCTCCGCGCGTACTCGCCCGCTGGCAGCGGTGGCTGAGTATCGAAGTTCGCCCTCGGCGGCATCTCGGCCATGGTACCCTCCTCCTGCTCAGTTCACCGGGTTGTGTTACACTGTAACGTAACACCGTCACGAAAGGTTGTCAACCAGTGGGACGGCCGAAAGTACACGACGAGCGAACAGCACTCGCCCTCCTCGCCGCCGCCGAGCGCCTCGTGGCCGAGGACGGCCTGGAGGCGCTGTCGGTCCGGCGGGTGGCGGGCGCGGCCGGCACCACGACCCGCGCCGTCTACAGCCTGTTCGGCTCGAAGGAGGGGCTCGTGGTCGCGCTCGGCGTCCGGGCCTTCGACCTGCTCCGGGCAGCGCTCGAGGCCCTGCCGGCGACAGACGACCCGGCCGGCGATCTGGTGGAGGCGGGGGCGGTGGTCTTCCGCCGCTTCGTGCTCGAGCACCCGGCGCTATTCCGGCTGGGCGTGCAGCATGTGGCCGTGCCGGCGGACCTCGCCCAGGGGTTCCGCGCGGCCGCCGAGCACGCCCTGGACGGCCTCCAGGGCCGCGTCGCGCGGCTGGCGGACGCGCAGCGGCTCGGGGCATGCCCGCCGCGCGAGGCCGGCTGCGCGTTCCACGCGCTCTGCGAGGGCCTGGCCGCGCTGGAGTTGCGCGGCGCGCTCCCGCGTGACGCCGCCGAGCGGGTCTGGCGCGACGCGCTGGCCGCGCTGGTGGCCGGCTGGGGCGCCGCCTGAGTGCGGGTCGCTCGCTGCACCGGTGTGGCAGAGACCGGCGGCGCGCCCATCGCCGGGCCGACAGCGCGTCAGAACGCGGCGAGGCCGGGGCGCGAGGGGCCAGCAGTCGCCGCGTGCCCCGCAGACGAGGTGGGTAGCGTGGCGATGCTGTCTCACAAACGACCGTTTCCGAGACGCTCCGGGCACCGGACGAGCGGCGCGCCGCGGCCCACGTGCGCGCCGCGCTGGGCCCGACAATCGCGACCGACGGCTTCGCGACCGGCCGCTCCCTCACGCTACCAGAGGCGCTCGACCTCGCCCGCGAGACGCTGGCTGCCGACGGGGACACCCACGGCGGAGGCGTAGAGGCGCAGAGTACGGGGAGCGAGGGCGAAGCACGGAGCAGGTAGCGTTCGCCCCCTCCCCGCTCGCTCCTCGGCGTTCTCCGTGCCTCCGCTCTTGAATGGTGGCCGCCGCGACCACACTCCGCCACATGATGGGCTACGCCGGCGTGTCGTCGTGATGGCAGGACAACCGGGCCTGGGCGCGGTGGGGAACGCCGTGCTCGAGCCGGGCTGGCTGCCCAGACCCGCCGCTGTCCGCCAGCGGCCCTCGCGTGGCCCCCCGCCGAGCGCGGCCGTCGACATGCCGCGCCGGCCGGGGCCGGCGCTAGGCCGGGACCACGAAATCGTACCGCGCGACGAGCTGCGCGAACGCCGCGCTCCCCGGCAGCGCGCCCGCGCGCATGGCGGCGGCCAGCTCGCGCAGGTAGCGCTCCCACCCGCCGGGCGCGTTGATGTTGAGGAAGCGCACCGGCGCGTCGCTGGTGTTGGCGAACGTGTGCGTCACGCCCGGCGGCGCCAGGACGTAGCTCCCGGCGGGCGCGTCGAGCTCGCGCCCGCCGACGGTCAGGTGCAGGGTCCCTTCGAGGACGTAGAAGGTGTCCGTGGTGTGGCGGTGCGCGTGCGGCGGCGGGCCGCTCATGCCCGCCGGGAACGTCCCCTCCGACAGCGAGAACGCGCCGCCGGTCGTCGCCGCGGTCGCTTTCATGACCGCGGTGCTGGCCCCGGCCGGGATGCGCTCGCCCTCGCCGGGCAGCAGCACGATGGCCTCCATACGCCCCTCCTCCTGCAGCGCCCCGCCAGCGCGGGGCCCGGACCACCTGCGGGGATTGCGCCACGAACCACCACGACGACACGCCGGCGTAGCCCATCATGTGGCGGAGTGTGGTCGCGGCGGCCTCGTCCCCCGCCCGCCGCGGGCATCACGCCGCGGCCGCGCATCACGGCATTAGGCCCTGGCCGTCAACGCCGCGGGCTACGGCCGTCACCCCCTGCCTGCTCTCCGCAGTCTCGACGATGGGGCAGGGGGTGACGGCCGCGGCGTCAGGCCGCGCGGCGCCGCGCGAGGCCGAGACCGGCGAGGCCGGCGCCCAGGAGGGCGGCCAGGCCGAGGGGCGCCAGCGGGGACCGCGGGGCGCGGCCGCCGCCCCGGCCGGTGTTCGGCAGGCCCGGCATCGCCGTCGTCGCCACGCCGGCGCAGCGCAGGAGCCGGCCCTGCGGCGCGGCCGGCGGCGGGCCGAAGGTGGTGATGTTGGTGGCGACGTAGAGGTCGCCGGCCTGGTCGAAGGCGATGCCGCCCGGGAAGGGCAGGTTGTCCACCGCGACCTGGCTCGTGCCGTCGGCCGCCAGGCGCACGACGCGGCCGGGCAGCGCGTGCTGCGCGGCGTCGGTCCCCGAGAGCAGCTCGGTGGCGTAGAGCTGCTGATCGGGGCCCAGCGCCAGGAAGACGACGTAGGTCAGGCCGGTGGCGGCGTCGCGCTGCGTACCGTTCGGCGCCACCGCGACGACCTTCGCCCGGCCGGGGATCGGCGGGCCGCCCGGCAGCAGGCCGACGTCGACCGTGCCGTCGGCGGCCGCGACCACGCCGGTCGGCACCGGGTCGGTCAGCCTCTGGCCGCCGCGCGCGGGGTTCGGCTGCGGGCCGGGCTGGCCGGGGAAGACCGCGGCGACGGCGATCTGCCCATTGGCCGGGTTGACGCGCAGGAGGTCGTTGCCGCCGGCGTCGGTGGCGTAGAGGGTGCCGTCCGGGCCGAGCGCCAGCCCCCACGGGTTGGTGTCCTTCTGCACCCCGTCCGGGTTGTGGGCGACCTCGTAGGCGCCGAGGTCGGCCACCTTCGTCGCCGCGCCGGTGCGCGGGTCGATCTTGACGAGCGCGGCTTCGTCCGCCAGCGGCGTGTAGCCGGCGACGTTGACCATGCCGTTGCCCGCGCCGCCGATCGTGACCCACAGGAAGCCGCCCGCCAGCACCAGGCTCGTCGGCCCGGAGCCGGAGCTGAAGGACGGGAGGTTGGCCGCGACGGTCGTCTTGGCGCCGTCGGGCGCGATCCGCGTGATCTTGCCGGTCAGCCCGCGCGTCGCCGGCGGCTGGTCGGGGCCGGCCTCGGGCGCCGGGGGCAGCTTCTCGGTCCCGCCCGTGCCGCCCTCGGCGACGTAGACGCTGCCGTCGTCGGCGACGAGCACGCCGCGCGGGTTGGCCAGGCCGCCGGCGATGACGGTGCAGGCGGGGGCCGCGACCCCGGTCGCCGCGCCCGCCAACGCCAGGCTCGCCAGCAGCGCGACGGCCGCGAGCCGGCGCAGGATGTGTTTGCCGGTCAACATGGTCCCTGCACTCCTTCCGATCGTCCAGTCCACTCGTCCGGTCGCCCGCTCGCCGCGGGATGCGCCACTGCGCCGCGGGAATTCGTGTTCGCTTTGGGCAGCCGCGGCGTCGGCGGGGGGCGCGGCCAATCACCGCGGTGGCAGCAGGAACTCGATCTGCTGGCGCCGGCCGCTCGCCACGAAGGCATCGACGTCCGGCGGGCCCGGCGGGGGCCGGAACGAGGCGCGATCCTCCACCGGGATCCCCACCTCGTCGAAGAAGCGCTCCAGCGGCCCCGGCGGCGTCAGGATCGTCAACGCCTTGCCGGGGAGCGTGCCGGTGGTCCGGAACGTGTGGGCCGTGCCGCGGGGAATGAAGACGAAGGAGCCCGGCCCGGCCACGATGGTGTCCGCCCCGTGGTAGAAGGTGAACTCGCCGCTGATGACGTAGAACGCCTCGTCCTGGGTGCGGTGGATATGCGGCGGCGGTCCTTCATTGGGCGGGGTCAGACTCTCAAAGAGCGAGTAGCCCTGTCCCTCCCCCCGGATCTTGAAGAGATGATGGCTGCCCGCCACCCAGATGTCCGTCCCTTCCCCGTCGCGGAGATGGGTGGCGCGGGGATCGCTGGCGGTGTGTTGCGCTGTCGCCATGGGGGCACTCCTCCGTGAATGTGCTCGAGCTTCTGCCGGCCATCCCGCGGTGCGATCTGGCGGTAGGCCGGCGACAACCCGAGCATTGTGCAAACCGTGACCGCGTGAGGGCATCGCCGCGCGAATCGCCGCGCCCGCAGTGCCCGTTGGCACGCGCCTGCGCTCTCCCAAGAACAGGAAGCCACGGAGATCCGCTCGCGGCACGCTCACGCGCCGATGGCGCGCCGGATCGCCGCGCCGTGGCGCTCGAGCTCCCCGAGCGCCAGGTGTTCGATCAGGTCCGCGACGGTCGGTCCCGGCCCACCCGCCGGCATGGCGGGCAACGCGAGCTGGTCGTCCGTCAGAGCCCGATAGGTCTCGACGGCGGCCGGGCCGCGCTCGCGCAGCAGCGCGACGGTCTCGGCGACCGTGACATTCGCGAACTCCTTGGCATGCCGCGCGTTGAGCTCGTCCAGCGCGCCGGGCGGTGTCGGCGGATGCGGGCGCCCGGCGGCGGCGTCGCGGACCAGGCCGGCGATGGCGGCCTCGCCCTCCGCGATGTGGTGCGCCTGCACGCCGACCGTCCAACCGGTGTCGGCGCAGACCGCCCGCCACTGCGCCGGCGTGCAGCCCTCGACCGTCGCGACCAGCGCCTCGTGCGCCTGCGCGAAGCGCCAGGCCAGCGCGCGGGCCCGCGCGCTCGTCGCGCCCCCCTTCGGCGGCTCCGAGCGGCTGCCGGCGCTGTCGTAGACGACGGTCATGCCGTGCCGCGCGTTCAGCGCGAGCATCGTCTCCAGGTCCGGCGCCGCGCCGGGCGGGAAGGCGCGGCCCAGATCCCGCAGGAACGCGACCGTCTCCGGGGGGAAGACGAGCAGCAGCGTCCCTCGCGCCGCGCCGACGTTCTCGAAGCGGTGCGGGGCGCCCGCGGGGGCGTGGACGACCGCGCCGGGGCCGGCGCGGAAGGTCGAGACGCCGCTGGCGTCCTGCTGCGTGAACAGGAACTCGCCGTCGAGGACGTAGAGGGTCTCGTTGCCCGGGTGCGCGTGCAGCGGCGGCCCGCCGCCCGGCGCGACGGCGAGCGTCGTCACCGCGTAGGCCCCCGCCGTCTCGGCGCCGGAGACCTTGACGACCGCCTCCTCGTCGAAGATGCGGATGACCTCGCCTTCCCCCGGCAGCACGCAGACACAGCCGGTGTCGGTCAGGACGTTCGTCGCCATGTTGGTCCTCCTCATGTCTCCCAGTCCCGCGCGGGCGTGCCCGTCGTCACCGGCGACCGATCGCAAAGGTTCATCACGCGCGCTCCGCCATCCGTCGCCCCGAGGCCACCGCGCGAGCGGCGCGGCGACCACCGGGGCGGGCGCGGGTCAGGCGTGG
>DASSSV010000549.1:0-19856 GCA_035708265.1 Thermomicrobiales bacterium | reverse complement strand
AAGGATCACACCATGCCCGGCAGACTCTGGGATCTCGACCCCACCTCGCTCGGGTACCAGCGCCTCGCCCTGTTGCGCCAGCGCCTCAGCCGGCGCGCCTTCGTCGGCGGCACGGCCGGGGCCGCGGCTGCCGCGCTCCTGGCCGCCTGCGGCGGCGCGGCGGCGACGCCGACCACTGCGCCGCAGGCGCCGCAGGCCACCAACACCCCCCAACCGACGCGGGAATCGGTCCTCCAACCGACCATCGGCGCTGCGGCCACGGCGACCTCCGCCCCGGCGGCCAGCGCCGCTTCCCCCACGGCCGCGGCGACGAGCGCGCCGACCAGCGCGCCCGCCGCGGCGGGCCCCGCCCTGCCCGCCGACGCCGCGGCGGCGGAGCAGCAGGTCTGGGTCCTCAACAGCAGCACCCTCGAGGCGAAGGTGCTCGACTTCTACGAGGCGGTCTACGCCCGCCCGGGCGTGGCCGACCTCTTCAGCGAGCCGCTCGTCCGGGTCGACAAGGATTTCCAACTCGTCCCCGGCGGGGCGCTCTCCTGGTCCGGCAGCCAGGACGGCAAGACCTGGACCTTCAAGCTCGACCCGAACCTCGTCTGGAGCGACGGCAACCCGGTGACCGCCGCCGACTTCGTCAAGACCTTCCAGTACGCCGCCGACCCCAAGCACGCCTGGGACTTCACCTGGTTCTTCCAGGGCATCGTCGTGGGCTGGGACGACGCCATCGCCGGCAAGATCCCGCTCGATCAGCTCGGCGTGAAGCAGGGGGCGGACCCCCAGACGCTGATCTTCCAGACGCAGGTGGCGGCGCCCTACCTGCCGGCGATGCTGCTCTACTCCTGGCCGCTCTCCAAGGCGGCGTTGGAGAAGAGCGGCCCGCTCTACAATGCCAAGCCGGAGACCGCCGTCTCCTCCGGCCCCTTCATCCTGAAGGAGTGGACGAAGGATCAGCGGATCGTCTACGTGCGCAACGACAAGTACAAGGGCAAGCTGACCCCAGCCTTCACCCAGGTCGTCCAGAAGATCGCCGACCCGAAGACCGACTTCGCGGCGTTCCAGAACGTCGAGATCGACTACACCGCGAACCTCGCGCCGGCCGACATCCAGGTCATCCTGAAAGACCCGCAGTTGTCGAAGCAGATCTACTCGTCCGTCGGTGATTTCCGCACCTACTACCTCTTCTTCGACGTGACGAAGGCGCCGTTCACCGACCTGAAGGTGCGGCAGGCGTTCAGCCACGTCGTCGACCGCGACACGATCCAGAAGTCGATCCTCGGCCCGACCGGCACGCCGGCCTACTCCTGGCTGGCGCCCGGCTTCCCCGCCTCCAACCGCGAGGGGCTGCAGGAGATCCAGTCCTACGACGTGGCGAAGGGGAAGCAACTCCTGGCCGACGCGGGCTTCCCCGGTGGCCAGGGCTTCCCGAAGCAGACGATGTGGCTGCGGAACGAGACGGCGCTCAACCAGGCGGTGGCGCAGAGCATCGCGGCGCAGATCAAACAGAACCTGGGCATCGAGGTCGAGGTCTCCAACAAGGACACCAAAGCCTTCATGGACGCCCTGACGGCGAAGCCGACGCAGGTCCTCTTCGGCTACGTCTCCTACGGCATGGACTTCCTCGACCCGTTCAACATGTTGAGCGTCTGGCTCTCGGGCGGGCGGCACTCCTGGGCCAACAAGGACTTCGACGCGAAGGTCAAGGAGGCCGCGTCCTTCCTCGGCCCGTCCGACCAGCGGATCAAGATGTTCCAGGACGCCGAGCGCATCCTGGTGTCGGACGTGCCCGGGGTCTTCGTCTACCACTCCACGCCGCTGCAGATCTTCCAGCCCTACATCACGGGCGACGCGCTCAAGCCGGACAAGCACGGTAATGCCAGCCTGCACTGGCCTAACTACACCACGGCCGATACGTCGATCAACGGCCTGTACGCGACGAAGGACGTGACCAAGCGGAAGGGCTAAACGCGAGGGGCCGCCGCGCCCGCGGTTGACGACGCGCCGGCGATTGCAATCGCCGGCGCGTCCACCGGCCCGCCGCTCAGGCCGCGCGGCTACGCGTCGCCTCGGTCAGCAGGCGCTCGAAGAGGATGAAGCGGGCGGCGGAGTAGCTGGTCGGCGCGCCGACCGGCAGGCGGAAGGCGAGGAAGTAGCCGTCGGCGAAGCCGCCGTCGGCGCGCTGGCGCGGCAGCCAGGCCGCCTCGATCGCCAGCGCCGGGCCGAGGTTGCCGGCCATCAGGTTGGCGATGCCCCAGTCGAAGCTCTCCGACGGCGCGACCACCCGCTCGCGGAACCACCACTGCACCGCCTCGACCGGGTTGTCGGCCTGGTGGACCTGCCAGTCGTACATCCGCACGCCGTCGGTCGTGATGAGGCCGGTGGCGCGGGTGTCGGCCAGCTCGGTGCGGGCGGTGGGCACGCTGACCAGGCCCCAGAGCGCGCCCGCGTAGTAGTCGTAGGCCATCCCCTGCGCGAAGCCGTCGCCGCGCGCCAGGGCGGCGAGGCCGAGCGCCGCGTGCGCTTTCGCCGTGGCGGCGGCGCGCGGGTCGTGGCCGGCGAGCAACTTCGCCGCGAGGTTGAGGCCGAGCGCCATCCGCGCGCCCTCCTCGTTGAAGGAGACGCGGTAGTCCGGCCGGTGGTTGAAGCGGCCGTCGGCGTCCTGGAGCGCGGGCCGGCTGAGGTAGCCGACCGAGCGCGCGACGTAGGCCCAGACCGGCTCGCCCGCGACCTCGTGCGTGAGATAGTCCGGGTCGGCCTGCGCGACGGCGTCGACCGCGATCAGCGTGAGGCCGACGGCCTCGCCGCGCCCGCGCGTTAGCCCGGTCTTGGCATCGCCGCTGGCCCAGTAGTGGTCGTACCAGGAACCGCTGTAGTCGACCGTCAGGCAGCGGTCGCCGACCGTCTTCGTCGCCACGACGCCCGGGTCGCCGTGGCGGGCCTGGCGGGCGAGCAGCCAGTCGAGCGCGGCGCTGGCCTCGGCGACGTGCCCGGCCTTGGTCAGCGCGATCGCGGCGTGCGCCAGGTCCATCGGCACCACGTCGTCGTCGCCCGGCCGGCTGAGGATGTAGGTGCCGGCCGGCTGGAGCGAGAGGATGAAGTCGACCGCGGCCTGGACGGCCGCGGGCTGGCGGAACTTCGCGACGTCGAGCGCGGGCACGGCGTATTGCGGGGCGACCGGGCGGGCCAGCTCGTCGGCCGGCGGCAGCGGCTGGGTCGCGTCGGGCTCGCCCAGGACGGCGCCGAGGACCAGCAGGATGAACAGGAAGCACGGGATACGCAGGCGGGTACGCATCGCCCCTCGGGATCGCCGAAAAAAGTGCGGCACAAACGACGTGGCCGGAAGGATGTCGCAAAATACCGGGCGGTCGCCCCGGAATCTGGGTGCGATCTACCAGGCGAGACCCTCGCGGCCCCACCTGAGGCGTTCCATCCTGGCAACGTGCGGCTGTCGTTATGTACATCGTACCCGAGAATAGGCCGCGCCGGCAAGTAGGAAATTGGTCCGGGCCGCCGCCGCGCTCAGTGGCCCGCCTCCGGCCGGCCGGGGCGGACGATGGCCACGAGGCTGACGAGCGCCCAGACGCCTTCGAGGAGGATGAAACCCCACTGGCGGTCCATGACCGCGACGAAGGTCAGCAAGGAGCTGCCGACGAAGTTGAGGACGTTATAGGCCAGGCTCTGCGGCTTCATCCGCCGCGCCTGCGACGCGACGTAGGCCAGCAGGATCTGGATCGCGCCGAGGATCGAGATGACCTGCACCCACTCCACCGTCTCTGCTCCCGGTTTCGTTTGACGTGGGAGGCGCGGCGGCCCCCCTGTCCCCCCAATGCCGGGGGAACCCGCTCCGACCATTGTGGCTGGCCGTCCAGGCGGTCGGCCAGGCCAAGAGAGTCCCGTCCCCCTCGCCACGGCGTTGACGATTGGTCCCCCCAGGATTAGGGGGATCGGGGGGCCACCGCGCCTACGCGACGCTCACGGCCGAGTAGATCTTGCCGAGGAAGCGGCTCGGCCGGGTGCGCAGGAGGCGCGTGTCGGCGAAGCCGCAGGCGCGGGCGAGCACTGCCCAGGTCGGGTAGGTCAGCGGGTAGGGTACCCAATGGTTGCCGCGGTCGGTGTTGTACTCGACCAGCAGCAGCCGCCCGCCCGGCCGCAGCCGCTCGCGCAGCCCGCGGACGACGGCCGCCTGGTCCCGCTGGAAGTGCAGCGCGTTCGCCATCACGATGCCGTCGAGCGGCGGCAGCGTCAGCGGGCCGGTGAAGTCGGCGGCGAGGTAGTGGACCCGCGTGGCGGGGAAGCGCTCGCGCATGGCCTCCGCCTGTCGCGCGAGGGCCCGCGGGTCGGTGTCGACCGAGTAGATCTCGGCGTCCGGGCCGAGCAGGTCGGCCAGGGCCAGGGTGAACGCGCCCGCGCCCGAGCCGAGGTCGGCCCAGACGCCGCCCGGCCCCGGCACGCCGTCGCGCAGCAGGGCGACGTGGTCGCTATGCTCCATGGCCGCGAAGGACCGGCCGGCCGCTCACGCCGGTGGGGTCGGCTGGCTCTCGGCCAGCTCGTCCGTCTTCGCGGCCATGATGAAGTCGTTGCGGTGCAGCCCGCGGACCGCGTGGGTCCACCAGGTCACCGTGACCCTGCCCCACTCGGTCAGGATCGAGGGGTGGTGGCCCTCGGCCTCGGCCAGTTCGCCGACCCGCACGGTGAAAGCGAGCGCCTCCTTGAAGTTGCGGAAGGTGAAGACCCGGCGCAGGCGCTGCTCGCCGCCCTCCTCGACCGTCGACCAGTGCGGGATCAGCGGCTGCAACTCGGCCAGTTCCTGCGGCGTCACCCGCGGCGAGTCGCCGCGGCAGGCGACGCACTTCTCCTGTGTCAGCGCGTTCATCGATGCCCTCCTTGCGCCGGTGCGACACGCCAGTGTGCGCCGCGCGGCGTGCCGCTATTGTACCGCCCGGCGCCGGGGCTTGACCGCGCCCCGCGCCGGGCCGTAGAGTGCGGCTGCGCGGGGGCGCTGGCACCGCCGGCGGGGACGGGTGGAGCGGCGGGTGGAGCAGTACGGCGAGAGCCTGAAGCGGGCGGCGATCCTGGCCGACTTCGAGCGGCGGCTGCGCGACGCGCTGACGACCGACGACCGGGTCGGCGTGGAGGGGCTGTCGCGGCGCTACCTGGAGCGCTACCCCTGGCTGGAGGCGGAGGTCTACCGCAAGGTCTACCTGCGCGGCCGGCGGCGCGCGCTGGAGGCGCGCATCCGCACCTACGACCGCCTGCTGGCCGGCCACAATCCGCACACGGTGCGCAATCTCTTCGAGACCTGGCGCCGCCAGCGGGACGAGGCGGCCGCCGAGTTGCGCGACCTGGAGGCCGCCGCCGCGCTCGACCCGCCCCCCTGGCCGCAGGTCCTCGCCCAGCTCCAGGCGCACCTGCGCGATACGGGGGGCGGCGTGGGAGCGTGAGAGCGTAGGAGCGTGGGAGCGTGGGGCGTCGGTCGAGTGCAGAGTCGCTCTCACGTTCTCACGCTCTCACGTTCCCACGTCAACCGGGAGGATGCCGATGCTGATCCTGTCCGCCGCCGACGTGCGGGCGACGGTGCCGATGGCCGCGGCGATCCGGCTGATGGGGGTCGCCTTCGCCGACCTCGCCGCCGGGCGGGCGGTCGCGCCGCTGCGCACGCCGCTCTTCGACGAAGCGCGCGGCAGCCACACGCTCTTCATGCCGGCGTCGGTCCCGGCCGTCGGCGGGCTGGGGCTGAAGGTCGTCTCGGTCTACCCGACCAACGCCGCGCGGGGCCTGCCGGCGGTCGTGGCGCTGGTCGCGCTCCTCGACGCCGACACCGGCCAGGCGCTGGCGCTGCTCGACGGCACCTTCCTGACGGCGCTGCGCACCGGCGCAGTCTCGGGGAAGGCGACCGAATTGCTCGCGCGCGCGGACGCGCGGACGCTCTTGTGCATCGGCGCGGGCGCGCAGGCATTCACGCAGATCTGGGCCGTCTGCACCGCGCGCCCCGGGATCGGGCGCGTCCTGGTCCACAGCCGGAGCCACGCCAGCGCGGCCCGGCTGATCGCCCGTCTGCGCGACGAGCTGCCGGAGATCGGCGCGCGGGCGGCGGTGGCCGACGACCTCGGCGCGGCGGTGCGCGCGGCCGACGTGATCTGCGCGGCGACGAACTCGGCCACGCCGGTCTTCGACGACGCCGACGTGCGGCCCGGCACGCACATCAACGCGGTTGGCGCCTTCACGCCGGCGATGCAGGAGATCCCGGCCGCGACGGTGGCGCGGGCGCATGTCGTCGTGGATGCCGTCGAGGCGGCGCTGGCCGAGGCGGGCGACCTCGTCATCCCGCTCCAGCAGAGCCTCATCACCGACGCGCACCTGGAGACCGAGCTGGGCCAGGTCGTCGCCGGTTCGCGTCCCGGCCGCACCGATCCCGACGCGATCACCCTCTTCAAGTCGGTCGGGAACGCCGTGCAGGACATCGCCGTCGCCCGCTTCGCGGTCGAGCGCGCCGAGGCGACCGGCCGCGGCCAGCGCGTCGAGTTATGACCGCCGCGGAGCCGGTCGCCGGCGTGGCCGACCGTGCGGCGGCGCCCGTGCTTGGCTCCGCGCGCGGCGCGTCGCGCGTCGCGTTCGCGATGGTCCTGGTGGCGGCGAGTTGCTGGGGGACGCAGGGGACGGTCTATGCGCTGATCCTCCGCGGCGTGGCGATCGCTCCGGTGACGCTCGTCCTGGTCCGGGCGATCTCGGCGTTCGCCGCGCTCCTGGCGTTCGCGGTCGTTTGCCGGCGCGACCTCCTGCGCGTGCGCGTCCGCGACCTGCCCTTCCTGGCCTGCTTCGGGTTCGTCACGATCACGGCCCTCTACGTCGCGCTGATCTACGCCTTCGCGCTGACCGGCGTGGCGATCGGCACGATCCTCCTCTACCTGGCGCCCGCCATCGTCGCGGTCGCCTCGGCGCTGGCGCTGGGCGAGCCGCTGACGCGGCGGAAGGTGGTCGCGCTGGCGTTGTGCCTCGCCGGTGCGGCGCTAGTGGTCGAGCCGTGGCGCGGGGCCGGGTCGCGCGCCAGCGGGGTCGGCGTCGCACTCGGGCTCGTCTCGGCCGCCTGCTACGCGGCCTACAGCGTGCTCGGCAAGGCGGCGCTGCGCCGCCACCACCCGCTGACGCTGCTCCTCTACGCGCTCGGCTTCGGCTGCGTCGGCCTGGTGCCGTTCCAGGTCGTCGCCGGCTCCGCCTTCCCCTCGGGCTGGGCGCTGCTGACGATCGCGCTCACCACCGGCGGCCTCGTCACCCTCCTGCCGATGGCGCTCTACACCACGGCGCTGCGCGCGCTGCCTTCGAGCGTCGCGGCGATCCTGGCGACCTTCGAGCCGGTCGTCGCGATCGCGCTGGCGGCGGTCGTGCTGGGACAACTCTTGACGACGCCGCAACTCGCCGGCGCCGCGGCGATCGTCGGCGGGGTCGTCGTCCTGGCCGGACGCCGGCCGGGTTCGCCCTCGCCGTCAGCCCATTCCTCGACGCTGGAGGACGGGGGCCAGCCGGCGTAGCGCCGTTCCCGTCGTCGCCGCGCCATCACTCTGCTGCCCGACTGCCCGACACAAAAAGTGGGCGGCCCTTGGGGGAGGCCGCCCGGTGGATCGTGATGCGGGGGCATCACGGAGATGGGGTTACTACCGAGACGTCGGCGGGGCCGAAAAAGTTCCCGAAGGGGTTCCGGCGCGGGCGGATACCGCCCGATAGCGGTTGCCGCCGCCGTGCCGGCGATTGATATCGCCGCTCAGGGCGGCTGCGCCGCCACGAAGTCCGCCTCCGCGGACTGGAGCCTCGTCAACCCGCGGAGGCGGGTTCGCGGCGCCGTGAGGTGCCCCTAGCCGCGGTTTCAACCGCGGGCGCGCGGCGACGACAACCGCCGACCCTACCTCCGCCCGCCAAGCACCTCGCGCAGCCGCGCGGCGACGACGGTTTCCTCGCCCGGCTGGAGCGTGGCGGGATTGAGGCTGAGCGCGCCCTCGCGCATGGCGCCTTGCCCCATGGCGATGCGCGGCTCACTGTCGAGCAGTTCGTTGATGACGGCGGCGACCGGGCGCCCGATGACGGCCGTGTCCAGGTGGACCAGCGCCAGCGGGTAGGACTGCTCCGGCGCGTCGAGGAGACGCGAGGTCACTCCCGGCAGGCCCTCCAGCGCCCCGACGATCGTCGCCAGTTGCCGCTCCTGCTCCCGGCGCTCGGCCGCGAGGTCGCGCGCCAGGAAGCGGCGTAGCGCCACGACCAGCCCGGCGATCTCCTCCTTGCCGACCTTCATCGGCCGGCCGAGGCCGTGGTGCGGCGGGCCGGGCAGCCGACCGGTCTCCAGGTAGCGCCCCCGCCAGGTCCAGGTCTCGGGGTAGACGTCCATGTCCTGGTGTTGCAGCGCGACCGACTCGATCAGGTCGGCGCGGCCGACCAGCACGCCCGACGCCTGCGGCCCGCCGATGGCCTTGCCGCCGCTGAAGGTGACGAGGTCCGCGCCGGCCGCGACGAAGCGCCGCAGGTTCTCGCGCGGCGGCAGCGCGGCGGCGGCGTCCACGATCACCGGCAGGCCGTGACGGTGCGCGATCGCCACCGTCTCCTCCAGCGACACCGCGCCGGGGTCGTTGTCGACCGACCAGGCCAGCGCCGCCGTCCGCTCGGTGATCGCCGCCTCGACCTGCCACGGCCAGCAGATCCCGCCGCCCGGGTAGCCGAGGTAGCCGACCTCGACCAGCCGGGCGCCGGGGAGACGCAGGGCATGGGTGTAGGCGGTCAGGTGCGAGCGCTGGATGACGATCTCGTCGCGCAGTCCCGTCGTGTCGGGCAGGCGGTCCATCGCCGCGACGTCGAGCCCGGCGATGCAGGCGGCCGCGCCGAGCGCCAGCCCGGCCGCCGCGCCCGCGGTGACGTAGCCGGCCTCCGCCCCGGTCGCCGCGGCCAGCTCGCGGCCGGCCGCCTGCTGCAACTCCTCGATCGGCACGCTGCGGCGGGCGGCGTCCGCCATCGCCGCGGTGACGTCGGGGTGGAGCGGCCCGCCGCCCAGCCGGGTCAGCGTCCCGCAGAGGTTGATCACCGGCCGCACGCCCAGCTCGTCGTAGATCCCCATCGCGCCCTCCCGCTCCTCCCGCGACGATGCGCGACCGCGCGGGGGAGGCGTGCCCGAGTCCTGGAACCGGGTTTCAGTCTATGGGGGTATAGACGGGGGTGTCAAGCCGCGCGGGCAGGCGAAGGAGGAGGCCGATCCACGCCCAAGTGGCCGTCGGCGCCGCTGGCGTAGTAGGCCGGGCGCACTTGGCGGCGGACCGGCGGGCTAAGCCGGTCCGCGCTGGCGCCAGGTTGCGAGTGCCGTGCAAAGACTGCAATGGCGATCACACATCGGGTAGGCGATCCTCCGCAGCCGGGATGCGGCCCTCTTCGAGGAAGAAGGCGTAGACCCGGAGGTAGAGATGCATGTCTTCTTTGAAGTAGTCGCGCCAGCGCAGCAGCCCGGCGAAGAACACATGGTTCACGCTCTCCGTGAGCACCGACTTATCCCCGGTCAGGCGCGCGAGTTGGCGCTCGACCTCGCGCCCGATCTCGCGACTGCCCGCCCACCATGCGCGGATCGCCGCCAGTGTCCAATGGCTGTCCCCGTCGGCGGCGTAGGCGGAAAACACATCACATTCGGCCGCCCGCAAGACTTGCCGCAACTCGTGGTGGTTGACCGGCTGCCGGAAGATGGCCTCGAACCCGTCGTTGTCGACCAGCACGCTGTTGGGGGCCGCCAAGGGGCCGGCCCCGCTGTTGTCCGTCTCGCTGCAGTAGAGCGGTCCCGGAGTGTTCATCCAATGCCGTTCGTCCCACCTGCCGGCGAACCGCTCTGTGCCGTGCTTCTCGCCGACCGCAGCGAGGGCGGCGGAGACGTCCATGAAAATCTCCGAGTACGCCGTCACTCTACTCCCCGCCTCGCTCAGAACTCCCAACCGGCGGCCTCATCCTTCTCACTTCTCATTTCTGGCCTCCGCCGTCAGGCGGCCGACGAGTTCTTCCGCCAGGAGGACGGAGTAGTTCTGGCCGCGGTCGTGGGGGTAGACCTGGAACATGCTCGCTTCGTAGAGGCCGGGGATCGGCGTCTCGAAGGGCGGGATGTGGTCGCGGTAGTCGGTGGTGACGATCGGCTGGGCGAAGGGGGCGGCGAAGAGCCAGCTCTCGGTGACCCAGTCGGGCGTGAAGGCGGGGTTGATCCGCGCCAGGTGGGGCAGGAACTCGGCCAGTACCTCGTCCTCGCTCATCGCGAAGAGCGGGTCGTCCATCGGCCGGTAGTTGCCGAGGTAGACGAGGTGGCGGCCGCCGTAGTCGGCCTTCGGCATGTAGTTGGTGTGCTCCACCAGCGCCAGGAAGGGGTAGCCGGGGTCGTTGATGTTCATCCAGTAGGCGTCGGTGAGCGGGCGGTCGAGCGCCAGGATCAGACAGTGGGCGCCGTAGGCGCGCCCCCAGTCGTAGCGGGCGCGGTAGTCGTCCGGCAGCTCCGGGACGAGGCGGCAGGTCAGGCGCGGCGGCAGGGTGGAGACGACGCGGTCGAAGGTGCGCGCGCCGTCGTCCGTCGTCACGGTCAGTTTGCCGTCCGGTACGGTCGCCACGCCGGCGACGGCGGTGCCGAGGTGGACTTCGCCGCCGAGCGCGACGATCCGCTCGACCAGCCGCTCGTAGACCGGCTGGAAGCCGCCGCGCAGGTAGCCGAGTTCGGTCGTGCGGTCGTGGACGCGCGCCCAGAACCAGGGCAGCGCGACCTCCTCCTTGCACGCGCCGAACTTGCCGCGCAACAGCGGCTCCCAGATGACCCGGTAGGGCGCGGCGCCCATCCAGCGGCGCAGCCACGGCGCGGCGCGCCGCCCCTCCAGCGGGCCGGCCGGCGCGAGCTTGAGGAACGCCAGCACCGCGGCCATCCGCACGCGCGCGACCGGCGACAGCGGCGGGAAGCGCATCACGGTCAGCGGCGAGTCGAGCTGGTAGACCTTGCCCTTCCAGAGCGTGACGGTGCGCGGGCGCGGCCAGAGCAGCCGGTCGGCAAGGTCGAGTTCGGCGATCAGGCGCTGCATCGCGGTGTCGGTGCGGAAGAGGTGGTGGTAGAACTTCTCCAGCCAGGCGTCGCCGACGCGGAAGCCCGCGGCCAGCCCGCCCGCCTCCGGCTCGCGCTCGTAGACGACCGCGCACTCGCCCGCTTCGAGCAGACGCAGCGCGACCGTCAGCCCCAGCGCGCCACCCCCCAGGATCGCGTACTCCATCCCCGTCCCCGGTCTCCTGTCGTCCGTCTCGCGACCGGCCAATGGCGTCCCGGCCAGACAGACTAAGGATACTCGATCGCGCGGTCCGCGTGGGGGCCGGGCGGCTGAAACCGCGGCTTGGGGCACCCGCGGGCGCACGAAGGCCGCCTCCGCGGCCTGGGACGCGGGATGGCGCGCGTCCTCCCCTTGTAGGGGCCGGCCCCTGTGCCGGCCCTGTTGCTGCGCCGCCCGGCATCCGGTTCGGTACATCGCATGGGCCGGGACCTCGCCCGTGCCGGCGGGCTTTGTGGCCGTGAGGCGCGGCTTCAGCCACCAGCGCACTAACGAAGACGGGGCCGGCGCGCGATGCGCCGGCCCGCGTGGCGTCTCTGCTCGGGATCGTCGCCCGCGACTACGGCGCGGGCGGCAGGTGGACGGCGAGGAGACCCTGGTCGGTCAGCACGTAGGCGATGTTCGCCGCCTCGTCCACCGCGATCTCGCGCGCGCCGGCGAAGGAGGGCGCGCCGGCGGCCGCCTCGTAGGTCCCCAGCACCGCGCCGTCGCGGCCCAGGCGCACGATCCGCCCCCCGCGCGGGTCCATCGCGAAGAGGTACTTGCCGTCCGGCGCGGCATAGAGCGCGGTCGCGCCGGCCAGCGGCGGGACGACGGTCGGGGTGAAGGTGCTCTTCTCGTCGCCCTGGAAGAAGTCGAGCACGCGGCCGTCGGAGAGGAGGACGTAGATGTCCTTGTCGATCGACATGTCGACCGCCAGCGCCAGGTCATTGTTCGCCTTGGTGCTCGACCATGGCTGCGGCGCCGAGGCGTAGTCGCCCGAGGTGAACTTGACGATCTGGTTGCGGTCGGGCGCGAGCAGGTAGAGGTTGCCGTCGAAGGTGTCGCCGGCGACCGGCTTGAAGCCCGAGGCGCCGAGCGGCAGCGCGGTCCAGGCGCCGCTGTCGTCGCGGATGTAGCCGTGGGAGTCGTCGAAGGCGATGAGTTTGTCGATGCGCCAGGCGATGCCGAGGAGCGACCCGACCGTCACGCCGGCGACGTTGTCGCCCTTGCCGAGCGCCTTCGCCATCGTCTTGGCCTTGCTATCTACGGCGTAGATGGTGTCGCCCAGGAGGACGAACTGCTGCCCGTTCGCGCCGAGGACGATCTGCGGGCGCTGGGCGGTGGACCCGACCGGCGCCGGCGCCGCCGCCAGCACGTCGACCTGCCCCGCCGCGATCCGCTGCACGCCGTCGACCTTGTCGAGCGCCTGCGCCAGGGAGACGCGCTCGGCCGCCACGCGCTCCTGCCACTGCGGGTGGCCGTCCACCGGGATCGCGTCGAGGCGCGTGCGCAGGTCGAGCAACTGGTTGTGCGCGGCCCCGCGGTCGCGCGACGCCACCGCCGCCTCGCGGCCCTGCGTCACCTGGGCCAGCGCGGTGTCGAAGCGGTCCTCGGCGACCTTCGCCTGGTGGCTGCGGACGGAGAAGACCAGCGCCACGCCGAGCACGGCGATCAGGCCGAGGATCACCAGCGGTGTCCAGTAGGTGAAGCGGAGGCGGCGCCGGCGGTCCCAGCGCTCCAGCGAGCCGAGCGGCCAGACCTGCCCGAGCCGTTCGCCGGTGTGGGGCGAGCGGCGGCCGCGCGAGGGGAAGAGCCCGCCGAAGGCCATCCCCAGCAGCGCGCCCGCGCCGAGGAGCGACGGCCGCGGCGCGCGGCGCGGCGCCGGGCGGGCCAGGACGTCCTCGTAGTCCTCGCCGTCGGGCTCGTCGCCGTCCGCGTAGGCGCCCGCGTCGTCGCCGGCCTCGTCGTCGTAGTCCGTGTACGCCCCGCCGCCGGCGTAGCTCCCGCGCGGCGCGTCGTCCTCGCCGCCTTCGTCGTATTCTTCGTCCTCGGCCTCGTACCCGGTCGCGGCGAACCGCGCGCCCGTGGCGGCCGGTGCCGGGTCGTGGCGGCGCAGCGCGAAGCGGTCGTCATCGGCGCTCGCGCGGAAGCGCAGCGGGCCGGCCCCGGCCGGTTGCTCGGCTTCGGCTGGGACGTGGTGGACGACGACCTCGTAGTCGCGGTCGTCGTCGGCCGGCCGGCCGCGCAGGGGCACCACGCGGTCCGCGCCCTGGCCGTGACGCAGCGGCCAGCTGATCACGCGGGCGCGCGCGCGCATCTCGCGCAGGCTCCGCTCGAACCAGCCGGCGCCGAGCGGCCCGCGGTCGGTTGCCACGGGCGCGTCGTCGCCCGCGTCGTCGTCGTCGTGCCAGACGGCGCGGAGGCCGATCGCGCCGGTCGCGACCTCGGGCAGCGGCGGTTCGAGCACCGCCGCGTAGGCGTTGTCGAGGTGGTGCCGCTCGGCGAGCGCGGCCAGAAAATCGCGCGCGGCGGCCGGGTCGGTCCCCGCCACCAAGCCGAGGTCGTCTTCGGGCAGGAGCGCGGCCAGGTTCGAGGAGCAGAGGGTGATGAGGTCGCCGGGCTCCAGCGCCGCGCGGTAGAGCAGCGGCAGCGCCTCGGCGTGCATCCCGAGGCCGCAGGGCCCGTCCTGCTCGCGCGGCTGGTAGTGGTCGTGCCAGCTCGCCAGTTCCGGCAGGGCGATCGGCGTGCCGTTCTGGGCGATGATGACCTGGGTGGGGGGCACCTGGCAGACGATCAGGTCGTGGTCGCGGATGACGAGGCAGGTGACGCCGAGGAAGACCCGCTTCTCCGGCGCCCCGGCGCGGTTGCGGGTGTAGAGGACGTCGTTGGCGGCGTCGACCGCCGCGGCCAGCGCGGCGACCGGGTCGCTGCGGTCGCTCTCCAGGTAGGCGTCGCGGATCGCGGCGAGCACGCCGGCGCCGGTCTGGAGGGCGTGGGGCTTCATCTCGACCGGCTCGCAGATGATCGAGAGGTAGTCGCGGTCGGCGCCGGCCCGGCCGGGCGCGCCGATGACCTCGTCGAGCAGCAGTTGTGGGCATTCCTCCAGGCGCTGACCGCCGTGCAACGCGAATTGGGCATTGGCCGCGACCCGGCTCGTCGTCATCCCGGTCCCCCCTCTCCCCTTCCTGAATCCCCTGGCCTCGCGGTGGCCGGGTGGGGCGTCGCCGCCCCCGCCCCACGGGGAGACGGCGACACGAGGCGCGACCCCGCCCCCGCGGGGCGCGCCCACCCGGCGACGCCGGACGGACGTCGTGGCGGCGATGGCAACTCGTCGGCGCGCGGCGAGCCGCACGCCCGTGGCGCACCCTCCGCGCCCGCGTCTCCTATCGTCGCACGATCGGTTGTAGACGGTTTCGCGCGCTCCTGTCGGGGCCGCTCCCGGCCGGCCCCGCGGAGTACGTACAGTATAGCAACGCCCCCCTGGCCTGTCTAGGGGGGCGGAGCGAATTGCCGGGAGAAAGAGTCGCGTACGTTCGCGGGTTGCTGCGGGGGGCGGCGCGTCGGCCCCCGCGCGCTCAGGCGGGGCCTGCAGAGGGGAGGGTCGTGTCGGTGCCGGTCGGCAGGAGGTCGGCGACCTGGCCGATCAACGTCTCGTCGTTCAGCTCGTGCGCCAGGTCGAGCGCCTGCTGGAGGTGGCGCTGCGACTCGCCCGGCTGCTGGAACTTCAAGAGGCGGCCGAGCTGGTAGTGGGCCTGGAGTTTGCCGTTGAGGTCGTCGATCCGCTCGGCGTTGCTGAGGAGCCGGCGGTAACTGGCGGCCGACTCTTCGAGGTGGCCCAGTTCTTCCTGGATCGCGGCGAGTTCCTGGAGGGTCATCGCGGCCAGGCGTGGGTCGTCCAGCGCGCCGACCACCGCGGCGGCCGCGGCGATCTGCTGCATCGCGCCCTCGCGGTCGCGCCGGCCCTTGAGGTGCATCGCGTAGCGGCGGTGCGCCTCGACCTGCCCGCGCCGGTCGTCGAGGCGGCGGGCCAGGGCGAGGGCTTCGACGAAGGCGCGCTTGGCGTCGTCGTGCTGGCGCAGCTCGCTGTAGGCGCGGCCGAGCAGCGTCAGGTAGCGCACGACCTCGGTGCCGTCGCCGAGCGCCTTGCTGATGTCGAGCGCTTCCTGGTAGTAGTCGAGCGCCCGGCGCGGCTGGCGCTGCTGGCGCGCCAGCGTGGCGAGGCTGCCGAGGATGTGGGCCTCCAGCCGCCGGTCGTCGGCCGCGCGGACCAGGTCCAGCGCCTCGCGGAAGCGCGAGAGCGCCTGCGGGACGTCGCCGGCGTACCAGGCGCAGCGGGCCAGATGGGTCAGCCAGGTCGCGCCGGCCGACTGGTCGCCCGCGCGGCGGGCCAGGTCGAGCGCGTTGTCGAGCGCCGCGGTCGCGCCTTCCCAGTCGCCGGTCTCAGCCAGGAGCGTACCGAGGCGGCCGAGCGCGTCGTGCTCCAGCCGCCCGCCGGAGTCCACCCGGCGCGCGATCACCAGCGCGTCGCGCGCGGCGTCGACCGCCTCCTGGTCGCGCGCGAGCTCGAGGAGCGCCACGGCGAGTTCGAGCAGCCACTCGACCTCCTGCTCCGGCAGCGCGCCGGCCGAGAGGATGAGCCCCTGCCGGGCGTAGTCGGCGGTCTCCTGCCAGTGCCCCGCGGCGGCGCAGAGGGGGACCAGCGGGCCGAGGACACGCTGCTGCATCGCGGCGTCCTCGCCGCTGAGGGCCAGCGCGCGGCGGTAGGCGACGAGCGCTTCGTTCGGGCGGCGGAGATCCTGGAGCAGATCGCCGAGGAGCAGCGCCAGCTCGGCCTCCAGCGCGCGGTCCTTGCTGCCCGCCGCGATGGCCATGCCCTGTTCCAATGAGGCCAGCGCCTCCGGCGCCTGCCCGCAGAGCAGGGCGACCTCGGCGGCGCGCGTCAGCGCCTCGACCTGCCCGGCCGGCTGCCCGGCCGACCCGGCGACCCGCGCGGCCTGCCCGTAGGCGTCGTGCGCGGCGGCGAGCGCCTCCTGCCCGCGGTAGATGTCGCCGAGCGCGAGGAGCGAATCGACGTCGATCGCGGCGTACCCCCCGCCCTTGGCGCTCTCGACCTGCTCCTTGTAGGCGGCGATCGCCTCGTCGTAGTGGCCTTCCTCGGCGTAGAGCGTGCCGAGGCGGGCCAGCGCGGTCTTCTCGCCGCGCCGGTAGCCGGCCTTGCGGCTGGCGGCGAGGGCGTCGCGCAGGAGGTTGATCCGTCGCGGCGTGTCGTAGGTCAGCTCGGCCAGGCGCAGGGCGCAATCGACCTGCACGCGGCGGAAGCCCTTGTTGCGGGCGACGGCGTGGTTGAGCGTGGCGAGGATGTAGGCGAAGCCGCGGTTGGTGGCCAAGAGCGCGTCGAGGCCGCGGTCGAGCTCGCTGAGCTGGCTGTCGGCGAGGTCGCGCAACTCGCGCGACGAATCGAGGCGCGCGATGGCCTGGTCGAGGCTCAGTTTCCCGCGCTGCACCTGGAGCCCGAGCCGGTAGAGCGGATGGCCCTCCAGCCCGCGCGGCGTGCGTCTCAATCGCCCGAACAAGCGCCCCCTCCTCGGATCCCCCGGGCACGGCCCGCGCCGCGCCCCTCGTTTCCTCGCATCCCCTGGAGCCTGTCCGCAGTTCCCCTTATCCCGCGTAGCATACCACATATCGGGCGCGAGGGGAACAGATTCGCGGTTGTACGTTCGCGGCGTGTACACCATACGGACAGCGCGGCGTGCCGCGCGGGCTCCGCCGGGGCGAGCGGAGGCCCGGCGAGGCTGACGCGCTTGCCCCCGTCGCCCCGAGCGGCTACGATGCCGGGCGGCGCCAGCCGCATTGTGCCGGCCGGAATGCCGCGAAGTCCGCGATGAAGTGTGAGGTTGACCCGATGACCTGGCCCACGCCGACCCTGGCCGACGTCCTGCGCGCCCGCGCCGCGATCGCCCCGTACCTCGCGCCGACGCCGACGCTGGAGCCGGCCGCGCTCGGCGAGGCGCTCGGCTGCCGGGCCTTCATCAAGTGTGAGCACCTCACGCCGACCGGCGCGTTCAAGGTCCGCGGCGGCGTCAACCTCATCTCGACGCTGACGCCGGCCGAGCGGGCGCGCGGCGTCGTCGCCGCCTCGACCGGCAATCACGCGCAGTCGGTCGCCTACGCCGCGCGCCTCTTCGACGTGCGCGCGATCATCTACATGCCGGCCGCGGCCAATCCGCTCAAGGTGGCGGCGACCCGCCGCCTCGGCGCCGAGGTCGTCCTGACCGGGCGCGACTTCGACGAGGCGCGGCTGGCGGCCGAGGAGCGCGCCGCCGCCGAGGGGCTGCGCTACATCCACTCCGCCAACGAGCCGCTGCTGATCGCCGGGGTCGGCACCTACGCGCTCGAACTCCTCGAAGCGGTGCCCGACCTCGACGTCATCTTCGTCCCGGTCGGCGCCGGCAGCGGCGTCCTCGGCACCGCGACGGTCGCGCGGGCGGTCAACCCGGCGATCCGCGTGATCGGGGTGCAGTCGGAAGGCGCGCCGGCCGTCTACCGCTCCTGGAAGGAAGGCCGCTACGTCGAGACCGACGCGATCCACACCTTCGCGGAGGGCCTGGCGACGCGCCAGCCGTTCGAGCTGCCGCTCCGACTCCTGCCGCGCCTGGTGGACGAATTGATGCTGGTGAGCGACGAGGAGTTGCGCGCGGCGATCCGCCTGATCCTCGCGACGGCGCGACAGGTGGTCGAGGGCGCGGGCGCCGCGTCGGTCGCGGCCGCCGTCCGCCGCCGCAACGAGATCGCCGGCAAGCGGGTGGGACTCGTCCTCAGCGGCGGCAACATCACGCCGGAGCAACTGCGCGAGGTCCTCGACGAGGGCGTGGGGGCGTGAGGCCGTGGGGCGTGGGCCGTGGGCCGTGGGCCGTGACGACGGGGGCCGGGATCGGGCGGTTGCCTGGGTTCGTAGGGGTCGGCCTCTACGGATGGACGGCCCACGGCCCACGCCCCACGTAACGGTGAGGCGATGACGCTGCGCGTGCTCAGTTACAACATCCTCCTGGGCGGCGAGGACCGGCTGCCGCTGATCCGCGACGTGATCCGCGCGCAGCGGCCGGACGTGGTGGCGCTGCTGGAGGCGAACGACCGCGAGAGCGCGGCCCGGCTCGCCGGCGACCTCGGCCTGGACCTCGTCTTCGGCGACGCCAACAGCGATTTCCACGTCGCCTGGCTCAGCCGCCTGCCAGTCCGGCGCGCCGAGAACCACCGCGAGCCGATCTTCGACAAGACGCTGCTGGAGATCGAGGTCGAGTGGGACGACCGCCCGCTGCACCTCTTCGCCGCGCATCTCAGCGCCGGGCGCGCCGAGGACGAGCCCCGCCGCGCGGCCGAGGTGCGCGCCATCCTCGACGCGCTGCGCCCCCTCGGCGCCCGCCCGCACCTGCTCGCCGGCGACTTCAACGCGATCCACCCGGCCGACGGCGTGGCCTGGGCGCGCCTGCCCTGGAAGGCCGCCGACCAGTACACCGCGGCCGGCTACCGCATCCCGCGCGACGCGATCCCGCTGCTCCTCCAGGCCGGCTACGTCGACTGCTACCGCGCGCTCCACCCGGATGAGCCCGGCTACACCTACAAACTCCCCGACCCGGCGCTGCGGATCGACTACTGCTTCGCCTCGCCCGCGCTCGCCGCTCGCCTGCGCGCCTGCGACCGCGTCACCGACCCGCCGGCCGACCGCGCCTCCGACCACCTGCCGCTCTGGGCAGAATTCAGCGATGAGTGATGAGTGACGAGTGACGAGGGGAATCGTCGGGTATCATTGAGCCGGCAAGGCGAGGGAGGCCAATGTCGAAGGAGGGACGAGCGGCGATGCCTGACCGACGCGCGGGGGACAACGATACTCACCGCTCATCGCTCATCGCTCAGCACTCGCTCTCCCGCTTCCGGGAGGCGGCGGAGCGTAACGACAGCCTGCTCTGCGTGGGGCTGGACCCGGACGTCGCGCGCTTCCCGGCCACGCTGCGCGCGCGCTGCGCCGACGACCCGGCCGGCGCGATCGTCGCCTTCAACCGCGCGATCGTCGAGGCGACCGCCGACCTCGTCTGCGCCTACAAGCCGAACCTCGGCTTCTACACCGCCTTCGGCCCGGCCGGGCTGGCGGCGCTGGCCGAGACACGCCGGCTGATCCCGCCGGACATCCCCGCGCTCCTCGACGCGAAGGTCAACGACATTGGACACACCGCGGCGGCCTACGCGACCGGCTACTTCGACGCCTTCGGCTTCGACGCCGTCACCGCCAACCCCTACCTCGGCGAAGACGCGCTGCGGCCCTTCCTGGGGCGGCGTGACCGCGGCGTCTTCGTCCTCTGCCGCACCTCCAACCCCGGCTCGGGCGACCTGCAAGGGCTCGCGGTCGTGGGCGAGGGCGGCACGACAGGGCCCCTCTATGAAACCGTCGCGCGGCGCATCGCCGCCTGGGGCGCGCGCTACGGCGGCTGCGGCGCGGTCGTCGGCGCGACCTACCCGCGCGAACTGGCAGCGGTGCGCGCGATCCTGCCCGACGCGCCGATCCTCGTCCCCGGCATCGGTGCGCAAGGCGGTGCGCTGGCCGAGACGGTGCGCGCCGGCCTCGACGCCGACGGCTTCGGCCTGGCGATCAACGCCAGCCGCGCCGTCACCTACGCCTCGTCGGGCGACGACTTCGCCGATGCCACCCGCCGCGCGGCGCTCGACCTGCGCGCCGCGATCAACACCGAGCGGGCGCGCGCGCTGGCCGGCCGGCGCTAGCGCTCCGCCAGGATGCGCCGGCCGAAC
>DASSSV010000548.1:0-10067 GCA_035708265.1 Thermomicrobiales bacterium | reverse complement strand
CCTCGGTTGTACCACACCGCTTCTCGGCACCCGCGCCGCGCTCGCGCGATGGCATAGTCAGGAGTTACGTCCGGATCTCAGACGAGTGGCGAGGGTGAGCCGAGCGATGGGCGATGGGCGATGGGGGAAGGCGAACATCCGCCGTCCGTCTGCCTCTGCCGTCTGCCCGACTCGCCGCGCCTCTTGACCCTGACGTTAGGTTGGGGTCTACACTCATCCGCGGCGCGGCGCGATGGGGCCCCGCGCGTAGATCTGGAGGAGAGGGAGGCAGGATGGACCTCGTGACCATCGATACGGAGGCGCTCTACCGGCGCCTGCTCGACACCACCGACCTGGCCGCGCGCGACGCGCTCTACCGCGGGGAACTCCTCGCGCCGTTCGAGGGGATGTTTCGCATCTTCGGCGGGGGCGACCCGGTCGCGCTCGCGAAAGGCTGGACGCTCTACACGCCGGAGGATTTCGCCGACGGCGCGCGGCCGGCAATCGCTGACCTGATGGACCGGCTCGCCGCCGCCGACGCCTGGGGGCGGACGGCGGCGGCGCTCGGCCGCGCGGTCGCGGCGTTCGCACCGCACGCCGAGCGCATCCGTCTCGGCGCCATCAACGCCGCGCTCGTCCTCAGCCGCGGAGCGCCCGCCGATCCGCTCGACCGCGGCTACACCGGCTTCGGTGGGATTCCCGGCTACGTGCTCGTCGTCTGCAGCGACGCCAACGACTACGTCCTGCCGCGCCTCGACGGGGCGGCGGCGCACGAGCTGCACCACAACGTCCGCTTCTCGCTCTTCCCCTTCATCCCGCATACGGTCACGGTCGGGGAGTACATCGTGGCCGAGGGGCTGGCGGAAGCCTTCGCGGCGGAGCTCTTCGGCGAGGGGGTGGTGGGGTACTACGTGACCGAGTTCCCCGAGGCGGAGCTGGCGGCGGCGAGGCGGGCCGTCGGAGCGGCGCTGGACCGCACCGGCTTCGACACCGTGCGCGCCTACATCTTCGGCGATACCATCGCGGCGCGGATGGGGCTGCCCGCGGCCGGCGTGCCGAACTTCGCCGGCTACGCGCTCGGCTACCGGGCGGTGCGCGCGTATCTGCGCCGGACCGGCGCATCGGTCGTCGAGGCGACCTTCGTCCCGGCCGCGCAGATCATCGCGGAGTCGGGGTTCTTCGCGTAGGCTGGCGGGCCGGCGACCGCGGTCGCGCCTGCGCGGGCTGGGTCTCGGCCCTACACCCCGGCCCGACGGGGGGCCTCGTGTGCCGTCAACCGCCTCGGGGCGCAGCGTCGGCCATCGGCTCTCGCTCAAAGCGATGACGCACGCACCCGCGGCGGGCCAGGGAGGGGCCGGCACTCGCTCGCCATCTGCTATACTGGCGGGCACACGCGACGCATAGCCGCGCTCGTAGGCACGGGCGACGATGGCCGACCCGCTCCCGCCCGTCCCCCGGCACGACCCGCGCCGGCCGCCGCTGGTGGGCCGGGCGCGCGAGCAGGACGCGCTCCGAGACCACCTCGCCGCGGCGCTGGCGGGGCACGGCGGGCTCGTGCTCGTCGGCGGCGAGGCGGGCATCGGCAAGACGGCGCTCGCCGAGGAGACCTGCCGCGAGGCGGCGGCGCGGGGTGCGCTCGTCCTGGTCGGGCGCTGCTACGATCTCTCGGAGACGCCGCCCTACGGCCCCTGGGCCGAGGCATTCGCCCGCGCGCCGGCGGACGACACCTTGCCGAGCCTGCCCGCCGCGGTGCTGCCGGCGGAGGGCCAGAGCGAGCATTTGCCCGGCCAGGGCGCGGTCGTCGCACGAGTGCTGGCCTACTTGATCGCGCTGGCCGCCCGCCGGCCGCTCGTGCTGCTGCTGGACGACCTGCACTGGGCGGATCCCGCCTCCCTCAACCTGCTGCGCGCCCTCGCGCGCCAGGTGGCCGCCCTGCCGCTCCTCCTGCTCGCCACCTACCGCGCCGACGAGGTGGCCCGCGGCCACCCGCTCTATGCCCTCCTGCCCGCCCTCGTCCGCGAGGCCCGCCCCGACCGGCTCGACCTGCGACCGCTGGGCGAGGCGGCGTTGCGCGCGCTCGTGGGCGGGCATAACGCCCTCGACGCGAGCGACGAGGCCCGGCTGGTCACGTATCTCCAGGCGCAAGCGGACGGCAACCCGTTCTTCGTGGGCGAGTTGCTGCGGGCATTGACGGAGGCGGAGGCGCTGCGGCCGGCGGCCGGGGCCTGGGTGCTGGGCGACCTCGCCGTCGTCGGCGTGCCGCCGCTCGTCCGCCAGGTCATCGACGCGCGCGTGGACCGGCTGGGGGCGGCGACGCGCGACCTGCTCGCCGTCGGGGCGGTCCTCGGGCAGGTGGTGCCCTTCGACCTGTGGCAACTGGTGAGCGACGCGGAGGCCGCGGCCCTGCACACCGATGTGGAGCCGGCCCTCACCGCGAACCTGCTGGCCGAGACGCCCGACGGCCGGGGGGCGCGCTTCGTCCACGCGCTGGTGCGCGAGGCGCTCTACGCCGGGCTGCCCACGCACCGGCGGCGAGCGCTCCACGGCCGGGCGGCGGAGGCGCTGCTGGCCCAGCCGGCGCCCGACCCCGATGCCGTGGCCTACCACCTGCAGCGGGCGGGCGACCCGCGCGCCGCCGACTGGCTGCTCCGCGCCGGTGGACGGGCGCTGCACGCCTACGCCTGGCTCACCGCGGCGGACCGGTTCGAGGCGGCGCTACCCTGGCTCGAGCAGGCCGGGGCGCCGGCCGGCGAGCGCGCCTGGGTGCTCTACGCGCTCGCGCGGCTGCGGGTCTACGCGCAGCCGCAGCGGAGCGCCGCCGCGCTCGCCGCCGCCGCGCGCCTTGTGGCCGACGATCGGGCGCTCCTGGGGTACGTCGAGCAACTGCGTGGCCTCATCGCCTGTATGGGCGGGGACTTCCAGCGCGGCCTGGCGGCGATGGCGGCTGGCGTCACGACCCTGGAGCGGGCCGCGGCGCCCGCGATCCCTGACCGGCTGCGGGCGGTGTGGGGCGAGCCGCCCGCGGTAGCCGAGTTGCGAGGCCAGCTCGCGAACTGGCTCGCCTACGCGGGGCGCTTCGCTGAGGTCGCCGACCTGCTGGCGCGCGTCGCGGCCCACCCAGGCCCGGCTATACCCTACTACCACGCCGCCGAGGGGACTATGCATGCGGCCCTGGGGCGGCCACCGGCGGCTCGCCTCGCCCGCGCGCGCTATCGCACCGCCAGCCGCGCGCGGGAGGACTACTTCCAGGTCGCGTTCTCGGCCTTCGAGGATCTCAGTTCGGGTGTCATGCGCTATCAGGCCGACGATCTCCCCATGCGCCAGGCGATGATCGCCGAATGCGAGGAGGCCATGATCCGGGCGAGCGATGTCCTGATGGCGGGCCTGGCCCCGCGCCTGGCCCGGTTCCCAACTTCATTCGTTGAAGGGCGCTGGACGGAGGCCCGCACGCTGGCCCAGCAAGCGCATGTGGAAGACCCGCCGCTGACGCACCATTGCAACCCGCTTGCGGGCGCGGTCGCGGTCGCGCAAGGGGATCTGGCGCAGGCGTGGGCCATCGTCTACGAGGAATTGCCTGAGGGTCCGGTCACACCGCCGGGGCGCATCTTCCTCTTGTCGGCGCTCAGCCTGCTGCACCTGGCTGCCACCCTGGCCCTCGACGCGGGCGACTTGCCAGCCGCCCGCGCCTGGCTGGAGGCGCACGACCGCTGGCTGGCCTGGGCCGGGGCAGTGCTCGGCCGGGCCGAGGGCGCGCTGGGCTGGGCCGCGTACCACCGCGCGGCGGGCGACCCCGCGCGGGCTCGCGAGCACGCCGCAGCGGCGCTGGCGCACGCGAGCGACCCCCGCCAGCCGCTGGCCCTCCTCGCCGCTCACCGCCTGCTGGGCGAGCTCGACGGCGACGCCGGCCGCCACGACGACGCGGCCACGCACCTGCGCGCCGCACTCGTCCTGGCGGACGCCTGCGCCGCGCCCTACGAGCGCGCGCTCACTCTCCTCGCCCTGACCGAACTCCGCGCCGCCACCGGCGAGCGCGCGGCGGCCGGGGCGGCGCTCGACGAGGCCCGCGCGCTCTGCGAGCCGCTGGCGGCCGGGCCTGCGCTCGCCCGCGCCGGGGCCCTGGCCGCCCGGCTCGCCCTGCTGCGCACCCCACGGCCGGCCGCCCCCGCCGGCCTCACCGCCCGCGAGGTCGAGGTGCTGCGCCTGATCGCAACTGGCAACAGCAACCGGGAGATCGCGGCGGCGCTCTGCCTGAGCGTGCGCACGGTCGAGCGGCACATCGAGAACATCTACAGCAAGACCGGCAGCCACAGCAAGGCCGACGCCACCGCCTTCGCCTTCCGTCACCACCTGACATAACGACGTCTGGGGAATCCCCGCCTGCGCCGGTGCGCGGGGCGCGCCACCGTTTTGGTGTTCGCCGATGGGGCATCGCACGGATGGCGCCGGCGCGCCGGCGCGGTACCGTGGTGCCTGCCGAAGATCGTCGCTGGGTGCCGCCGGCATCCCTCGCGGCGCCCGGCAGCACCCGGCCCGCGCACCGGGCGGATGTGCCGGCGCGGCCGGCGGCACAGGCCGGGCGCGGTGAGCGGGCCGGACAGCGCGCGATCCGGCGTCTCTCCGGTGACGGCGTATCGCTAACACCGACGAGGAGGCCCGCGATGGCGAACTCCTCCACCCCCGGCCCAGTAGTCGCGATGACGGCCACGGAGGAGGCCACACCGCAGGGGTTAGAGGGTGCCGCGGCCGCGCCGCCCTCGGCGGCCGAGGTGGCGGCGCTGCGTGCCCGGCTGCGCGAGGTGGAGGCGCTGCTCGGTCTGCCCCTGCGGCCCGGGCGGGCGGCTCCCGCGGACCTGCCGGCGTTGCGCCAGCGCGTCGCCGCCCTCGAGCGCCGCCTGGGTATCGTCCCCGGCCTCGACCCGCTGCCGGGCTGCGACGGGGCGGCCACCCCGGCGCGCGCGACCGCCGTGACGAGCGAGCCCGCGGGGCGGCAGGGTTGGCGCGAGCGCGGGCGGGCGGCGCTGGCGCTGGCGGCGCTGGTCGCGGGGCTGGCTTGGCTGCTCCACCCGCTGCCGGGCGGCCCGGGCGTCTTCCGGGCGGCGGCGCCCGCCGTCCGGCCGGCGGCGGCCACGCTGGCGACGGTGCCCGCGTCGGCGTATCGCGTGAGCCCCCCGAGCGAGGCCGACTCCACCAGCCCCGACACGGCGCACCCCGCGGCGCCCGCGGCTACGCGGGGCGACGACGCGACGGCGCGGGACGACCTGCTGCGCCAGTGCCGGTTCGGCGATGTCCTCTGCCTACCGGACGGCGACGCCACCGCCGACGTGCCACCCTGCCCTGGCGACGAGGTCATCATCGCCGGCCAGTGCGTCATCCCCTGACCGCCGGCGTCGGCTGCACCGCGACGGGTGCCAGGTCCCCCCGGCCGCCCGACGTGAGAAGGGAACTGGTGGAATGCCCGGGCGTCAGGGCCGCGCGGCACGGCGGCCGGCGCGGCGCGGCGCGTCCGCGGTCGTGGCGGGGAGGGTGGGCTGCGCGGCCGGGCGCGCCGGCTGGGCTGGGGGCGGCGCGGGCAGGGTGAGGGTGAAGGTCGTGCCGCGGCCGACCGCGCTTTCGACGTCGATCGCGCCGCCGTGGGCCTCAATGATGACCCGCGCGATCGCCAGGCCGAGCCCGCTGCCCGAGCCGTGGCCGGCGCGCCGGGCGCGCGACTTGTCGCTGCGGTAGAAGCGCTCGAAGAGGTGCGGCAGGTCGGTCGGGTCGATCCCGGCGCCGTCGTCGCTGACCGCGACGCGCGCCACGCCGTCCTCGCGCCAGGCGCGCAGCGAGACGTGGCCGGTCGGCGCGGTGTTGGCGACCGCGTTGCCGGTGAGGTTGAGCAGCACCTGGCGCAGCCGGTCGGAGTCGAGGTCCAGCGTCAGCGGACTCGCCGTCTGCCAGGTCACCTCGCGCTCCCCGGCGAAGAGCCGCGTCTGCTCGCCGACCTCGGCGACCAGCGCGGCGAGGTCGGCCGGGCGCTTGTCGAGCGCCTGCTGCGCGTCGAAGCGCGAGAGGGTCAGCAGGTCGTTGACGAGGCGCGTCAGGCGGTCGATCTCCCGGTGCATCGAGCGCAGCGCCTTCTGCGTGGCGCGCGTGTCGCCGGCGTCGACGCCGAGGAGGAGCATCTCGACGAGGCCGCCGAGCGCCGTGAGAGGCGTGCGCAACTCGTGCGAGGCGTCGGCGACGAACTGGCGCTGCGAGCGCAACGCGCCCTCCAGCCGATCCACCATCCGGTCGAAGGCCGTCGCCAGCCGGCCGATCTCGTCGCGCCCGCCCGGCAGGTTGAGGCGCTGGCCGAGGTCGCCGGCGGCGATGCGCTCGCTCGTCGTGGTGACGTGCGCGAGCGGGCGGAGCGCCGCGCGCGTGAGCGGCACGCCGAGGAGCGCGCCGAGCGCCATCGCGCCGAGGACGCCGAGGACCAGGTAGAGGCGCAGGCGCGCCAGGACGTGGTCGGCCAGGGCCAGCGAGGTGCTGAGTTGGACCGCGCCGACCGTCGTGTCGCCCGACCTGAGCGGCATGACCACGACGAGGAGGTGCTCGCCGTGCAGGTGGACGGTCCTGAACGGGGCCGGCTCGCCGGCGAGCGCGCGGTCGACCTGGTCGGGGTCGAGCGCGGGCGCCGTCGGCTGGTCGGCCTGGCCGTCGCCGGTCGCGATGACCTTGCCGTCGGTGTCGGTGATCACGGCGACGACATCCGAGGTGGAGAGGTCGGTCGCCATGCGCCTGGCGTCATTGGCGAGGCGCATGGCGGGCGTGGCATCCGCGGGGAGGCCCTTCGGCGCCGGGCGGCGGGGGTCGAGGTAGCGCAGGATCGTCGGCGCGGCGCCGGCCCGGACGCGCGCGACCGCGTCGTCGAGGAGGTAGCGGTCGAGCTGCACGTAGAGGAGCACGCCGAGGAGCACCAGGATCGCGGAGAGGATGGCGATGTAGAAGGCGGTCAGCCGCCAGCGCAGCGGCGCGTCGCGGAGGACGCTGGGCATGGCTCCCTCACCCCGCCGCCCGCGCCGCTCAGGGGCGCAGGACGTAGCCGACGCCGCGCACCGCCTGGATCAGCGCCGGCGGCCGGTCGCCGAGTTTGTCGCGCAGCGCGCTGATGTGGACGTCGATGACGTTGGTCTCGCCGACGAAGGTATAGCCCCAGAGGCGGTTGAGGATCGTCTCGCGCGAGAAGACCTGGCGCGGGTGGGTCAGCAGGAGTTCGAGCAGGTCGAACTCGCGCGGCGTCAGCTCGATCGGCCGGCCGGCGCGCGTCACCTCGCGCGTGCCGCGGTCGAGCGTGACGTCGCCGGCGTGGAGCACGCGATGGAGGACGATGTCGCGGCGGCGCAGCACCGCGCGGATGCGCGCCAGGAGTTCCTGGAAGCGGAACGGCTTGGGCAGGTAGTCGTCGGCGCCGGCGTCGAGCCCGGCGATGCGCTCGGCGACCTCGCCCTTCGCGGTGAGCATGATGATCGCCACGTCGGAGTTCGCGCGCAGCCGGCGGCAGACCTCGATGCCGTCGAGGCCGGGGAGCATGATGTCGAGGATGACGAGGTCGGGGTGGAAGCGCTGCGCCGCCGCCAGCGCGCCGACGCCGTCGGCCGCCGTCTCGACGGTGAAGCCCTCGTAGCCGAGGCCCATGCCGAGGAATTCGAGGATCGTCTCCTCGTCGTCGACGACCAGCACTTTGACCTGGCCCTCGACCCCGCCCGCGGCATCCGCGATCGTGTGCTCGCTCACCCGATGCCCCCCGCCCGCGCCGCCCGCCGGGCACGGCGCCGCCCAGACCACTACGCGGTCAAGTATACCCCCGCTGGATTAAGAAACGATGAAGCGGAGTGACGAGTGACGAGTGACGAGTGATGAGGGGCAGGGCTGGCGGGGGCGCCGCCGCGTCGGGCGGCGGGCCCGCGGTTGCAACCGCGGCTGGGGGCTCGCTCCGCTCGCCGCGAAACCCACCTCCGCGGGTTGGGACGAACGCCCCACTCGTCACTCGTCACTCGTCGCCGCGTAGCGCGCGCGGCCGTCGCGGACGAGTTTGCGCAGGTGGGCGGCGACGGTCTGGGCGGCGACGGGACGGAGGCGCGGGTCGAGGTCGGGGTAGACGGCGGCGACGATCGCCGGGGGCGTCGTGGCGCCGGCGGCGAGCGCGGCGAGGATCTGGCGCTCGCGGTCGTGGCGGTGGGCCAGGTATTCCTCGATCTTCGCGCGCGGGTCCTCGACGGTCGGGCCGTGGCCCGGCAGGATGCGGCGCAGGTCCAGCGGCAGCAGCGACTCCAGCGAGCGCAGGTACTCGTCCAACTCGCCGTCGCGGCCGATGACCACGGTGCCCTCGCCGACGATCAGGTCGCCGGAGAAGAGCGTCGCCTCGCCTTCGAGCAGGAAGCAGAGGTGGTCGGCCGCGTGGCCGGGCGTGTGGAGCGCGCGCAGCGCGAGGTCGCCGACCGCGACGCGCCGGTCGTGCGCGAGGTGGACGTCGGGGTCGAGGGCCGGCGAGAAGGCCGCCAGCGGCAGGCCGAGGCGGCGGCGCAGCGCGAAGGCCCCCGGCAGGTGGTCGGCGTGGGCGTGGGTCACCAGGATCAGCGCCAGCCGGCCGCCCAGCGTGTCCGCCTCGGCGACGATCGCGTCGAGGTGTGCGGCGTCGTCGGGCCCGGGGTCGATCACGGCCAGTTCGTCCGCACCGACGAGGTAGGTGTTGGTGCCCCGGCCGGTCATCGGCGAGGGGTTCGGCGCGGTCAGGCGGGCGACGCGCGGCATCACCAGCATCGGCGGACCTCCTCCGACAGCGCGGACTCGCGGCCGTTCGCGCCCAGCACCGGCATCACCGCGGGCACCGCCTTCGCGCGCGCGAAGGCGAAGAGGGCGTCGAGCGAGGGGTATTCGGCCAGCCGCTCCAGGTGGTACGCCTGCACCGTGACGAGCGGGAAGTCGCCGCGCGCGCGCCGGGCCAGGCCCTCGCGCGGCGTCAGCCAGAGGCCCCCCTGCATCTCGCCGGGGTAGTGGCTCGCCTCCTGGCCGGCCGGCAGCGCCGCCAGGAAGAAGTGGGTGTCGTAGCGCAGCCGCGCCCCCTCCGGCGTGATCCAGTGCGAGAAGTAGACCAGCGCGTCGAGGTCGGGCGCCGCGCCCGCGTCGGCCAGGAGATCCGCGAAGGCGAGGTGGGATTCCAGCACGTCCTCGCGCCGGCGCTGCCGGTCGGCGGCGTCGGCGCAGCCGAGCGGGCGGCCGGCGGCGTCGCGCGCCAGGAGGACGCCGGCCTCCTCGAAGAGTTCGCGGACGGCGCAGACGGCCAGCGCGCCGGTCGTCTCGGCGTCGGGCGAGGCGAAGGGCCCCTCGCAGGCCATGCGGGCGTGCAGCGTCGCGATGGTCGCCGCTGCGGGCGAGGCGAGGAGCGCCCGCGCGATGTCGCGGTCGTCCGCGTCGAGGACGCCGCCGGGGAAGATGTAGGCGCCGGGGGCGAAGCGCACCGTCTCCGGGCGCCGGAGCATGTAGACCTCGAACGGCTCGCCCGCCGCGGCCGCCGCCCGCAGCAACAGCACCGACGCCGCCAGCGGCAACCTCGCCCCCGACATGCTCCCTCCGCACCCTCGCGGCGTACGCTATCGGCCTGCGTCGCGCCCACGGTTGCCATCGCTGCGCGCCCGCGGTTGCAACCGCGACTACGGGCTCGCTCCGCTCGCCACGAAACCCGCCTCCGAGGGTTGGGCCGTCCCCAGTCCGCGCCGGCGGACTTCGTGGCGCCGTGAGGCGTCCTGAGCGGCGATTTCCCGCGCCGGCGCGTCCCCGACTCCCGCCGTGCCCCGTCGCAACGCGGCAGCCCGCTCGAACGTTCCGACTATACCATAGGCCGCCCGCTATAATGGCGGAGGCGGGAGGCGGGAGGCGGAAGTGGCGGCTCCCGCAGGCCGACCCGGCCAGTGCCAGTGAGCCGGTACTGCCGACTGCCGACTACCGTCTCGTGAAAGGGGACCCATGCGACAGCGGATCGGCTTCGTGCTCGTGTTGACGGTGGCGGCGCTGCTGGGCGCGTGCGGCGGTGGCGGCGCGACCGCTCCGGCCGGCGGGGGCCAGCCGCC
>DASSSV010000547.1:0-15851 GCA_035708265.1 Thermomicrobiales bacterium | reverse complement strand
ACTCCCCGTCACGCGTGACGCCGCGTGACCGCCCGCTGTGGTCTCGGCCCGCCGCCTGGCGCGGGAGCGGCGCTGGCGTTCGCGCGTCTCGGCCGGCTCGTCGGACGGCTTGCGACGCTGCTCGTCGGCGAAGCCGGGGAAGGCGTACCAGCCGGGCTCCTCCTCGGTCTCCAGACGCCCGAAGTCGAGCAGTCGGGCCAGGGTGCGCTGGAGCAGGTCGCGGTCCCCGCCGGCGACCTCCAGCGCCAGCGCGGCGTCCTCGCGGAACGCGCCGCGCCGCTCGTCGCGGTCGGCGGCGTGGATCAGCAACTTGAACCACACCCGGAACTCGTCGTCGGGCATGGCGTTCAGCACGGCGTCGTTCTTGTGGTGGTAGTAGAGTTTCAGCCAGCTCGTGCGCCTCGCGGGCATGCTCGCCCCCCTAGCGCGATCGCGGGACGCCGTTCCCGCCGGCGAGTGACCCGTGCGCGGCGGCGCGCTTCCGCTCGCGGTGTCGTCGCACCCGCTCGCGCACCCGCTCCGGCGAGTCGGACGGCCGAGCGCCGGCCCTGACGCCGAACGGATCCATGACGTAGCCGCCGTCGGGGTGCTCGCGGACGAGGCCGAGCCCCGCCATGTTCCCCAGCGCGCGCTCCAGCAGGTCGGCGTCTCCGCCGGCCACCTCGATCGCCAGGATGCGGTCGGGGAGGAGGTGCCCGTCGCCGCCGCGCTCGACCAGGTACAGGCCGAGGCGCCACCAGACCACCTGCTCGCCATCCGGCAGCGCGCGCAGGAGCGGGTCGACGCGCCAGGCGGTCGAGACCGTCGCGTTCTTCGGTTGCATCGCGCTACCTCCCGACCGCGGTGGGGATCTCCGCCTCGTCGCGCGCCCGCGCCCAGCGCCCGTCCTCCTCGCGCGGCTTGTCCAGGAGCGCCTCGATCGGCCGCGTCGCCTCGCCGGCCAGGATCGCCTCGACCACCTCCTTCCTGAGCATCTGCTTCTTCCCGAACCAGAAGTACGGGATGCCGTCGCGCTTGATGCGCTCCTTGACCGCGCGCACGTCCACGCCGAGCATGCGCGCGACCTCGTAGATCGAATAGGCCAGACGCTCCTCCAGCTCGCGGCGCGGCACGCCGAGCGCCGCCGCCGCGTCCTTGAGCGTGATCGGCCGCTCTCCGGGATCCATCGACTCCTCCGTGGGCTAGGCGGGCGGCGCCACCGCCGCCCCGCCCACCCATCCTACCACAACCCGCGAGGTTTGCAAGTTTCCCGATCAGGACTGCTCGACGCGCCGGCGCTGGAGACGCTCGATGAGGTCGGATGCCTGGAGGCGGGTGAGCGCGTCGAGGTTGCGGGTGCCGTGCAGTTCTTCGATCCAGTCCAGCAACTCGTCGTCGCCCAGTCGCGCCTCGCGGGAGATCGCGGTGATGAACTTCAGTTGCCGCTCGGTCGCCGGCGCGGTGGCCGACGCCTGGGGCGCGCCGCCGCCGCCAGCGCGCGCCTGGGGATAGCGCTCCGGGCGGCTGTCCTGCCGGATCGGGCGCACGTCGTCCTGGCGCGCCGGCCTTCGACTCTCCACCGGCGCGTCGGCCACCTCGACGCCGTGCTCGTCCTCCATGTCGAAGTCGTCCACGAACTGCGTCCCGTAGCCGAGCGCGGCCAGCGCGCGGCCGATGGCCTTGCTCTCGGCCTTCTCCAGCCAGTCGCCGAAGTCGGCCGCCGTCTCGCTGCCGTAGCCGGTCGCCACCGCGCCGCCGGGGATGCTCACGCGCGCCCGGAAGATCGCGGAGTTGTCGGTGATCGCGACGTGCTCCGTCTCCAGCACCGCGTCGGGGTGCTCCTTCCTGAGCCAGACCAGTCGCCACTTGATGTCGAGATATTCCGAGTTGCCGCCGCGACCGCGCAGCACGCGCAGGTGCTTCCGGGGGTCGAAGCCGTCCAGCCGGCCGCGCTCCGTCGTCTCCTCGCTCACGCCGTCATCCTCCTCGCTCATACGACGAAAGCCGCGCCCCCCGCGCGGCCTGCAACTTCGCCAGGCTCCTGAGCCGGTAGCGGTGCGCGTCCATGCCGAACGCCGCCGCCAGCCGGAGCCGCCGCGCGTCCCGCCGCCGGATCCAGCGCAGGAGCGCGCGGTTGTACAGCCGCCAGCCGCCGTCGGCCTCGACCGGCCAGACGCGCGGCCGCGCCATCCAGTCGGCGAACAGCCGGCGCGCGAGCGCGTCCGCCTCCGCCACCGCCCGTGCCGAGCCGTCAAAGTCCGCGACGGCCCGGTGCCGCGCTCCCGGATCTTGCCGCGTTGTCACCATCGGCCACCTCCGTGTCGCCCCAGCGGCGCGGGTCGCCGGCCAGGAACGGCGCCGCGCGCCGCGCGCTCGCCGCCAGGTTGCGCGCGCGCGCCAGTCGCGCGGCGGCCGTCATGTTCATGGTCGGCCCGGGCCCGCGATAGGTCGGGTAGAGTTCGCGTCGGCGCTCGCTGCTGCACACCTTGCAGTACGCTTGCAGGCCGTCGCGGTGGGCACTGTTGACCGAGAAGGCCCGCGCCGGCTTCTCGACGCCGCAGCGGCGGCAGACCTTCGTCTCCGGCGCCTCGCGCGGCAGGTCGGGCGGCGGCGGCGTGAGGCGCACGGGCGGCAGATCGCGACGCCCTCCCCCGTCCCAGGACGCGCGCAGCTCGTCTTTCCAGTCGCTCATCGCGCCAGCCTTTCGCGGTGCCGCTTGCCGCCGCCCTGGTCCTGCATCAGCGCCATGAAATGGTCGTAGGCCGGCAGCAGCGTCTCGATCAGCAGCAGCCCGCGGTCGACGCGCTCGGCGCTGCCGACGATCGAGAGGTTCCAGCCGACGCCGCCCGTCTGGTCCGGCGCGAAGATCTCCAGTTTGAGTTGCGGCGGCTCGTAGGCCAGCGACTGCTCGGCGCGGCGCGCCCTGGCCCGCGTCTGCTTCGCGGCGTCCTCCAGGTCTCGCGCCCGCTGCGCCGCCTCCTCCTGGTTCGGTAGCGGCAGCACCGGGACGGGGTCTGGCGAGACGGGCGCGTGGCGAGTCTCCGGGATGCCGATCATCGGACCGCGGAACACCGCCGTCTTGATCTGTTGCCGGAGTTCGTCGTTCGCCAGGCGCTCCTGGGCCAGCGCGCGCTCCAGTGCCTCGTGGGTGTCGAGTTCATGTCTCAGATGGTCGAGTGTCTCGCGTAGAGCGGCGTTCTCCGCCTCCGCACGACTGAGTTGATCGAGCGCGCCGACGACGTCATTGGGATCTGGTGTCTCGCTCACGATTCCTCCTCCGCGATCTCGTCCACGGTCAGCGTCACGCGCGCCCGCGCGCCGGACGGCAGCGCGACGCGCCACTCGCCGCCGTCGACCTCGCACGGCAGGTAGGCCGCAGCCAGCCCGCACTCGCCCAGCCCGCGCTGGACGGCCGCCAGCAGCGCCGCCCCGAGCGCGCCGCGCTCCTCGTCCGGCGTGCGCTCGGGCGGCGTATTCCCGTCCCCGGCGCCGTCGAGGAAGGAGAAGTCGAGGGCGGCGGCGGCGGCGGAGACGCGCGCCCTGGTCGCCTCCCGCACCAGCGGCCCGGTGATCTTGCCCTCGGTCAGCGCGAGGGCGCGCTGCCGCGCGGGCGGCAACTTGGCGACGCGCTCGGCCAGGCCGACCGATAGGCGCCCCTCGGCCAGCGCGTCGCGCAGATCGGGCTCCAGCCGCCGGAGCGCCAGCCGCTTCTTGATCGTCGGCACGGCGAGCCCCGTCGCCTTCGCGATGGCGGCGTGGCCGAGGGTGAGCCCGCGCGCCGCCGCCGCCGCCTGCACCGCCTCGATGGCGTCCAGGTCGGACAGCGGGTTCTCGCGCCGCTGGGCGTTGGCCGCCAGCTCGACCACGGCCGAGACGACCGGGTCGCCCTGGTGGGCGACCACGCGCGCCTCGATCGTCGCCCAGCCGAGGATCCGGGCGGCCTTCACCCGCCGCTTGCCCGAGCGCACGTAGTAGGCGAACGCCTCGCCGCGGGCCGCCTCCAGCACCACCGGGTCGATCTGCCCCAGGTCGCGCAGGGAGGCGACGAACGACGGGTCCGGCGCCGGCCCGGCCAGGTACGCGTCCGGCGCGATGTCGTCCAGGGCGAACTCCTCGACCTCCCCGAAGTACAGCGGCAGCTCGGGGAGCAGGGACAACTGCTCGGCCTCATTCGTCGACAAGGCGCACCTCCAGCCCGCTCTTGCTCGCGCGCGCCAGGTTGTCCTCGTCGCGCGCCGGGTCGTCGGGGTCGCGCACGACGGCGATGTTGGAGATCGTGAAGACGGCGAAGGCACCGACGACATAGCGCGGCGTGACGCCCTCGGGAGTGCGGCGCGCGTAGTAGGTCGTGTCCCCGATCTCGCGCCGCACCGGCCGGCTCGGCGTGGGCGAGTCGGCCGACTCGCCGCCGGCCACATCCTCCCACCAGAGCCGGATGCACTGCTCCGCGCCGCCCGATGGCGACGCCGGCGGGCTCGGCTTGTGGCTGATCTTCCCCGTCGGGCACGTCGGCCAGGCGCAGCCGCTCGCGGTCGGGCCGAAGTAGGCCGACGCCGCCGCCTCCAACTCGGCGTGGTTCTCGATGATCGCCCGCGCGTGCAGTTCGACCAATTTGGCCCCCGCGCGGATCTGCGAGAAGTCGGTCGTGCGGCTGATGCGCCGGCTGACCGGGTTGACGCCGACGCGGAGGCAATGCCGCCACTCCTCCACGACGTCGGCCACGTTGGGGTAGTGCTCCGAGCCGATCCAGTCGAAGATCACCGGCTCCGTCTGGCCGGGCGGTGTGATGAAATGCATCCCGACCGGGGAGATGCCGAACTCCTCGACCGGGATGCGCTGCGGCGGGTCCAGCAGGAACTCCTCCAGCGGCTTGCCGAACGGCGACAGGCCCACTTCAAGATACAATCCGCCTTTGGTCCTTCGACCGCAACCACGTGTTACCGCCACCGTCATCCTCTCATCGCGCGATCACGGGCCTTCTTCGCCCGGTTGCGGATCCGCACGCACTCGCGGCAGATGCGCTCGGTGTGGCCTCGCCTGACCAGGATGCGCAGGTTGTCTCCGCTCAACGGGTGCCCGCGCGTACACACCTCCTTCATCGGAGGCACCCATTCCTCGCGCGGCGGGATGCCGACCGCGCGCCGTGCTCGTCCTTGCGACTCGCGCTGGCACGTCGGGCAGGCTCGGTATGGACGCTCGCCGGGATTCCGTCTCCAGCCGGTGTTTTCCGGCGTCCACGGGTGGCCGTTCTTGCAGCCGCCATCGTGCTTCGCTCGGTGATGTGCCGACATCTTGTCGGCCGACTCTCGCGGGAAGATCTTGCCTCGGTGGGCTGCGCCGATGCGCGCGTTCCACTCGGGCGTGTGCGGCAGGTCGATCCCCTCGCCGCCGGCGGCGAGGTTCGTCAGGTTGGGCAGGGTCGCGATCCAGTGTCGCTCCCGATCGACCCACTCGGTCTCGTTGCAGCACTCGATCAGGCGCATCTCCGGCTCGACTCCTTCCGCGAGCAGCGTCCTGATCCAGCGGTCGCGGTGGTGCGGCGCGCCGTGCTTCGCCTGCCAGAGATGCATGGAAAGTCGCTTGGTCGGCTCGACCGTCTTGCCGATGTAGCGCGGCACACCGTCGCGCGGGTCGCAGAGCGCGTAGATGTAAACCTCCCGGATCCCCCCAGCCTGGCGTTTTCCGCAACCGCGCTCGACGCCCATGCGCCACTCCTCTCGCTGGGGGCTGCGGCGGCCGCCCACGCCCGCGCGCGGGCACCCGCGCCGCCCCACACCCCTCAGTATACCACAATCTACGTAGTTTGCAAGTTACGCGACGCTAGTCGCGCTCGAAGCGCGCGCGCACGTCGGCGGGCATCGCGCGGTGCGGCGTCTCGCCGGGCGGCAGCGGCTCGAACAGGTCGGCCGCGGTCGCGCCGACGTCGGCCAGCGCCCGGAGCGCCAGCCGGCGGTAGGACGCCGAGGCGACGCGCCGCCCCGACTCGATGTGGTAGAAGGCGTTGGGATCGACGCCCGTCTCGCGGATGAACCAGGCGTTGGTGATCCCGTGCGCCCGCAGATAGTCCCGGACCTTGCTCCGATATCGGACCCGCGCCACCGTCCCTCTCCTCGCTCGACCCTGGCACCGTCGTGCGCCATCATACGCCGCTCCCCTCCTCCCCGTCGACCCGCCGCAGCCGGCCGCCGCCCATCACGCGCTCGACGTTCTCCGCGTCCGCCAGCCGCTCGTCGGCGAACAACTGCCGGGCGAAGGTCTCGCGCGGCCCGGCCTTGGCGTAGGGGCCGCCGACGTGCGCCGGCTGGCCGCCGTGGCGCTCGGCCCGGACGACCAGCGCGCCGTGCGCCAGCGCGACCGCGCCCAGCGGACTCCTGACCGCGCGCCAGAAGAGCGCGGCCAGTTTGGCGTAGCGGATCTCGATCACCAGGTCGTAGGCGGTCCCCTCGTCGTCGTAGACCCGCTTCCGATAGATCTCGCCGCCCCGGCCGGGCAGGGGACGATTGAGCTGCCGACGCCGCCACTTCACGTGCCACCGCCTGAGATATGCCCGCCGCCTCGCGCGCCGGCGCTCCTCGCGCTCCTCGCGTTCCCGCTCCGCGCGCCGGCGCAGCGCCAGCCCGTCGGGCGGCGTCGCCCTGAGCCTCACGCCGCCCGCCAGTCCTGCTCGACCGCCGCGTACCGCGTCAGGACGTCGATGGCGAGCGCGCGCAGGATCTCGTGGATCACGAAGATGAACCGCTCGTCCCTGGCCGGCTGGACCTGCTCGACCGCCAGCCAGTTCCGCAGATCCATCAAATGCTGCTTGTCCTCCGCGCCGCCCCAGCGGTTGATCCAGCCGCACAGCGGCTGGAGCTCGACGGCCGGGTCGGTCAGTCCCGACGCGGCGAGGTCCAGATACTCGTTCACGGCCGCGTGGGTCATCGCGGGCCGCGCCGCCGCCGCCTGGTTCGTCTCTCTCACGATTGCCCCTCCTGCGCCGCCAGCGCCGCCGTGAGGGCCGCCAGGCGCTCCCCGAGCACCCGGACACCCACCAGCCGCAACTCGCCGTCCTGCACGCCGCAGTCGCCCTTGCGCCACGCCGCCAGCGCCAGGCAGGTCTGGTGCAACTCGACCCGTAGCCGCTCGACCGGCCAGCCCGCGAAGTCGGTCCCCACGGCGATCGTCGTCTCCGTCGCGCTCACCGCGCGCCTCCCTTCTCGTGCTCGTCCACCAGCGCGAGCACATGCTCGCGCACCACGCTCGGGTGCAACGCGCCGCCGTCCCACGGGCTCGTGAAGTCCATCGGCTCCGCGTACGCTTCGTCGCCGATCAGTCCCAGGTAGCGCGCGAAGTGCACCGTGCTCGGAGCGCACACGTCGATCCCCTCCGCGCCCTCGGCCTGCAGGTAGAGCCCCAGCGGGCACGCCTCGCCCGCCGCGCTCGCCGCCCGCGGCGCGTAGCGGTTCTCGACGTAGGCGACGCCCTCCCAGCAGGCGCGCACCTTCGCGGCGTCGCGCTCCGCCAGTCGCCGCCACACGTTCAGCGTCTCGGGATGGGCCAGCAGGTACTGTTCGGTCGCCTCGCGCGTGGCGAAGTCGTCCTCGGTGATCGTCACGGTATCCTCCTCTCGTGATTGAACGCCGGGCATCGGCGACATTCGCGCGACGCCCGGCCATGTCGGGACCTCAGTACTCCTCGGGCAGCAGGAGCGTGGTCGCGCTGCGGTTCCATTCCGTGATGACCCACACGCGCTCGCCACCGACCGTGTAGGCCGACAGCAGGCGGTCGCCGTCGCGCAGCGCGCGTTCGTTCTGCTCGCGGTCGAAGTCATCCACCTCGCCCCAGTCGCCCGCGGCGTGGCGGGCCAGCAGCGCGAACGCCGGCAGGTTGGCCGCCGCCAGCGCCGCCAGCGCGCCCGGCGTCGCCACGGTCTGCCCCAGCGGGAACTTCGCGGTCATCGCCCGCTCCTCTCGCGGAACCGATATTCCAACAGTTTCGCCGTGAGCGCGTACCAGGCCAATTCCTCCTGACCCTCCTTGACCGTGGCGACGAGCCACGGCCGGTTGAGCGCGTCGATGCGGTAGAGCGCGAGCCGCGCCCAGCGCCCGTCGCTGCCGGCGTCCACCACGGCGAAGTCCTCGCCGTCGGTGTTGGGGTTGCCGATGGTGAGCCGGCCGCGCTCGTGCCGGTCGCTGCGCCGATCGTCCGGCGCGCAGATCGGCAGCGGCACCAGCTCGTACCCCACGATCTTGTCGGCGGCCAGCGCCGCCACGTAGCAGACGACGCCGTGCGGGAAGCGCGGGTCGTGGCTCCGCTCGATCGCCGCCCACTCGGGCGGCACGGTGGCGAAGCCGGGCGGTCGGTTGACGCAGCCGTAGCGGTACATCGCTAGATCTCCTCCGCCAGCATCCCCAGCGCTTCCAGCCGCTCCACGACGGCGCGCGGCTCCAGCTCCTCCTCGTCGAACGCGCGGTAGAACTCCGTCGCCAGGTCCACCCACTCATCCCACGCGATGGTCAGGGTGGCGTTCCGATCATCGTAGTAGGTCATGGCCTCGGCGAAATCGGCGCCGCAGGGCGATTCATCGCGCGGCGCGCCGGCGGCGTGCATGAGCCACATGCCGAGCGGGCAGAAGTCGCCGTGGGCGGTCTCGGCGCGCAGGTGCGGCGCGGGCTGCCGACCGGCCCCGGCGTAGCCGCCCAGCCAGACCGGCGTGTAGGTCGTCTCGCGCCAGGTGGCGCGCACGGCGGCGGCGTCGATCTCGGCCAGGTGCCACCAGATCGCCAGGACCTCGGGGTGCTCGTCCAGGTAGGCGTCGGTCTCCTCGTAGCTGCGCATCGTCTCTCCTCTCGCCGGCATGTGGCCGGACTTCGCACGTGGGAAGTCCGCGCCGACTCAGCGCGGGAACTCGGCCTCGGCGCGGCGGAAGGCGGCGATGGCCTCCTCCAGCGCCTCCGTCGCGCTGTTGGCGTAGTGCTTCACCGCCAGTTGCACCTCCCCCTTCGCGTTGCGCGTGATCTCGGCCGACGATGGCCGCAGCTCGGCCAGCGTCTCGGCCAGGATCTCGCGCAGCAGCGCCTTCAACTCGTCGCGGTTGTCGCTCATGAAACCCTCCAGCCCCGGCTGTCCTCGAAGCCGATCCACGCGAGCAACTGGAGCGCCGGCGGCCGCACCGCCAGTTCGTCCCTGATGTGATCCTCCGGCACGCCGGCGTCGGCGGCCATGTCCCGGATGACCTCGGTCGGGACCACGATCTTGTACCGCTTCCGCAGCGGCCACCACGCCCTCATGAAATCCTCCTACTCGACCGGCAGGTTGCAGAAGCGGCGCGCGGCGATGAACGCGCAGCCATCCTCGTGGCCGGCGGCGGCGTAGATCGCGTCGAGGCCGCGCCCGACCTCGTCGTAGCCGCGCTCGTCGGCCAGGTCGATGCACGCCGCGCCGCAGAAGCGGCAGCAGCACGACGCGGTGACGGCGCAGTCCTCGTGGTCCTGGGCGACGGAGACGATCACGCGGCGCAGGGCGTCCGGCAGGCTCATCGCGGCATCCCTTTCTCGGCGCGATCGAGCGCGGCGCAGGCGCCCTCCAGGGCCTCCAGCGCGTCGGCGCGCTCGTCCTCGCGCCGCCTGAGCAACTGGTAGTTGGCCGCGCCGCCGACCAGGTCGTAGGTGGCCTGGGCGGCGACGCAGGCGTTCTCGGCGCGGTAGTAGGCCATCGCGGCGGCGAGCACCGCGCGCCCCTCGGCGCTCACGCCTCGTCCTCGTCCTCCTCGGCGGCCAGGACGTCGGCGAGCGGGGCGAACGCGCCCGCCCGCGCGCCGTACCCGGCGGCGCACTCCCAGCCGCGCGGCCCGTAGAGGTAGGTGTACTCGCCGCCGGTCGCGGCGGTCAGCGCGAGGTAGGCGGCGCGGTCTGGGCTCGTCTGCGCCTCGACGCCCGTCTCGCCGCGCCAGCGCGCGTAGGCGACGACGCCGCCCTCGCGGCTGCCGACCGGCGCGACGTCGGGCCCGGTGCAACTCGACAGGTCGCCCAGCGCCACCAGTTCGGCGACGCGCTCGGCGGTGTCCCAGTGGTCCAGCAGCGTCGCCCCGACGCCCGACGGGTAGCCGTCGAAGTGGCAGTAGACGGACGTGATGGCGCCGTCCTCGCCCTCGATCCCGATGCGGCTGCGCGTGCTCACGGTGTCTCCCCTTTCGGTCGCTCGTCGCCGCGCCCCAGTCGCCTGCGGAGGCGCGTCAGGAATCCCTCGGTTTTCGGCGGCGGCGGCAGCGCGCGTTGCTCCAGCGCGCTCGCGTAGCCGCGCCACTGGCCGGCGATCTCGGCCACGCGGGCCAGTTCGCCGGCCAGGCGGGCGTTCTCCTCGCGCACGCGCGCCAGTTCCTCGGCCAGCGCGCGCACGGCCAGCGCGCCGACATCCTCGCGCGGCGCGCCCGGTTCGGTCGGTTCTGGCGGTTCGCTCGGTTCGGCGGCGCGCGGGGCGTCGCCGGCGGCGAGCGCGTCGATGTCCTCGGCCAGGAAGGCGTAGCCCTTCGTGCCGCGCGTGACGCGGAGTTCGCCGGCGTCGGCGCGGCGTTTGAGGGTGCGCGCGGAGAGGCCGGAGCGCGCGCTCGCCGCCGCCGCCGACAGCCATTCCTCGCCCAACCCGTCCCCCCTCGACGGAATGTCACGACTCGAACCCCCTTACTCTACCAGATTCGCCCGCTCGCGCAAGTGCAGCGCGACGGCGGCGAGGTAGATCTGCGCGCACCCGCGATGGAACGGCGCGGTCGGCGCTCCGACGCGACCCTTGACGCGCAGCACCAGGTAGTCGTCCCGCACCGGCTCGCGGCAGACGGCGCAGCGGCGCGGTCGGCCGCCCGGCGTCCACGGTCGGATGCGGCCCTCGGCCAGCAGCCGGGTCGAGCAGGTGCCGGGATGGTAGGTGCGGCACCATTCGCACGGCGCGGGCGCGCTCATCGCCGGATCTCGGGGCGCCAGACGACGCGCTCGCCGCCGTCGGCGTGGCTGCCGATGACGAACTGCTCGTAGCGCCCGAACCGGTCCGTCGTCACCCACGGATTGATCGGCCGCCCGACGAGGTGGTCCTGGAGGCCGAGGATCAGGGCGATGATGCAGTTGACGCGATGGCGCTCCTGGTACTCGCCCGTCTCGGGGTCCTCGTAATATTCCTTGCAGCAGGGGCATTGCTCGCGCCAGCCGGTGATCTGCTCGACGGCGTCCTCGATGGCGGCCAGGCGCATCCGCGATCGGCCGCCGTCGATGGTCAGGATGTCGGCGTGGATCTCGTGCTCTGCGTTCATCCCTTCCTCCTCCGCCGCCCTTTCAGCAGGGCGGCGCGCTTCGCGGCGTCGCGCTCGACGCCCAGTTTCGCCGTCCACCTGACGCCGATGCCGACCGCGCCGGCGCACTGGGGATGGACGAGGGCGGCCATCGTGCCGCCCTCCTGGCGCATGATGACGGTCGCGCCCGGCTTGCCGCAGACGGAGCAGTAGCCCTCCATCGCGGTCACATCGGGTACTTGCAGCGTAGCAGCTCGGCCAGCGCCTCGGGCAGTTCGGTGTCGCACCGACGGCAGCTCAACGTCTCGACGGTCTCGTCGGTGCAGGCCGTCTCGTTGTCGCCGTAGTCCCAATCGGCGTCATATAGGGTGAGCCGCTCGTACTCCACGACATGCGTGCGGCGACGGTCGATGGAGGTCAGCGGCTCGCCGCAGCCGGGGCAGGTGAAGGTGTCGGGCAGCAGCGCGACAAGGCGCTCGCCGGCGGCCTCGACCGCCATGCGGGAGGGATCGTTCGGACCGAAGGTCTCATCGGCCTTCCACCGGCGCTCGTACTCGGCCTGCGCGGCGCGCACGGCGGCCAGCGCGGCGTCGATCTCGGGCTGGTTCGGCAGCGGGATTGGCTCGACTGGCATGCTCACCCCTCCTCGACGTTCAGCGATTCCAGCGTCTCGTCGCTTAGCGACATCTCGTCCTCGATGGAGAACTCGCCGGCCTCCGGGATCTGCGCGTAGACGCAGACGTGGTCCGCGCCCGGCGGCAGACCCTCGGACTCGCGCTGGGGAATAAACGTATCCCAGCCGTCGTCCAGCATCGTCTCGTCGATGAACTCGGCCACCGCGCCATCCAGGTCGCCGCGCGTGCAGCGCAGCGAGACGTAGATGTAGGCGGGGATGGCGACGCGGAACTCCCTGATCTCCTCGGCTGCGGTGTCGGCCATCACTCCTCCTCGGCCATGCCGTAGCGATCGGCGACGATGACGCGCGCGGCGTGGATCGCGCGCTCCAGGGAGCGCTCCAGCGCGCCGACGAGCATCTCGTCGCTGGCCTCGCTCGCCAGCGCGTCCTCGAAGCGGTTGGCGAGCATGTGGCTCAGTTTGTCCTCGAACGCGAGCAGTTTCTTCAGGCTAATACCGGCGACGGCGGTGTCGGCCGTACCCGTGGGTGACATAGTACCTCCGATGGTGTCTGTGCGGCCGGCGGCGCTCCTGCCGCCGGCCCTTGACGACGACGCGGGTGGTCGGGATGACGCCCCACGCCTCCAGCAGCCGGATCGCGAAGCCTGCCAGGATGAGCGCGCCGGCGACGTAGCCGACCCCGTTCATAGGCCGGGGCGGTCGAGCAGCGCGTCGCACAGGAAGTCGCGGGCGCGGCGCTCGGGCAGGTGCTCGGAGAACTCGACGGCGAGCTTGTCGATCACCGCCAGGGCCACGGCGCGGCGCGTCGCCTCGCCGATGCCGGCAGCTTCCATCTTCATCAGGACTTCGAGCGCGCCGCGCGCGCCCTCGGCCAGCGCGCGGAAGGCGGTCACGCGACCGCCGAACTCGCGCTCCAGGTCGATCTCCGGGATGATCGTCGCGCTCACAGGATCACCACCAGTCCCCGGCGCGTGCGCCGGACGCGGCCCGACCGCAGCAGGTCGAGCACGATCAGCTCGGCGCGGTCGGCGCCGGCCTTGCAGGCGTCGCGCACCTGCCAGACGGCCTCGTGATAGGGGATGGGCTCGAAGGCGAGCAGCCTATCGACGGCCGCGCTCGCCTCGCGGCGCTTGATCGGGTTGGCGCTCATCGGTTTGCTCCTCTCGCGTGGTGCCGCCGCCGCCAGGGACGTCCCTCGGCGGCGGCGGCACACGGCACGCGCGGATGTCTCGGCGGGACTCAGCCGGTGACGACGGCGACGGGCCGGGACGCGGCGTTGCGCCGGCGCAGGTGCTCGTCCCAGAGCCGGTCCCAGGCGTGGCCGTAGGCGTCGGCCAGGCCGGGCAGGCTCCAGCCGGTCGCCCAGGCCACGGCGTCGGACAGTTCGACGAGGCCGGCGGCGATCTCGTCGTCGCCCAGCTCGGCCGGGTCGATGGTCGAGAGCGAGGCGGCGAGGCGGTCGTAGCGGTTCATGGCCGATCTCCTTTGGCTCATCGCGCCCACGCGGGCGCACGCCGCCGCCGCCGAATCGGGTGACTCGACGGCGGCACCGTGCGGGCGGGCTTGCTCGCGGGGTGGGGCTCAGAAGGGCAGTAAGTCGCCCAGTTCTTCGAGGAAGGACCGCTGTCCGACCGGCTTGCTCGCCTTCGCCGCCTTGCGTGGGGTCGGCCGCGGTTCGTCGCCGGCCCCGGCGAAGCCGCCGCGCAGGCTGGAGGTGTCGACCAGTTCCGGCGCGACGGCGGCCAGCGCGCCGCGGGCCCGCTCGGCCCGGTCGCGCAATTCGATGTGGCGGTCGTAGAGCGTGTTGACCGCCTCGCGCTGGCGGCGCTGGAGGGCCAGCCAGTGCTCGCGGCTGATCGCCACGAACGACAGGAAATCGAGGAGCGCATTGCGCTGGAGGGCGCGCACGCTCGGGTCCGGGTGCGGCGCGGTGAGGATGCAGCCGACGCGCTCGGGTAGCGGCCGGTCGGGCCAGATGGCGGCGTAGCGCTCGGCCACGCCGCCCAGGGTGTCGACGCTCACGGCGATCTCCCCTCTACCGCTCGCGGCGGTTCACGCGCACCGGCACGACGACGGCGCGCTGCTCGATGACGACGGGCACCCGCCGGCCGGCGAGCTCCTGGCGGAGCCGGGCCTGCTCGGCGGCGGCGGCGTGCGCCTGGCGGTGGATCTCGACCAGGCGGCGGACCAGGTTCGGCATCTCGCGCTCCTTGCCTTGACGCCCACGCGGGCGCTCGTCGCGGCCCGCCAGCCACGGTTGACGGGCCGCATCGAGCGGGGAACCCACCGTCCCCGCGTCGGGTGGACAGGTGGCGGATGCTCGGCCTAGCGGCCGATCATCGTATTCAGGGCGATGCCCTCGCCGGCGCGCTGGCCGGCGTAGCGCGCGGCGCCGTCGCGGCCGGCGCCCAGATTGAGGCTGCGGACGTGCGGGTGGAACTTCCGGTAGGCCTCCTCCAGTTCGCGGTCCTTGACCACGACGATCGCCATCGTCTGCTCGTCGGCGGTCACGCTCGCCTCGCGCTGCTCCTTGAGGCGGCGCGCGACGGTGTCGACCGCGCCGTGCCGAAACGAGTCCTTCCAGGTGCGCGCGCTCTGGCCGGACCGCCGCTCCTTGCGCCACGCCTCGTCGGCCAGGCGGGCGATCTCGCGTTCGAGGTAGGCGTAGAGCCGGCTGACGATCACGATGTTGTGGGTCTCGCCGACCAGTTCGACGTCGTCGGTGCCGGTGATGATGATGCACTTGCAGAAATTGGTGCGCGCGACGGCGCCGACCAGCCGCCGCCGCCACGCGGCGTCGCCGACCTCGAAGCCCATGTTCTTGAACTCGGACCCGCGCTCCGTGCCCCGGAGCATATGCGTCTCGATGTTGTACTTGAACATGAGGTCTTGCGCCTTGCTCGCGGCGAGCGCGGCCTCGTTCGGGTTGCTCGACGTGCTGAGGGCCAGCAGTTTCTCGACGCGCTCCAGCACGCGGTCGAGATTGGCCTGATCGACGGTGGCGACCATGTCCGCAGCTCCTTCCGATTGACGCTCGCGCCCACGCGGGCGCTCGCCAGTGGCCCGTAGGCCACTCGTGAGCGGGCGGGCTAGTCGATCCCGGCCAGGCTCAGGAGTTCGGCCAGGTCTTCCGCGAACTCCTGGGCGGCGGAGACGGGCGGCGCGCCGTGCAGTTCGCGCCACATCCGCGCGCGGCGGTCGTCGCGCGGCGCGCCGTCGGGCCGGCGGACGGCCGTGCCGTTGACGACCGCCAACTGGCCGCGCTCGCGCTTGACGACCTCGGTGACCACGACGCCGCGCGCACTGTGGCGGACCAGGGGTTCGAAGAGGCGGACCAGGATCGTCTCGCCGGGCCCGGTCTCATACAGCACGGTCCCCAGGGGTTCGCGCTCACCCGGCGTCCGCACCACATCGCCGGCCAGGAACTCGGTACGCGCGCTCATCGTGATCGCCTTTCCCGACTGTGCTCGCTCACACTGGGCTCGCCAGCGCGCCGTAGCGCGCTCGTGAACCGGCGAACTAGCGACTCGCTGAGGCCCGGAGATCGGCCGCCGCGACGGTGAAAATCCGCTCACCGCCGCCGTTGACGTAGACTAAGACGTCGGCCAGCGGGCGGCCGCCGGGCCCGGTATAGCGGTCGACCAGGATGCCGTAGCGGCGGCGGCCCAGCGGCGCGCGGGTATCATCGAACGCCACGAAATCACCGGGCTGGGCGGCGGCGGCGGCGGGCGGCGCGGCGGGCTCTAACCAACTGGCGACCATGACGGCACTCCCTCTCTACTTGCCCGCGCCGTTGCGCGGGAGCTCGTTGCGGCGGATCACCCAGTAGCGGTAGCAGTTGGCCGACTTCGCGGCGGCGGCGGCGGCGGCGCGGCGGGCCGCCCGAATCTGGTACGCGCTCACAATGTGCCTCCCTGTCAATCTCGCTGGCGTCACACGCTGGCGTTACCGCCCGTGTCACCCGGCCGCCGTGGGGCCG
>DASSSV010000546.1:0-2122 GCA_035708265.1 Thermomicrobiales bacterium | reverse complement strand
CCAGGGCCAGCAGCGCGGCGGCGAGGAGGGGGAGGGCGCGGCGCATCCGCTGAATCCTTTCTGACTACAGATCGACGCCATCATAGCGGTGGGGGCGATCTGGCGTCAATATGGCGTCAAGGGCGCGGTAGGCTGGCGGCGATCCGGCGCGACCGGCGAGTGGGAGATCGGGGGCGGACCGTGACCGTCGGCGAGCGCCTGCGCTACTGGCGCGAGCGCCGCGCCCTCAGCCAGCGCGAGCTGGCGGCGGCGGCCGGGGTGGCCCAGAACACCATCTGGCGCACCGAGCAGGGCCAGGTCGCCGCCCACCCCGCCACCTTACGCAAGCTCGCCGCCGCCCTGGGCGTGCGCGTGGACCAGCTGACCGCCGAGGACCCGCCCGGCCTTGGCCCGGGCGGCGGGCGCGGCTGACGCTGGACCGGCGCGTGTCGCGTCGATCGGGCGCCAGCAGCGCGGGTGTGGCGCGGCGCCCGGACACCAGCCTCGGCACGAGAGCCTCCCCCTTCATCCGTCGCGAAACCTCGGTACCTCCACGCTACGGCGGCGCCGCGCGGTTGGGTACTGCAGCTAGCTGCGAAGTTCGAACTTCGCAGCTAGCTGCAAGGGCCGGCGCCGCGGTGCGATCGGCCGCCAATCGGCGGCTGTCCCCCGCAGCTAGCTGCAACGGCCGCGATCGATGCCTGCACCTGGCTGCAGGGGCGCGTGGGGAGGGAATGCAGCCAGCGGCAACCGCTCCGGCGACAGCGTGCAGTTGGCTGCAACCGCCCGGCGACGGGGGGCGGTTGACTGCACGGCACAGCGGGGTGACGCCCAGGTGATCGGCGAGCCGGCCCGCCCCGGCCCGCTTCTCCGGAACAGCGGGGAACATGGCATGAGCCGCCGCCGATCGTCGCCCGCCCAACCCCACGCGGGCGGCGCCCCGCGCGACGGCCTGGCGCCCGAGCTGCCAAGGAGGACGAGCATGGCGGCGGACCCCGAGTACTACCTGGAGCGACTCGCCCGGCTCACCGGACGGGAGCGGGAGGTGCTGGTCCTCAACTGCGAGGGCCTGAAGGCGGGGCCGATCAGCAAGTTGCTGGACATCGGCGAGCGCACCGTCTACGACCACCTCGACCGCATCTACGCCAAGCTGGAGATCGCCGATCTGCGCGAGCACCTGCGCCAGCGCCAGCTCGCCTTCTTCTGACTGCACCTGCCGCGGCTCGGTCGAGCCGCCGCGGAGGCCGCAACGGAAGCGGACGCGACGCCGGAGACCGGCCCGATGCTGGAGTCCGACCCGGCACCGGAGGAGCTGGCATCGCCAGGGGAGCTAGAGGAGCCGGACGCGGCCACGAAGGCGGGGTACGAGCGCGATCGCGTCGCCCTCGTCCGCTGGCGGCGGGGCGAGCTGCGCGGGCCGGACCTGCCCGAGCCGCCCGAGGAGGAAACCCCCGCCGTCGGAACCTGGCTGCCGGCGCGCCGCCCGCCCGTCGTCATCGACGGGGAGCGCCCGTGGGCGCCGCAGCGCGGCCGGCCCTCCTGGGCCGCGCTGGTGATCGTCGCCGTCCTGGCCGCCCTCTTCGGCGGGAGCGTGACAGCGGCGTTCTCCCGCCCCGCCGCCCCGGCGACGGCGCTCACGGCGCCCACGGCGGGCGCGACCGCCCAGGAACCCCCGGCGAGCGCGACGCCGGCCATGGTCGCGCTGCTCGCCGCGCCCACCGCCTCGCCGCTGGCGACGCCCTCCCGGCGAGCGAGCAGCACCGCCGCGCCCCCTGCCAGCCCGTCGACGCCAGCCGCGCCGACGTCCAAGGCGACCGCGCCGGGGCGGACCGCCGCGGCGACCCCCACGCTCCGCCCGGAGGCCACACCGCTGGAACTCGCCGGCACGGCGGCGAGCGCCCTCCCCGGCACCCGGCTGCGCCTGGGCCAGCCCGTCACGTCCGTCGTGGACACGACCACCAAGCCGCGCGACGTCTACGCCGTGGACCTGCGCGCGGGCCAGCGCCTGCGCCCCGAGCTCGCGACGACCGGCGGCCTCGTCACCCTCGCCCTCGGCCCGCCCGGCGTCCCCGCCTCGGACGCCGACGTCCTCTGCATCGACGTCGCGTCCTGCCCCAAGACCGTCCCCATCGCCGCCGACGGG
>DASSSV010000545.1:0-5961 GCA_035708265.1 Thermomicrobiales bacterium | reverse complement strand
TAGCCGCTGTCCCCCCCCCTCGTCGGGGCCGGCCCCGACGAACCACGAGATGTCTCGCAGATCACGCGCCAGCGCCGCCCTCGACGAAGCCCTCCAGCAGCTTGGCGACGGCGGAGAAGTCCTGGCGCCCGTAGCCCTGCGCGCTGGTCATCGCGTAGAGCTGGTGGGCCAGCGCGGTCAGGGCGAGCGGGATGTGCAGCGCGTCGCCCGCGGCGAGCGCCAACCCCAGGTCCTTGTGCATCAGGTCGGTCATGAAGCCGGGCGCGAAGTCGTGGTCGGCGGGGCTGTTGGGGGCAAGGCCGGGCACCGGCGGGCGCGTCTGGAGGCTCCAGCAGTTGCCCGAACTCTTGCCGATCACCTCGAAGAGCACCTTCGGGTCGGCGCCGGCGCGCACGCCGAGCGTGAACGCCTCGGCGACCGCCACCATCGTGACGCCGGAGATGAGGTTGTTGGCGAGTTTGACCGTCTCGCCCATGCCGAGGGGGCCGCAATGGATCACGTTGGTCCCCATCGCGCCGAGCAGGTCGCGCTGCGCCTCGAAGTCCTCGCGCGCGCCGCCGACCATGATCGTCAGCGTGGCGTTGACCGCGCCGGTGGACGAGCCGCTGACCGGCGCGTCGAGCATCCGCGCGCCCTTCGCCGCGGCGGCCTCGCCCACGCGCCGCGTCGTGCCGGGGTCGATCGTGCTCATGTCGATCAGCGTCGCGCCCGGCCCCAGGCCCTCGATCGCGCCGTCCGGCCCGAACATCGCCGCGGCGACGTGCGGCGGCGCGGGCAGCATCGCGATGACGACGTCGCCCGCCGCGGCGGCCTCGCGCGGCGAGCCGGCCGCCCGCGCCCCGCTCGCGACGACCGCCTCCATCGCGGCCGGGACGACGTCGTAGACCGTCAACTCGTGCCCCGCCTTCAGGAGATTGAGCGCCATCGGCCGCCCCATCGTCCCGACGCCGATGAACCCCACCCGCGTGCCCATTCCGGATTACCCCCTCGCTCAGCGTCCCTCTATCGAAGTCGGGAGTCGGGAGTCGGCAGTACCGGCTTACTCGTGTTGGCCGGTTGCTCCACGGGAGCCGCCACTCCCGACTGCCGACTGCCGACTCCCGACTCGTCCAGCGCCGCCCGCAGGCGCGCCACGTCAGGCCGCCACCGGCGCCGCCAGCACGCCGGCCTCCCCGAGCGCCCGCGCGATCTCGTCGCGGACGGCCGGTGAGACCGGCTGCAGCGGGTGGCGCGCCGGGCCGACCGGCCGCCCCCGCAGCTCGATCGCCGCCTTCGTCCGCGACGACATGTCGGGATAATTGATGGTGCGCCAGACCGGCAGGATGCGCTCGTGCAGCGCGCGGGCCGCGGCGTGGTCGCCGCGCCGGCAGGCGTCCCACAGTTGCACTGTCAGGTCGGGCAGCACCGTCAGGATCGCCGCGATCGCGCCGTCGGCGCCGAGCGCGAAGGAGGGGTAGAGCAGGTCGTCGACCGCGGTGAAGACGCGCAGGCGCCCCTCGTTGAGCCGCAGCAGGTCGGCGAGTTTGTGGATGTCGCCGCCGCTCTGCTTCACCGCCACCACCTGCTCGATCTCGGCCAGGCGCAGCAGCAACTCCGGGCTGATGGTGTTCCAGGGCACGACGTTGTAGATCACGATCGGCAGGCCGACCTCGCGCCCGATCCGCTCGTAGTAGGCCAGCGTGCCCTCGTCGTCGGGACGGAAGAGATAGTGGACCGGCGTGACCTGGAGGGCGTCGACGCCGACCTCGCGCAGCGCCAGGCCGTAGCGGATGACGTCGCGCGTGCAGTCGCGGATGATCCCGGCGATCACCGGGACGCGCCCGCCCGCCTCGTCCCGGACGATCCGCGCGACGCGGCAACTCTCCTCCGCGCTGAGCGTATGCCCCTCGCCGGTGCTGCCGCAGACGGTCAGGCCGTGGACGCCCGCGGCGAGCAGCGCGCGCGTCTCGCGCCTGAGCGCCTCCTCGTCGATCTCCTCCGTCTCCGCGTGAAAGGGCGTCACCATCGGCGGCAGGATCCCCGCCAACTGCGCGACCATCGCCGGCCACCTCCTCGCTCGGGTATCGCGTTCCACCACCCCGCGCCCCGAGTATACCGCGATCAGGTGTGCCGGAGGGGTGGCGTCCGGCAAATGGGCGGCGGGAGGAACGGGCGGCTGAAGCCGCGGCTGGGGGCGCTGCGCGCACGAAGGCCGCTTGCGCGACCTGAGAACCGGCCCAGCCCGCGGAGGCAGGCTTCGTGGCGCCGTGAGGTGTCTCCAGGCGCGGCTTCAGCCGCCAGCGCCTCTCCGCGCCCCCACGCTCTCACGCTCTCACGTACTGCCCCGCGGCGACCTGGCGGACGAGGCCCTTCAACTCCATCAGCAGGAGAAGGCTGCCAACTTGTGCCGCGGGCAGGCCGCTGGCGTGGCCGAGGTCGTTGATGTGCGCGGGGCCGTCGCCGAGGAGGCGGAGCATCGCGCGCTCGTCGTCGTTCTCCGGCAGCACGCGTCGCGTCTCAGCCTGCGCGCTGCGCTGTTGCAGGTGCAACTCGACCAGGATGTCTTCGGCGCAGGTGACGAGCGTCGCGCCGTCCCGGATCAGCCCGTTGCAACCGGCGCTGCTGTGGCCGAGGATGCCGCCCGGCACGGCGAAGACGTCGCGCCCCTGCTCGGCGGCGAAATCGGCCGTGATGAGCGCGCCGCTCTTCGCGGGCGCTTCGGTCACGAGCACGCCGAGCGAGAAGCCGGAGATGAGGCGGTTGCGCGCGGGGAAGTTGGGGGCGTCGGGTGGCGTGCCGAGGTGGTATTCGCTAATCAGCGCACCCTGCGCCGCGATCCGCTCGGCCAGGCGGCGGTGGTCGGCCGGGTAGACGATGTCGACGCCGCAGCCGAGGAAGGCGACCGTGCGCCCGCCGGCCCGCAGCGCCGTCTCGTGCGCGCAGGCGTCGACGCCGCGCGCCAGCCCGCTGGCGATCGTCAGCCCCGCCGCGGCGAGGTCGCCGGTCAGGCGCGCCGTCACCTCGCGCCCGTAACTCGTCACCCGGCGCGTGCCGACGACGCCGAGCGCCAGGTCGTCCTCGGGTGTCAGTTCGCCCTTGACGTAGAGCACCGGCGGCGCGCCGGCGATCTGACGCAGCCGCGCCGGGTAGGCGTCGTCCTCCCAGGTGAGGAGGGTCACGCCGGCGCGCTCCAGGCGCGCCAGCTCGCGGTCGGGGTCGTAGGCGCGCCGGGTCGCGGCAAGGCTCTCCCGCAGCGCCTCGCCGAGCCCGGCGCGGGCCAGGTCGCCCGGCGACGCCGCCCAGGCCGTGGCGAGGTCGCCGAAGTGGGCCAGCAGCCGCTCGATGCGCGCTGGCCCGATCCCTTTGGTGAGGTGGAAGCCGAGCCAGTACTTCGCGTCCGACACCCGCCGCCGCTCCGATCCGGTTCCCCCCGCCGCCCGGCCGCCGGCCGCAAGGCATGATGGCGGCTTGCGGGCTCCTTATACGCGCGGAGCGGCGCGACGTCAATGGCGCGGGGGTGTGAGGATGGCCCGGTGGGATGGGCGGCCAGGCACCCGCGCGCCCACCCCCGCGCCCTTCTCACCTCTCACCTCTCACTTCTCACGTCCGCCGCCCCGTCCGGCAGGAAGATCGCCTCGATCGGCAGGCCGAAGAGCCGGGCGATCTTGAAGGCCAGCGGCAGGCTCGGGTCGTACTTGCCGACCTCCAGCGCGTTGACCGTCTGGCGCGACACGCCGAGGTGCGCGGCGAGGTCGCCCTGCGACCACGCGCGCTCGGCGCGCAGCGCCCTCAGCCGGTTCTCCATCATCGATACCGCCAACTGGCGAGCCCCGCGCCGACGCCCCACAGCGCGATCATCAGCGGGCCGACCAGGACGGTCGGCAGGTGCGGCGCGCCGACGCTCTCCAGGAACCCGTAGCCGACCGTCAGGAAGATCGTGACGGGGAAGGCGAAGGCCAGCGCCTCGAAGTGGATCTTCCGCTGCAGCTCGTCCATGCGCCGGAAGAAACGCAGGAAGGCCACGAGCGCGAAGCAGAGCGGGATCACCGGCAGCAGCGCCACCGGGAAGCGCCAGGCCGCGTTGGGGTGCCCCGCGATCACGTTGAGGGACAGGACCAGGACGACGGCGTAGCCCACCATCGCCGCGCCGAGCTCTTTCACGTAGGTGCGCGCGGTCTCGTTCATCGTTACCCCTCGCCGTCTATCCGGTGCCGCTGTCAAGCGTCCTTGACATGCACAGTCTACTCCGCCGGCGCGGTCATGTCAAGGGTGCTTGACAGGTGTCCGGGAGGGGCATTCTGTGGACGGTTTGGGGTGGTGAGCATGCGATGGAACGAGGGAGGGAACGGCAGGTGCTCAGGGGATCGGCGCGGCGCCCGCCGTGACCGGGGGCGCGGGGGCGGCACCAGGCAGCCCCTTCTGGTAGATGCGCCGCACGATCTCCTCGATGTCCGGCTCTTCGAGCGTGAGGTCGCGGACGGCGTAGCGGCCGGTGACGCGCGCGATCAGCTCCGGTGCGCTGATGTCTTCGCGGCGGAAGGAGAGCCAGAGGCGCGCGCCCTCGCGGCGCTCCAGGCGTGCGCCGGGGACGTCGGGGCAGGCGACCTCCTCGTCGAGGTCGACGACGAGGCGGCGCTCGCCGCCGTAGCGCGCGGCGATCTCGCCGACGCCGCCGTCGTAGAGGAGCCGGCCGTGGTCGATGATCAGCATCCGCTCGCAGACGCGCGCGATGTCGGCCAGGTCGTGCGTCGTCAGGAGGACGGTCACGCCGCTCTCGCGGTTGAGGTCGCGCAGGAAGGCGCGGATGCGCTCCTTGGCGACGACGTCGAGGCCGATCGTCGGCTCGTCCAGGTAGAGGATCGCCGGGTCGTGCAGGAGCGCCGCGGCGAGGTCGCCGCGCATCCGCTGGCCGAGCGAGAGCTGGCGCACCGGCCGGTCGAGGAAGGGGCCGAGGTCGAGGAGGTCGGTGCAGCGCGCGAGGTTGCGCCGGTAGCGCTCGGCCGGCACGCGGTAGACGTGGCGCAGCAGGCGCAGGCTCTCGATCAACGGCAGATCCCACCAGAGCTGCGTGCGCTGGCCGAAGACGACGCCGATCCGCCCCGCCAGCCGCCGGCGCTCGCGCCACGGCACCAGGCCGTCGACGACCACCCGCCCGGCACTGGGGACGAGGATGCCGGTCAGCATCTTGATCGTCGTGCTCTTGCCCGCGCCGTTCGGCCCGACGTAGCCGACCAGCTCGCCGCGCCCGACGCGGAAGCTGATGTCCTCGACCGCGGCGACCTCGCGGGCGTCGCGCGCCACCAGCCCGCGCAGCCGCCCCAGCGGCCCCGGCCGCCGGCGCGGCACGCGGAAGCGTTTCTGCAGGTGCTCGACTTCGATCAGCGCCATCGCTCTCCTCATGGGGCGTGGGCCGTAGGCCGTGAGGATGTCTCGATGTAGCGGCGTGGGTGAAACCGGAGACCTCGCTACGCCCTACGGCCCACGCCCCACGCCCCACGGCCCCGTCAACTCCCCGTGCTCTGGTAGTGCCGCAGGCCCAACTCCCAGACGCCCAAGCCCGCGGCGAAGAAGCCGGCCGCGACCAGCGGCGCCAGGAAGGGTAGCGCGGCCGGCAGGCCGAATGGGTCCGGCTTGCCGAGGACGTAGAGCGCGGGGTAGTAGCTCGTCAGCGCCAGCGGCACGACGTAGAGGAACACGCCCTGGATCCACCGGCTGTAGATCTGCAAGGGGTAGCTCGCCAGCTCGGTCCCGCCGTAGGTGAAGATGTTTTGCGCCTCGCTGCTCTCGATCGTCCAGAAGCAGATCGCCGCGCCGACGAGCAGCACGGTGAAGAAGACGAGCGTCGAGCAGGGGATGGCGGCGAGGAAGACGAGCGCCTTGGGGAGCGTCCAGGCGAGGTGCAGCCAGCGCTGCGCCAGCGCGACCGCGACGACCCCCTGCGCGATCCGGCCGACCCGCCGCAGTTGCACCTCGCCGGCGAGC
>DASSSV010000544.1:0-32429 GCA_035708265.1 Thermomicrobiales bacterium | reverse complement strand
CGGCGGCCAGGTCCAGCCAGGTGCGTCGCACCGCCGCGACGTCGCCGCGCCAGAGGTCGTCGTAGGCCGCGTCGATCGCCTCCAGCAGCGCGACGAGCAGCGCCAGGCGTTCGACCTCGTCGCCGAGCGCGACCGCGAGGCTCGTCGGCGGCAGGTGGCCGGGCGCGGCCGGCGGCAGGTCCGCCGCGGCGACGTTGACGTTGAGCCCGAAGCCGACGACGACATGATCGAGCCGCGCCCCGACGAGGCGTGTGGCGGTCAGCACGCCGGCGAGCTTGCGGCCGTCGAGCAGCAGGTCGTTGGGCCACTTCACGCGCGGGCGAAGACCCGTCGCGCGCTCCACGCCGCGGCAGAGCCCCACGCTGACGGCCGCCGTGAGGGCGAAGAGCCGTTCGGGCGGCAGCGGCGGCCGGAAGATCAGCGAGCAGAGGATCGCGCTGCCGTGCGGCGCGGCCCAGGTCCGCCCGCGCCGCCCCTGCCCGGCCGTCTGCTCCTCCGCGACGAGCGCCGCGCCGTCCGGCGCGCCCGCCGCCGCCAGCGCGTGCGCCAGCGGCATCGTCGAGGCGACGCGGTCGTAGTGGTAGAGCGGCCGCCCGACGCGCCGCGTCGCCGGCGCGACGACCGCGCCGTCCCAGCGCTCGGGGGTCGGTTCGGCGTCCGCGCCGGCGCTCATCGTGCGTATCCGTTCAGTACGGGGCGGGTTCGCCCCCGATCCCCCCCAGGCTGGGGAACCCGGCCCCGATGCCCTGGCTGTTTGGGGCGCGGTTGGTTGGGCTGGCGCGCCCGCGGTTGAAACCGCGGCTAGAGGCAGACCCACCTGCGGTGGGTACCCCGCCGCCGCGAAACCCGCCTGCGCGGGTTAGGTCCGTCCCAGTCCGCGGAGGCGGGCTTCGTGGCGAGCGGGAGCGAGCCCTTAGCCGCAGTTTCAACCGCGGGCGCGACGGGCCGCACCCAGCTATCCCCTCGCCACGGCGTCCACTCTTGGTTCCCCCCAGGATTGGGGGGGGGCGGGGGCCGTCACCGCCCCTGCTCGGCGCCGCTGGCGACCGGGCTGCCGCCGTGGTTCTCGTCGGCCCGGTCGGCGTGGTCGGGCACGGCGTCCGGCGCTTCGCCGGGGACGTAGCCCTGGTGCTTGGTCACGCGCAACTGCTTGAGGCGGTGGCGGTCCACTGCCAGGACGGTGATGTGGACGCCGTCGTAGTCGAGCTCTTCGCCCTCGGCGGGCAGGCGGCCGAGCTCGCGCTGTACCAAGCCGGCGATCGTGCCGCGCTCCTCCTCCGGCCAGCCGAGGTCCAGCAGGTCGCTGACCTCCTCGACGCTGAGCCGGCCGTCGGCCAGCACCTCGTTCTCGCTGACCTCCTCGACGAGCGGCGCGGCGACGTCGTACTCGTCGAGGATCTCGCCGACGATCTCCTCCAGAATGTCCTCGATCGTCACCAGCCCGGCCGTGCCGCCGTACTCGTCCACCACGATCGCCATGTGGACCTTCTGCGCCTGCAACTCGTGCAGCAGGTCGTCCACGCGCTTCGACTCCGGGACGAAATGCGGCGGACGGACCAGCACGGCGATCCCGGGGGCGGCCTGCTTGCGGGCGACGAAGCGCAGCAGATCCTTGGCGTAGAGGACGCCGATGATGTGGTCGATCGAGTCGGCGTAGACCGGCAGGCGCGAGTGGCCGTGCCGCTGGATCGTCTCGACCGCCTCCACCAGCGTCGCGGATTGCGGGATCGCCACGACGTCGACGCGCGGCACCATGATCTCGCGCGCCATGCGCTCCTCCAGGTGGAGGACCGCGTCGATCATCTCGCGCTCGTCTTCCTCGATCAGCCCCTCGAAGCCCTCGCCGTTCTCGCCGCCGATCAGGACGGTGAACTCCTCCTCGGCCGGCGGGGTGATGACCTCGGGGTGCGGGCGGCGCAGCGCGAAGAGCAGCCCGCGGATGACCAGGGAGTAGACGGCGACCAGCGGCCGGGCGAGGGCCGCCGTCGCCTGGGCGAAGCCGGCCAGCGCCGTCGCCGTCCCCTCCGGGCTGCGCCGCGCCAGCGAGCGCGGCAGCCCCCAGCCGAAGACGAGCAGCAGCACGCCGGCGACGACCAGGGCCGGCCAGGCGGTCGCCGAGAGGTGCTCCCGGCGTGCGATGTCGGCGAGGAACCCGGCGAGGCAGACGACCCCGATGGCCTCCAGGAGGGCCATCGCCGAGGCGTAGGAACGGGGCTGGTCGAGGAGGTGATCGACGGTGCGCGCGCCGCGACGGCCGGTCTCGCCGAGTTGACGCAACCGGTGGCGGCTGACGTGGGCCAGCGCGGCGTCGACCGCTTTGGCCAGGGCGACGAGCAGGAGCGCGACAAGCGCGCCGACGAGCTCGTACCAACTACCAGGTTCCAAACTCCTTGTGCTCCCGGACCGTCCTCCCGGCCGCCGCCCGTCCGTGGCCGGGGCGGCGGGCTCCCCGGCTCCCCGGTGGGCCGTCCACCGGGGCCGGAAGGCCGGCCCGTTGGCGAGTTGTGAGTTGATAGTTGTAAGTTGATAGAGGTGCCGGGAACACCGAGGACTACCCGACACGCCCACTAACAACTCACGGCCATCACCCATCAACTCTACGTAAACAGGGCGCTGATCGACAGGTCCTTGTGAATGCGCATGATCGCTTCGGCCAGCAGGGGCGCCACGGACAGGACCTCGACCACGCTGTCCCGCTGGCACGCGGCCAGCGGCACGGTATCGGTGACGATCGCTTTGCGGATGCCGCAGTCGCGGATCTTCTTGATCGCCTCGTCGGCGAAGAGGGCGTGGACCGCGCAGGCGTAGACCTCGCGCGCCCCGCGCTGCATCAGCAGCTCGGCCGCCTCGACCAACGTGCCGCCGGTGCTGATCATGTCGTCCACGATCACCGCCGTCTTGCCGGCCACGTCGCCGACCATCTCGATCACCTCGGGGCGGTCGGTCTGCGGGCGCTTCTTGGCGATGATCGCCAGGCCGCCGCCGGCCCGGATGCGGAAGTCCTCGGCGCGGGCCACGCCGCCGGCGTCGGGGCTGACGACGACCAAGTCCTCGACGGCCAGGCCGCGGAAGTAGCCCGCCAGGATCGGCTCGGCGCGCAGGTGGTCCACCGGGATGTCGAAGAAGCCCTCGATCGCCGGCGCGTGCAGGTCGATCGTCAGGATGCGCTGGGCGCCCGCCGTCACCAGCAGGTTCGCCACCAGTTTCGCCGAGATCGGCTCGCGCCCGACCGTCTTCTTCTCCTGCCGCGCGTAGCCGTAGTACGGGATCACCGCGGTGATGCGCTGCGCCGAGGCGCGCCGGACCGCGTCGATCATGATGAGCAGTTCCATCAGGTTCTGGTTGACTGGCGGCTGCATCGACTGGATGACGAAGACGTCGGAGCCGCGCACGTTCTCTTCGAGGCGGACGCGGGTCTCGCCGTTCTTGAACTCGCCCACCGAGGCGCGCCCGAGCGGCATCCCGAGGAAGCGCATGATCTCCTCGGCGAGTCCCCGGTTCGCCTGCCCCGAGAAGACCTGTAGCCGGCCGTCCATCTGCCTGGGGTGCTCCTCCCTTACGCGCCGCCGCTCTCTTCTCCGTTGCGCTCCGCAACGCCCGTGCCGCCCGTTCCCCGGCCGCCGGGCGCGGCCTGGCGCGGGACCGGCCGCGCCGGCACCCCCACCACCCGCACGCCGGGCGGGACGTCGTGGGTCACGACCGCGCCCGCGCCGGTCGAGGCGCCGGGGCCGATCGTCACCGGCGCGCGGAGGATCGTGTCGCAGCCGATGAAGGCGCCGTCGCCGATGACCGTCTGGTGCTTCTCCCGGCCGTCGTAGTTGGCGGTGATCGCGCCGGCGGAGTAGTTGACCCGCTCGCCGACGGTCGCGTCGCCGAGGTAGCTGAAGTGGCCCATCATCGTGCCGGCGCCGACGCGCGCGTTCTTGATCTCGGCGAAGTTGCCGACGTGGACGTGCGGGCCGAGGTGCGCGCCGGGGCGCAGGCGGGCGTAGGGGCCGACATCGGAGCCGTCCTCGACCACCGCCTCTTCGAGCATCGCGTAGCGGATCGTGCAGCCGCGCCCGACCGTCGAGTCGCGCAGGTGCGCGCCCGGCCCGATCCGGCAGTCCTCGCCGACCGCCGTCCGCCCGGCCAGCACCGTGCCCGGCCCGATCACTGTGTCCGCGCCGACCGTCACGCCCTCGTCGATGTAGGTCGTGGCGGGGTCGACAAGCGTCACGCCGGCGAGCATCAGCCGCTCGTTGATCCGCCGCCGCGCCAGGCGCTCCGCCTCGGCGAGTTGCACGCGGTTGTTGACGCCCATCGCCACGTCGAGGTCGACGGCGACCGCGGCGACCGGCCAGGGCGCGCCGTCCTGCCCCTCGCTCGCGGCCAGGGCGATCAGGTCGGTCAGGTAATACTCGCCGTTGTCGTGGCGCGGCAGCCGCGGCAGGTGCGCGGCGAGCCAGTCGCGGCGGAAACAATGGATGCCGCTGTTGATCTCCTTCGGGCCCGGCGGCTCGCCGACCGCGTCGCGCGCCTCGGTGATCTTGATGATCCGCCCGGCCGGGTCGCGCGTGACGCGGCCGTGCTGCCCGCCGTCCGGGTGGACGCAGGAGGCCATCGTCACGGCGCCGCCGCTCGCCCGGTGCGCCGCCACCGCATCGGCGACGACCTCGGGGGTGTAGAGCGGCTGGTCGGCGTAGAGGGCCAGCACCTCGTCCACGTCGGGGTCGAGCGCCGGCATGGCGACCGCGACGGCGTGGCCGGTGCCGAGTTGCTCCTCCTGGAGCACCGCGACGATCGGCTCCGGCCGCCGCGCCAGGTGCGCGCGCAGCTCGTCGGCGTGGTGCCCGACGACGACGAGCGTCTGTGCGGGCGCCGCGCCGGCCGCGGCGTCGAGCACGGCGTCGATCATCGGCCGCCCGGCGACCGTGTGCAGGAGTTTGGAGAGGCGCGATTTCATCCGCGTGCCCTGGCCGGCGGCCAGGATCACGACGGCGCAGCGGCCCGCTGATGGGGGCGTACTTGCGGGGTCGTCGGCCCCGCCGGGCACGGTCATGGGCGGGCGCCGGGTGCGGCCGCGCGGGCCCGGCCGGGCGCCGCGGGGCGAACAGGGGACACTGGTTCGGGGGCAGGGATTCGAACCCCGACTTTCACATCCAAAGTGTGACGCGCTACCATTACGCCACCCCCGACCGCCGTCGGTCGTCACGGGCCGTATCGCGGCCCGCCCGCGACATCCGGGTACGACAAGACGGCGCACGCGGGGCGGCGACCGTCTTTCTCGCCACGGAAATGGTAAACGGAGGCGCCGCGGAGTGTCAAGCGCGACGCCCGTTGAACGTACACTTCCCGTCGGCCGTGGCGCGGGGCGTGCGAACTGGGAAGGAGGGCCGCTCGCTTGCCCCCGATACACCCGTGCCGTACCATCCCGGCGTATCTGCGTGATAGAGGCGCCGATGCGTTCCGCGATGCAGCGAGGACCGATGATCGAGCCGAGAAACGACCACCGCGACCGCGTCGAAGATCACTGGGAGGGCGCGGTCACTCACCAGACGCTCGAGCTCGAGCGGCAGCCGTACTACCTGCCGGTCGGCGACGAGGTCGCCGCGTTCGAGGCCGCCCACGTCCACCGCCTGCCGGTGATGCTCAAGGGGCCGACCGGCTGCGGCAAGACGCGCTTCGTGCGCTACATGGCCCACCGCCTCGGCCGCCCGCTGATCACCGTCGCCTGCCACGACGACCTGACCGCCTCCGACCTGCTCGGCCGCTTCCTGATCCGCGGCGACGAGACGGTCTGGATGGACGGCCCCTTGACGCAGGCCGTCCGCTCCGGCGCGATCTGCTACCTCGACGAAGTCGTCGAGGCGCGCAAGGACACCACCGTCGTGATCCACCCGCTGACCGACGACCGCCGCCGGCTGCGCGTGGAGAAGACGGGCGAGGTGCTGGCCGCGCCCCCGGAGTTCATGCTGGTCGTCTCCTACAACCCCGGCTATCAGAGCCTCCTCAAGAGCCTCAAGCAGAGCACCCGGCAGCGCTTCGTCGCGCTGGAGTTCGACTTCCCGCCGCGCGAGGCCGAGGTCGAGATCGTCGAGCACGAGACCGGGCTGGACCGCCCGACGGTCGAGCAACTGGTCAAGATCGGCGAACTGGTCCGCAACCTGAAGGAAGCGGGGCTAGAGGAGCCGGCCTCGACGCGCCTGCTGGTCTACGCCGGCCTGCTGGTCAAGGGCGGGCTCGACCCGCGCCGCGCCTGCGAGCTGGCCATTGCCGCGCCGCTCACCGACGACCCCGCCGTGCGCGAGGCGATCGAGGAGCTGATCGGCGCGGTGGTCTGACGCGATGCCCGCCCTCACCGGCCGCCTGCGCAGCGCCTGGCGCGAGCACCGGCCCCACCTGCCCGGCGGCCCGGAGGCCCGGTCGCAGGCGCCAGCGCACCCGGCGCTGCCCTTCCGCGCGGTCGAGCGCCTGCTCTCGCTCTACGTCGCCGGGCTGACCGACGGCGCGCTCGTCGTCGCCGAGCGGCAGGACGCCGCGGCCGGCGCCTACACCGACGGGCGGGCGATCTTCCTCCCCGGCGAGCTGGCCGCCTTCCCGGCGCGCGCCGGGAACGTCCTGCTCTACAAGGTGCTCACGGCGCACGCGGCCGCGCAGGTGCTCTACGGCTCGCTGGAGCCCGGGCCCGACCTGGAGCTGCTGCGCGCCGCGCCCGACCCCGACCTCGCGCACCGCCTCTACAGCATCGTCGAGGGCGCGCGCCTCGCCGCGCGCCTCGCCGCCGACTTCCCCGGCCTCGGCCGCGACCTGGCGGTGCTCGGCGCGGAGGCGCTGGCCCGGCGGCCGCGGGCGGCCTCGCTGGCCCCGCGCGCCCGCGCGCTCGAAGCGGCGATCCGCTGGGCGCTCGGCGACGGCGCGGACGTGCCGGAGCAGGTCGCGGCGCGGCTCGCGGCGCTGCCCGAGAACGGCGACCTGGCGACGTCCACCCGGCCGGAGGTCGTCGCGCGGATCGGGGAGCTCGTCGCCGCGCTGGCGAATTTGCGCGCCGGCGAGGAGCCGCCGCCGCCCTTCGGGCGCAGCCGCATCCGGCTCGACCGGGTCTACGTCGAGCCGCCGGAGCCGGTCGGGCTGCCCGAGCCGCCGCGCCCGCCCCACCGGCCCCACCGCGCCGACCTCCTCCCCGCGCCGCGCCCCGCGCTCGTCGTGGAGGGGCAGGGGCCGCCGCCCGCGTTGCCCAACGAGGAGCGGCGCGCCGACCCGGGCGGGTCGCGGCAGGTCGCGGTCTCCTACGCCGACACGCTGCCGCAGTTCACTGCGCGGCTGGTGCCGCTGACCGCGGAGGAGAAGCGCGGCGCCTTCGTCTACCCCGAGTGGGACGCCGCGCTCGGCGCTTACCGGCCCGAGTGGTGCGCGCTGCGCCCGCGGCGGCTCGGCGCGGCCAGCGCCGACTACGTCGAGCGCGTCCTGCGCCGCCACCACGCCCAGGTGCAGGCGCTCAAGAAGCAGTTCGAGACGCTGCGCCCCGAGCGCCAGCGGCTCCGGCGCCAGGACGACGGCGACGACCTCGACCTCGACGCCGCGGTGGAGTCGCACGTCGACCGCCGCCTCGGCCTGCCGCCGGCCGAGCGCCCGTACATGCGCGTGCGCGAGCAGCGGCGCGACATCGCGGTCGCCTTCCTGATCGACCTCAGCGGCTCGACCGGCGGCTACATCGGCGGCGTGCGCGGCGGCGAGCGGGTGATCGACGTGGAGAAGCAGTCGCTGGCGCTGCTCTGCGAGGCCCTCTCCGTGCTGGACGACCGCTACGCGATCTACGGCTTCTCCGGCTCGACGCGCAAGGGCTGCGAGTTCTACACGGTCAAGGACTTCGCCGACGCCTACGACGACGGGGCGAAACGGCGGCTGAGTGGCCTGATCCCCCTCTCCTACACGCGCCTCGGCCCGCCCGTGCGCCACGCGACGCGCCTGCTGCAAGAGGTGAACGCGAAGGTGCGCCTGCTGATGCTGCTGAGCGACGGCCGGCCCAACGACTTCGACGCCTACGGCGGCGAGTACGGCGTCGAGGACACGCGCAAGGCGCTGTTGGAGGCGCGCGGCCACGGCGTCCGCACCTTCTGCCTGACGATCGACGCCGAGGCGCGCGACTACATGCCCCGCCTCTTCGGCGCCGGCAACTACGTCACCCTCGCGCGCGTCGAGGCCCTGCCCCGCACCCTGCCCGACCTCTATCGGCGGCTGACGGTGGGGTAATCTGGCCATTGGTAGGGCCAGCGGTGAGGCGGTAGACCATCGGCACTCACCACCATGCGGTGAGCAGGAGGAGGCTCACATGAAGATCGTGGCGATCGTCCACGAGGCCAAAGAGGGCGGCTATTGGGCCGAGATCCCGGCCCTCCCCGGCGCGGTCACCGAGGCCGACACGCTGGAAGAACTCGAGTGCAACATCCGCGAGGTGGCCGCCCTCTACCTGGAGGACGACGACACGCCCGCCACGCCCGACCCAAAGACGGACAAGGGTGCCTTTTGCTTGACCGTTCCTCTGTAAAGGCTGGCAACAGCAAAGATCGTGCGGCACCCTCGATGGATCTCGAAAGTCGGCGACGCTGGTTCAGGAGCCACCCCGCCGCGCACTACGCCCTCGCGGTGGTCGTCGGGCTGATCGTGTGGGTCGCACTCGCCGGGATCTTCGTCGGCTTCTCTTGGCCGGACGTGCTCTACCGCGTCGCGAGCGGGGTCATCCTAGGGGTATTCACCACCTGGCTGGGCAGGCGGCGGGCATATTAGCGGGGGCGGCGCTGCCGCCGGTAGAACCGATCCACTACTCCCAATGCGATGAGTATCACGCAGAACGGACGATGCGGCCATTCAAGACACCGATCGTTTGTGCTACAGTGGCCTCGCGCCGGTGTCCTGTCCAGATCCGAACGAGCTACAGCCGGCCGAGCCCGAGCGCAGGCGAGGTGGCATCCAGGCGACGAGAATGACTAGTTTTGAAGTTGACGTCGCGCCAGATGTGTTGGTATGGGCGAGGAAGTCCATCGGACTTTCCCTGGACGAGGCTGCGCAGAAAATCGGCGTCGACACATTGACGCTGCGGTTCTGGGAAGAGGGCGCCGAGAGCCCGACGATCGGGAAGTTGCGGAAGATGTCCGAGGTCTACAAGCGGCCCCTGGCCGTGCTCCTCCTCCCCGAGCCGCCGCGGCGATTCGACGCGCTCCGAGATTTTCGGCTTCTCCAGAGCAACCGGGGGCGACCGTACTCGCCGGCCCTCCACCTGGCGTTCCGGCGCGTCCAGATGCAGCGCGAGGTGGCGGAGGAGTTGGCGGAGTTCGAGGGCAATGTCCCTCCGCCCATCGAACTCCACCTCGACCCGGGCGCCGACCCCGAGGCGGCGGGCGACACGATCCGCGCCTGGCTCGGAACACCGCTTCGAGATGCCGGCCGGGCCAATCGCGGGGACGACCTGAGCCAGTGGATCGATCTCGTCGAAGACAAGTCGATTCTCGTTACCCAGGTCGGCGGCGTCGCTATTGAGGAGATGCGCGGCTGCTCCATCAGCGATCAACCGTTTCCCGCGATTGTCATCAACGGCAAAGACTCGCCGCGAGGCAAGCTCTTCACGCTGACGCACGAACTCGTCCATGTGTTGCTCCACGCCGGCGGCGTCTGCGACCTCGAAGACCGCTTCCGCCAGGCCCATACCGCTGACGAGCGCATCGAGCGCTTCTGCAACCAGGTCGCCGCGGCGATCCTGATGCCGCGCGCGCTCGTGCTGCGCGACCCTGCGGTGGAGCGGGCATCCGGGGATACGCGGTGGCCGCAACAGGAGTTGCGGCGGCTGGCCGATCTGCATGGCGTGAGTGCAGAAGCCATGCTCCTGCGACTCGTGACGCTGCACAAAGCCTCGTGGGAGTTCTACTTCAACAGGCGTCCGCACTTTCTCCAAGCCTACAAAGAAGCGCGGCAGGAGCAAGGGGAAAAGGGCGGTGGCCCGAGCTTCTACCGGATGAAGGTGCGCAACTTCGGGCGCAGGTATACGGCCGCAGTCGTCGATGCCTACCATCGTCGCGACATTAATAGCGCCGAACTGGCCGACTACCTAGAGATCAAGGTCAACCAGCTCCAACGCCTCGAGGACGAACTCGGAGCGCGGCGGTGACCGCACCCCCGATCTACTGTATCGACACGAGTTCCATTCTCGAAGCCCGCATCCGCAGCTATCCGCCCGCGATCTTCGTGCAGCTTTGGGAGAGGGTTGAAGCGCTGATTGCGGCCCAACGTCTCGTCGCCGCTTTCGAGATCCTTCACGAACTGGAGCGGCAAGACGACGAAACCAAGCGGTGGGCGAGGGGGCAGAGCGGGCTATTCGTGCCGCTCGACCGCGCACAAACCGATGAGGTCACGCGGATCTTACGCGGGTTCCCTCTCCTCGTCGACAGCTCGCGAGGTCGCAGCGGAGGGGATCCGTTCGTCATCGCGCTGGCAAAGATTCACGGATACACCGTTGTCACGGAAGAGAGGCTTTCTCGCTCGGCCAAGCGACCGAGAATCCCGGATGTCTGCCTCTCGTACAACGTGCCCTGTATCACCTTCCTGGAACTGGTACTCCGCGAAAAGTGGACGTTCTAGCGGACTTGCAGCCCTCCCAAAGTGGCGCGGCAAGCCGTTTGTGCCGCTAGCATGCTCTGTATCGGCCGCGTTGGCGCCGCCGCGATACCCGTCGACTGCTCGCCGCGCATGGCGTTGTGCTGCGGAGGGTCCGAGTGCCCGAGGGCATCGGCGCGGCCGGCGAGCCCGTGTGCGCGGGACTTACGCTATACTGGTGGCCGACGGTCTTGCTGTAGCCGCGGCCATTCAGGCGTCGGGGATGCGCCTGGCGGGCCGCCTGTCGGTGGGAGTGGGCGCGCCGCTTCCGCGTCAAGGGGGAGTCGGAACTGGCGCCGGACGGCGCGTGGCGACGACGGGCGCGGGCGGTGTGGCCTGTCGGGGATACCGCCGCATCCGTCATCAGGACGCCGGCCACCGGCGCAGCCGGCGTAAGGTCGTCGTCGCGGCGCGCGGCCGGGAGCCCTCTGGGTGTGGCGCGCCCGGGCGAACGACGCGCGGGGAGTGGCGCATGGCCGGGCCCTGGGAGGTGGACCGCTGGCGTGTGCTGGCCGAGGCGGGCGAGCTCCTGGCCGCCTCCCTCGACTACGCCACCACGCTCGCCAGCGTCGCCCAACTGGCGGTGCCCACGCTCGCCGACTGGTGCGGCGTCGACCTCGTCGACGCCGACGGCGCCATCCGCCGCCTCGCCCTGGCCCACGCCGACCCGGCCCTCCTGACCCGCGCGCAGGCGCTGCGCGAGCGCTACCCCGACTCGCCGGACGGCCCCACGGGCGTCCCCCTGGCCCTGCGCACCGGCCGGGCCCACCTGACCGCCGAGATCACCGACGAGCAACTGGCGGCCGCCACGCGCGACGCCGACCACCTGGCGCTCCTGCGCGATTTGGCCCCCCGCTCGGCGATGATCGTGCCGCTGGTAGCCCGCGGGCGGACGCTCGGCGCGCTCACCTTCATCCTCGCCGGCGCGGCCGAACGGCGCTACACGCCCGCCGACCTCGCGCTGGCCGAGGGGCTGGCGCGGATCGCGGCCCTGGCCGTGGACAACGCGCGGCTCTACGAGGAGGCCCAGCGGGCGGCCGAGGAGGCGCAGGCCCAGGCCGCCCGGCTGGCGCTCCTGGCCGACGCCTCGCGTGCGTTCGCGGAGGCCGGCCTCGACCTCCCCGCCGTCCTCGACCGCGTCGCCCGCCAGGTCGTCGCCTCGCTGGGCGACACCTGCGTGATCCGCCTCCTCTCCGCCGACGGGCGCTGGCTGGAGCCGGTGGCCGTCTACCACCCCGACCCCGAGGCGCGGGCCTTCGGCGACGCCATGCTGGCCCGCGCGCCGGAGCGCGCCGACGAGGGGCTCAACGGCCGGGTGATGCGCACGGGCGAGCCGGTCTTCCTCCCCGTGGTGGACCAGGACGCCTTCCGGGCGGCCATCAAGCCGGAGTACCGCGAGTATTTCGAGCGCTTCGGCACCTACAGCGTGCTGATCGTGCCGCTCAGGGCGCGCGGCCGGGTGCTGGGGGTGCTCAGCATCGCGCGGGAGACGCCGGGCCGCCCCTACACCCTCGCCGACCAGCGGCTGCTGGAGGAACTGGCCGAGCGGGCGGCGGTCGCGGTCGAGAACGGCCGCCTCTACGGCGAGGCGCAGGAGGCCGCCCGCGCGCGCGACGCATTCCTGGCCACCGTCTCGCACGACCTGAAAAGCCCGCTCAGCACGGTCAAGGGCTCCGCCCAACTGCTGCGCCGGCAGGCCGCCCGCGGCGATGCGCCGGACCTCGCGCGGCGCGTCGACGATGGCGCCGCGCGCATCGAGGCCACCGCGGACAAGATGGCGGCGCTGATCGACGAACTACTCGACGCCGCCCGGCTCGCGGCCGGGCACGGGCTCGACCTCGACCTCGCGCCGACCAACCTGGTCGCGCTCGCCGCCGAGGCCGTCGCCGCCCAGGGCCGCGACGCCGGCGGGCGGCGCGTCGCGCTGGAGACCGCGCTCACCGAGTTGACCGGCCGCTGGGACCGCGCGCGGCTGGAGCGCGTGCTGGACAACCTGCTGAGCAACGCGGTCAAGTACAGCCGGGACGGCGGCGCGGTGACGGTGCGCGTGGACCGGGACGGCGGCGGGGCGGTGCTGGCGGTGCGCGACGCAGGCGTCGGCATCCCCGCGGCCGACCTGCCGCGCATCTTCGAGCGCTTCCACCGCGGCGGCAATGTCGCGGGGCGCATCGCGGGCACCGGCCTCGGCCTGGCCGGCGCGCGCGAGATCGTCGAGCGGCACGGCGGCACGATCGAGGTCGACAGCCGCGAGGGCGCCGGCACGACCGTCACCGTCCGCCTCCCACTCACCGGGCCGGCCGATCCGCCCACCCCGGACGCGCGGCCGGCCGCCGAGATGCGCTAACCCCGCACGTCGCGCCCTCGCCGGCACCAAGACGGTGGCCCCCAGGTTGCGGTTGGTGGGCGGTGGGGGCGACGCGGCGCGTCGCCCGGTTGACGGCAGCACCCGCCATACGGAGCGAGGCGCTGTGTCAGGCGAAGCCGTCCCAGACCCGGTAGCCGATCCTCGCGCGCAGCGGCCAGGGGGATGGCCGTCGGGCGCGACGCGCCAGGAGGTAGCGCCATCGTCGTCATCGTGCCCCGGCCGGAGTTGCCGCCCGTCGCCGCGCCGCCCGGCCGGCCGGCCGTCACGCTGAGTTACGCGCAGACGCTCGACGGGCGGCTGGCGACGCCGGACGGCAATTCCCAGTGGATCGGCGGCCCGGCCTCGCTGCGCTTCGCCCACGAGCTGCGCGCCGCCCACGACGCCATCCTCGTCGGCGTCGGGACGGTGCTGCGCGACGATCCGCGCCTGACCGTGCGCCTCGCCCCCGGCCGCGACCCGCTGCGCGTCGTCGCCGACAGCGCGCTGCGCACCCCGCCCGCCGCGGCTGTCCTCGCCGGCGGCGCGGCGGCCGGCACCCTGCTCGCCGTGACCGCGCGCGCCCCGGCCGCGCGGCGCGACGCGGCGGCCGCGCTCGGTGCGACGGTGCTGGAACTGCCGGCCGGCGCGGACGGGCGGGTGGACCTCGGCGCGCTACTGGCAGCCCTCTATGCCCGCGGCGTCCGCGGCGTGATGGTCGAGGGCGGCGCGGCGCTGATCGCCGCGCTCCTCGGTGCCCGACTGGTGGACTGCCTGGCGGTCGCGATCGCGCCGAAGCTCCTCGGCGCCGGCCTCGCGGCGGTCGGCGACCTCGGCATCCGCGACCTCGACCGCGCGCTGGTGCTGCGCGACGCCCGCGCGGCCGCCTGCGGCGCCGACCTGCTGCTGACTGCGCGCGTGGAGTACCCGGAGGGGCCCGATGGCGCCTGAGCCCGGCGCGATCGCCGCCCGCGCGCTCTGGTTCACCGCGCCGCGCGCCGCCACCTTCCGCCCGGAGCGTGTGCCGCCGCCCGGCCCCGGCGAGATTCGGGTGCGCGCGCTCGCCTCGGCGCTCAGCCAGGGGACAGAGTTGCTAGTCTACCGCGGGCAGGTGCCGGCCGATCTGCCGCTCGACCTGCCGGCGCTGGCCGGCAGCTTCGCCTTCCCGATCAAGTACGGCTACGCGCTGGTCGGGCACGTCCTCGACGCCGGCCCCGGCGTGGACGACTTCGCGCCGGGCGACGCCGTCTTCGTCCACCACCCCCACCAGAGCGCCCTCACCGTCCCTGCGCGCCCGGCGGCGGGCCCCCGGCCGGTGCGGCTGCCGGCCGGCCTCGACCCGCTCCTCGGCGTCTTCACCGCCAACCTGGAGACGGCCGTGAATGTCCTACTCGACACGCCGCTCCGCCTCGGCGAGACGGCGCTCGTCTGCGGGCAGGGGACGGTCGGCCTGCTGATCGCGCAACTGCTCAGGCGGGCCGGCGCGCGGGTTGTCGCCGTCGAGCCGCTGGCCCGGCGGCGCGACCTGGCGCGGCTGGTCGGCGCGGACGAAGCCCTCGCGCCCGGCCCGGACCTGCCCGAGCGGGTCCGCGCGCTGACCGGCGGGCGCGGTGCCGACGTGGCGATCGAGGTCAGCGGCGCGGGCGCGGCGCTGCAGGCCGCGATCGACGCCGTCGCCGACGAGGGCACGGTCGTCGCCGTCTCCTGGTACGGCGCCAAGCCGGTCACGCTCGCGCTCGGCGGGCATTTCCACCGCGGGCGGGTGCGCCTGCGCTCGTCGCAGGTCGGGCGGCTCGACCCGGCGCTCGCGCCGCGCTGGGATCACGCGCGACGGCTGGCGCTCGCCGTCGAGCTGCTGCCGGAGTTGCGCCTGGCCGAGCTGGTCTCCCACCGCGTCCCCTTCGGCGACGCCCCGGCCGCCTATCGCCTGATCGACGCACACCCGGACGAGGTGACGCAGGTGGTGCTGACCTATGATGAGGAAGCCTGACGGGGGAGCGATGTACGAGATCGGGGTCGTGGGGCAGTTCGAGGCGGCGCACCGGCTGACCGGCGACTTCGGGCCGGCGACCCGGCTGCACGGCCACACCTACCGCCTGGAGGTCGTCGTGCGCGGCGCGCGCCTCGCGCCCGACCGCACCCTCTACGACGTCGGCCGGCTGCGCGACGCGGTCGACGCGCTCGCGGCGTCCCTGCACTACCGCGATCTGGACGAGGTACCCGGCCTCGCCGGGACCAACACGACCGCGGAGGCCGTCGCGGACCACTGCTGGGAGGCGCTGGCCGCGAACCTGCGCGGCCACGGCCTCGCCTCCCTCCTCGTGCGCGTCTGGGAATCCCCTCAGGTCTACGCCGCGCGCGACGACGCGCTGTGACGACGTGGGCCGTGGGCCGTGGGGGCGTGTAGCGCGGCCGGGGTGCGGGATTTGGCAACCGCCGCGGGCCTCGTAGGGGCCGGCCCCTACGAATGGACGGCTCACGCCCAACGGCCCACGCCCAACGGCCCACGGCCCACGAGGAGGACGCATGACCCAGCACGACGACGCGCCAGCGCGGCCCGCGGCCCTGGTCCGGGCCGACCAGCCCTGGGGCGACGCGGCGCTCGCCCGCCTCTATGACGCCTTCCCCTTCGACGCCGACCTGCCGCTCTACCTGGAACTGGCCGCGGCGCAGGGCGGGCGGGTGCTGGAACTGGCCTGCGGCAGCGGGCGCGTGCTCGTCCCGCTGGCGCGGGCGGGGTATCGGATCGTCGGGCTGGACGCCTCGCCGCACATGCTGGCGTTGGCGCGTGAGAAGCTGGCCGCGGCCGGGCCCGACGTGGCGGCACGCGCGACGCTCGTGCGGGGCGACATCCGCTCCTTCGCGCTCGACGACCCCTTCGATCTCGCCATCGTCGCCGTCAAGAGTTTCGCCTACCTGACCGCGCGCGCCGACCAGCAGCGCGCCCTCGCCGCCATCGCGGCGCACCTGCGGCCGGGCGGCCTGCTCGCGCTCGACCTGCTGCACCCCGCACCGGCCTGGCTCGCCGAGCCGCCCGGCAGTCTCCGCCAGGATCTCGTGCAGACCGCGCCCGACACCGGCGTCACGGTGGCGCGCACCGAGGCGGTCGTCTCGACCGACCTCGCCGCGCAGGTCCGCGTCATCCGCTCGGCCTACGAGGTCGTCGCGCCCGGCGGCGCGGCGACCAAGCGCTTCGTCGAGTGGCCCTTCCGCTTCACCTACCGCTTCGAGGCCGAGCACCTGCTGGAGCGCGCCGGCTTCACCGTCGAGGCGCTCTACGGCGGCTACGCCCGCGAGCCCTTCACCTCCGACTCGCGCGTGATGCTCTTCCTGGCGCGGCGGAGTTGAAGGTTGAAGGTTGAAGGTTCTGCGTCGAGGCGGCTCGTTCGCGATCGCGGGGCAATCGCCATCCCCGAACCTTCAACCCTCAACCCGCAACTTCCCTAAGCGCGCCGAAGAACCGCGCGGCCGTGTCGTCCCAGGTCGGGAAGGACAGGGCGCGGGCGCGGGCGGCGGCGCCGAGGCGGCGGCGGAGGTCGGCGTCGAAGGCCAGGCGAGCGAGCGCGACCGCGAGGCCGTCGAGGTCGCCGGGGGCGACGAGCAGGCCCTCGCGCCCGTCGTCGGCCAGGTAGGGGAGGTTGCCGGCGCGCCAGCCGACGACCGGCAGCCCGGCCGCCATCGCCTCGCCATAGACCGTCCCGTAGGGCTCCCTGACGCTCGGCAGGATGAAGGCGTCGGCCGCGGCGTAGAGCGCGGCGACCGCCTCGCGCGACAGCGGCCCGTGGACGACGACCCGCCCGGCCAGGTCGAGTCGGGCCAGCCGCGCCCGGAGCCGCGCGGCGTAGCGCGGGTCGGCGTGGTCGTCGCCCGCCAGGTGCAGCGTCGCGGCGTCGGCTGGCAGCCGGGCGACGGCGTCGAGGAGACTGTGCAGGCCCTTCCGCGCGACCCAGTTGGCGATGCAGAGGAAGGCGGCGGCGCGGCCGCGGCGGAGATCGCCGGGCGGCGGGGCGGGCGCGGCGGCGACGTCGCGGCCGGGCGGCACGACGCGCAGCCGGTCGCGCGGCACGCCCCGTGCGGCGAGGTCGTCGGCCAGCGCCTCGCTCGCGACGAGCAGCAGGCGGGCGCGGCGGTAGGCGAGGCGATCGAGCGGCGCCTGGAGGGCCGTCCGCAGCGGGCCGTGGTCGATCCCGCCTGGCGGCTGGTGCAGCATCCCGACGAGCGGTGTCGCCGGGGGCCGCGCGAGCAGCCGCGGGCCGAGGAAGGCCGCGACGATGCTGTCGAGGACCTGCACGTCGGCGCCGGTCCGCGCGGCGCGGCGCAGCACGCGGCCGGCGTCGAGCGCGGCCAGCGGGAAGGGGCGCTCCGGGAAGGAGACGAACGCCAGGCGCGCGCCGTGCCGGGGCGCCAGTTCGGCCAGGCGGCGGTGGTAGAGGTAGCCCCCGGTCAGCCGGCCGGGGTCGCCGAGCGTCAGGAGGGCGGCGAGCAGCGTGCGCGTCATCCACGTGGTCCCCACGCCGTTCGGGGCGGGCGGGCTGTTCGGCGGCGGCGAGCGCTACCCGCTCGAACTGGCCCGCGCCCTCGCGGCCGAGGTCGATTGCGAACTCATCACCTTCGGCCGGGAGCGGCGGCGCTGGCGCGAGCCCGGCGGCCTGCGGCGGCGCACGCTCCGCGCCGTCGCCTACCTGAGCGGCCACCCCGCCCACCCGCTCGCCGCCGCCCTCCCCGCCGCGCTGGCCGGCGCCGACCTGGTCCACACCCACCACCTGCGCAGCGCGCCGAGCCGGGTCGCGGCGCTGACCGCGCTGGCGCGCCGCCGGCCGGCCGTCGTGACCGACCACGGGCTGCAGGGGGGCGACTGGGCCGGGCTCCTGACGCGCCTCTTCGCGCGCTTCCTCGCCGTCTCGGCCTACTCGGCGCGCGAGCTGGGCGCGCCGCCCGCGCGCACCCGCGTGATCTACGGCGGCGCCGACCCGGCGCGCTTCGCGCCCGAGCCGGGCGCGCGCCGCGACGGCGTCCTCTTCGTCGGCCGGATCACGCCGCACAAGGGCGTCGACCGCCTGATCGCCGCGCTGCCGCCCGGCGCGCAGCTACGCATCGCCGGCACCACCGGCCACGACCCTGACCCGCCCGAGCGCGACTACCCGGACCTGCTGCGCCGCCTCGCCGCCGGCCGCGACGTCACGTTCCTCGGGCCGGTCGCCGACGCCGACCTGCCGGCGCTCTACCGCAGCGCGGCGGTGCTCGTGCTGCCGTCGGTCCACCGCACCTGCTACGGGCGCGACGTGCGGGTGTCGGAACTCCTGGGCCTGGTCGTCCTCGAAGCGATGGCGAGCGGCACGCCGGTCGTCGCCAGCCGCCTCGGCGGCCTGCCCGAGCTCGTCGCGGACGGCGTCACCGGCTACCTCGTCACCCCCGGCGACGAGGGCGAACTGTGCGACCGCCTGGCCGAGATCCTCGCCGACCCGGCCCAGGCCGCCCGCCTCGGCCGCAACGCGCGCGACCTCGCGCTGGCCCGCTTCACCTGGCGCGCCTGCGCCGACCGCTGCCTCGTCGCGTATGACGAGGTCGTGGGCCGTGGGGCGTAGGCCGTGAGGCGCGCTACCGTCTCGGCGGACTTCACGGCCCACGGCCCACTCCCTACGGCAACAGGTGGCCCATCTTGGCGCGCTTCGTCTCCAGATAGCGGCGGTTGACGGGGTTCGGCGGCATCTGGAGCGGCACCCGGCCGACCACGGCGATGCCGTGGCGCTCCAGCCCGGCGATCTTGGCGGGGTTGTTGGTGAGCAGCATCACGCGCGCCACGCCGAGGTCGCGCAGGATTGCGGCGGCGTCGCCGTAGTCGCGGGCGTCCTCGGGCAGCCCCAGCGCCAGGTTCGCCTCGACCGTGTCGTAGCCGCGGTCCTGCAGCGCATACGCCTGGATCTTCTTCGTCAGCCCGATGCCACGGCCCTCCTGGCGGAGATAGAGGAGCACACCGCGGCCCCGCGCCTGCAACAGCCGCATACTCTCGTCGAGTTGCTCGCCGCAGTCGCAGCGGCACGACCCAAAGACGTCGCCGGTCAGGCACTCCGAGTGCAGGCGAACCAGCACCGGCGGCTCCCCGCCGATCGCCCCGACCGTGAGGGCGACCTGCTCCTTCCCGTCGGGCGTCGCGTACACGACCATCCGGAAGTCGCCGTGGCGGGTGGGCAGGCGGGTCTGCGCGACCCGGCCGATCGATGGGGTATTGATGGCGGCCTCCCTTGCCTCGGGCCCGCCGCCCACGCCTCGGCGAAGGGGCGCGCGCGGGCCGGCGGTGTTGCTCCGGTAGGCCCCGTGCATGACGCGTGCCATCGCGCCGGGTGAGGGCGAACAGCCGCTCAGTCCCCCGCTTCGGCCGGGGCGCCCTTGCCGCGCGGCAGCCAGACGGTGACGACGAGGGCGACGGCGCTGATGACGAGGAGGGCGACGAAGACTTCGTGCAGGCTCGACGCCAGCGCGTCGCGCAGGCTGGCGACGAGCGCGGCGGGGAAGGACTGGGCGCGCTCGGGGTTGAAGATCTCGTTCAGGTCCGCGCCGAGCCCCGAGAGATTCACCCCGGCGCTGTGCTCGGCCAGGTAGCGCGCGATGCCGGTGTTCAGGACGGTGCCGAAGGCGGCGATCCCGATCGTCTGGCCGAGCGCGCGCACGAAGGTGTTCGACGCCAGCGCCGCGCCGCGCAGGTCGCGGCCGACGCCCGACTGCACGGCGACGGTGAAGGAGGTGAAGATCAGCCCGAAGCCCGCGCCGAGGACGGCGATGAGGGCGATCAGGAGCCAGGCCGGCGTCGAGACGGCCAGCAGCGCGACCCCGGCGGAGCCGAGCACGGTGATGGCGACGCCGAGCAGCGCGGTGGAGCGGATGCCGATCCGCGGCAACACCTGGCCGGCCGCGATCGAGCCGAGCGACCAGGTGACCGACATCGGCGCCAGCGCCAGGCCGGAGTAGGTCGCGCCGCGCCCGTGGACGCCCTGGATCCAGAGCGGCAGGTAGAAACTCAGCGCGACGACGACCGCGCTCACCAGCGCGCTGCTGAGGTTCGACAGCGAGATCGTCGGCAGCGTGAAGAGCCGCAGCGGCATCATCGGCTCCGGCGAGCGCGCCTCGATGCCGAGGAAGACCGCCAGGAGCGCGGCGGTGACGCCGAAGAGGCCGAGGATGACGGGGGACGACCAGGGATAGGTCGTGCCGCCCTGCGTCAGCGCGTAGAGGAGGCAGCTCATGCTGATGGTGAAGGTCAGCGCGCCCCAGTAGTCGATCTGGCGGCGCGTCTTGGCGATCTCCTCGTGCAGGGAGGCGGCCAGGACGAGCAGCGCGGCGACGCCGAAGGGCAGGTTGAGGTAGAAGACCCAGCGCCAGGAGGCGTGATCCACCAGCAGCCCGCCGACCAGCGGGCCGACCAGCCCCGCGACGCCCCAGACGCCGGAGATCCAGCCCTGCACCCTGGCGCGCTGCTCGAAGGGGTAGATGTCGCCGACGATGGTGTAGGTGATCGGCAGGAGCGCGCCCGCGCCGAGCCCCTGGAGCGCGCGGAAGCCGATCAGTTGCCCCATCGTCTGCGAGAGGCCGGAGAGCATCGAGCCGGCCAGGAAGACGATCGCGCCGACGAAGAAGACCGGCTTGCGGCCGAAGAGGTCGGCCAGTTTGCCGTAGATCGGCGTGCTGACGGTGGTGGTCAGCAGGTAGACCGAGACGACCCAACTGATGAGCTGGATGCCGCCGAGGTCGCTGACGATGCGGGGCATCGCCGTGCTGACGATCGTCCCGTCGATCGCCGAGAGGAACGTCGCGATCAGCAGGGCCAGCGTGACGTTGCGCGGGTCGGTCGCGCGCTGCGCCTCGTGCGTCTTCATGGCCAGGGGTTAGGCGTTAGGCGTTAGGCGTTAGGGGACTTTGCACGGGCAGCGACTAACCGGATTGGCACGAGCCCGGCCACGAGTTCCTAACGCCTAACGCCTAACGCCTAACGCCTACTCCTCCTCGGCCACGCCGGCGCGCGCGGCGGCCTCGACCGCCCGGCGTGCGGCGTCGAACTCATCGTTCGCGGCGCGGATCGCGTCCAGCACGCGGTCCAGTTCGGCGCGCGCCGGGCGGCGGGTGCGTCCCATCAGCCGCGCCTGGTCCTCGTAGACGTGCTTGAGCCGCCGATACGCCTGATCGAGTGCCAGCAATTCCGCGCGCATCCGCCCTCCCCCGCGCCGCCGTCCACGCCGCCGCCCGTACTGTAGCAGTTCGGCGCGATCGGGGGCCAGTCGGGGGGCGGAGAGCGGGGACGAGCCGCGAGTGCTCAGTAGCGGAACCGGAACCAGGCCGTGCCAGGGATCGGATCGTACTCGGTCTGGTCCTTCGGCTCTAGCGCGTACAGTTCGTCGGCGATGGGCCGCAGCCCACAGAGGTGGTCGATCTGGCGGGCCGCGCGCTGCGGCGTGAGGTGGGGCTGCTGCGCAACGACGAGGATCCCCGCGTGCCGGACGGTGAGACCCCAAGCCTGCGTCCGGTGGCGCCAGGCGGCTTGCAGGACGCGGAAGTCCGTGCCGTTGTGCGTGACGAGCACGCGACCGTCGTCCGCCGCGGCGAGCAGGTGCTCGGCATCGCTTGCGGCCTCCAGACGCAGATCGCGCGCGGCCACGATGTCGTGACTGCGCGCCCGCAACGCCGCGGCGATGTCGAGCGCGACCTGATGATCGAGGTGGAAACCGGTCACGCCGCGTTCGCCGCCAGTCGGGCGTCGACCGCCGCGCGGTGCTCCTGATAGTAGGCGACGGCGGCCTCCACCGCCTCGAGCGGGATGTCGTAGGCCGCGGCGGCGCGCCGCCGATCCTCGCCCACCATCTGCAGGTAGCCGATGATGGCCCAAACGGCGACCTTCGCGTCGCGCAGGCGGGCCTCTGCCGGCCCCGGCCGGCGGGGATCCGGCTCGATCCAGCGGGCGATCAACTCCTGCGTGGTCACGGCCACCGTCGCCTCCCATCACCCTCCGGCCGCCCCGTGCGGCGCCGGTCTACCACCACTACGACGAGGGCGCAAGAAATGTTCCCCAGTGAGCGGCATGTGTCTCAGCCGGATCCTCGTCTCCTGCGTGCTCCGTCTTCCGTCTTCCGTCTGCCTACTCATCCCCACCGCGCGTCGTACAGTCGTACAATAGAAGGGCCCGCCCCCGGCGGTGGGGGCGCCGGCGCGAGCAAAGAGGAGGGGGATCATGGCCTACGAGGTCACGCTGATGCCGGGCGACGGCATCGGCCCGGAGGTGGTCGAGGCGACGCGGCGCGTGCTCGAAGCGACCGGCCTCGCGTTCGACTGGGATTATCAGGACCTGGGCCTGAGCGCGCAGGAGAAGCACGGCACGACGCTGCCCGAGGCGACCTTAGATTCGGTGCGCCGCACCAAGCTCGGGCTGAAGGGCCCGACGACCACGCCGGTCGGCACCGGCACCCGCTCGGTCAACGTCGGACTGCGGCAAGCGCTCAACCTCTACGCCAACCTCCGCCCCGCCAAGACCTACAAGGGCGTCCACGCGCCGTTCGAGAACGTCGACCTGATCGTCGTGCGTGAGAACCTGGAAGACCTCTACGCCGGCGTCGAGTTCGACACCGAGACGCCGGAGGCGGCGCGGGTCATCGCCACGATCAACCAGGAGAGCGCCAAGAAGGTCGAGCCCGACGCGGCGATCAGCATCAAGATGATCACGCCGGAGGGCAGCCGGCGCATCGTCAAGTTCGCCTTCGACTACGCGCGCGCCAACAAGCGCCGCCTGGTCACGGCGGTCCACAAGGCGAACATCATGAAGTACACCGACGGCCTCTTCCTGCACGTCGCCCAGGAGGTCGCCAAAGAGTACCCGGACATCGAGTTCAACGACCGCATCGTTGACAACATGTGTATGCAACTGGTCCAGAAGCCGGATCTCTACGACGTGCTGGTCCTGCCCAACCTCTACGGCGACATCATCTCCGACCTCTGCGCGGGCATGGTCGGCGGGCTCGGCGTGGCGCCCGGCGCGAACATCGGCGAGAACGGGGCGGTCTTCGAGCCGATCCACGGCAGCGCGCCGAAGTACGCCGGCCAGAACGTCGCCAATCCGACCGCCGAGATCCTGACCGGCGCACTGATGCTGCGCCACCTGCACGAGCTCGACGCCGCCGAGCGGGTCGAGGGCGCCGTCGCGCGGGTCATCGCCGAGGGCAAGGACGTGACCTATGACCTCAAGCCGAGCCGCAACGACCCGACCGCGGTCGGCACCGACAAGATGGCCGACGCGATCATCGCGGCGATGGGCTGACCCCGGCGGCGCCGCCGGACACCGCCGCCACCGCCCGCGCGGCCGGAACCGCGCGGGCGGTCGCCCGCTAACTCTCGTGCTCCATCAACCGGACGACGTAGAAGAAGAGGAAGAGCGCGAAGAGGTCGGCGACGATGCATGCCGCCACCATCGAATAATCCGCCCACCAGGCCACCGGCTTCACCCCCTCTCGGCTATCCGGCCGCACCGCCCGGGCGGTGCGGCCCCACGCCTTCTCTTTCGCAAAGTCCCGTCCATCGCCGTCCGCGGCGGATCTGCGCCCAACCAGTAGCAGATCCGGCGCCGCCCGGCAACTCGCGGGCTGTGGGCCGCTGCGCCGCACGAAGCCCGCCTCCGCGGGCTGGGTCCCGGCCCCCACGTCCCAGCGGCCGGATGCCCTCCGCGCCATCATTCGTCATTCGTACTTCGTCATTCGCCCGGCGCTGGCGTTCCGCGCGCGGGTGTGTCAGGATAGGGCGGGGCGGGGAATAGGCGCCCGCGCCCCGGTGTTAAGGCTCACAGCGGGCGGCCGGCGGACGGGTGCGCTCGCCGTGCGCTCGCCGCCAGGAGGTTCCCCGCGATGACCAACCTGCGCATCCCCGGCCCGACCCCGTTGCCCCCCAGCGTGCTGGCGGCGATGCAGGAGCCGATGATCCCGCACCGCGGCCCCGAGGCGAAGGAACTCTTCGCGGAACTCCGCGCGGCGCTGGCCCGCCTGCACCGCACCACCGGCGACGTGCTGATCTTCCCCGGGTCGGGCACCGGCGCCCTGGAGGCGAGCATCGTCAACCTGTTCAGTGCGGGCGACCGCGTGCTGGCGATCGTCGGCGGCGCCTTCGGCGAGCGCTACGCGAAGATCGCGCGGGCCTTCGGCCTCGACGTGGTCGAACTGCCGGTCGAGTGGGGCCGGGCCGCCGACCCCGCGGCGGTGCGCGCCGCCCTCGCCGCCCACCCCGGCGTCCGCGGCGTCCTGCTCACGCACAACGAGACCTCCACCGGCGTGACCAACGACCTGCAAGCCATCGCCGCGGCGGCGCGCGAGCACGACGCGCTGCTGCTGTGCGACGCGGTCAGTTCGGCCGGCGCGCTGCCGCTGGAGATGGACGCCTGGGGCGTCGATGTCGTCCTGAGCGGGACGCAGAAGGCGTGGATGTGCCCGCCGGGCGCGGCGATCATCGCCCTCGGCGAGCGAGCCTGGGACGCGCACGCGCGCGCCGCGCTGCCCCGCTTCTTCTGGGACTTCACCCAGGCGCGCGACGCCGCCCGCGCCGGCTCGGTCCACGTCACCCCGCCGCTGACGACGCTCTACGCCCTGCGCGCCGCGCTCCGCGACATCGAGGCGGAGGGGCTGGAGCATGTTTGGGCGCGCCACGCGGCGCTCGGCGAGTACGTCCGCGGGCGGGTCGCGGGGCTGGGGCTGACGCTCTTCGCCGACCCGGCCCACGCCTCGAATAGCGTCACCACGGCGGTGGTGCCGGAGGGGATCGAGGCGAAGGCGCTCCTCGACCACCTGCGCGAGCGCTACGACGTCGTCATCGCCGGGGGGCAGGGGAAGCTGGCCGGGCGGATCATCCGCATCGGGCACCTCGGCTACGTCCACGAGCCGGAACTGGCCGCGGCGCTCGACGCGCTCGGGGCGGCGCTCGGCGATCTCGGCTATGCCGTGCCGGCCGGGGCGCGGCAGGCGGCGGCCGCGCGGTGACGCCGGCCTGGCACGCGACGTGCGCCTCGACGGGCGAGGTACTGAGGGGGCCGGATTCTTGCGATTGACGCGCGCGCTATACTATAATGGCATTGTCTCAGGATGGGAGCACCAGCAACCACTGCGCGCAGCGGCTGCGACCCGCCCATCCGGGACGCGACCGGGTACGGGATTGAGGGGAGTGGAACGTTCGTGATGGAAGACCGCGCTACGCGGATGGACGGCGCCGAGACGATGCCGGGGACGCCGCCGCTGCAATCCGAGCAACGGGACGAGGGCGCGCCGGTGGCGCAGCCGATCGCGGAGGCCGCCCCGACGGCCGGCGCGGACGGCGAGGTGTCGTTGATGCAGCAACTGCTCGACGACCCGAGCCACGATTATCGCGCGCTCAAGTACGGCGACGTGCTCGACGGCGTGATCATGCAGCGGGACCGCGACGAGTTCCTGATCGACATCGGGTCGAAGTCCGAGGGGATCATCCCCAGCCGGGAATACTCGACGTTGACTTCGGACGAGGTCGCCCAGCTCAAGGTGGGCGACCAGGTGCTCGTCTTCGTGGTGCAGCCGGAGAATCAGGAGGGCCACACGGTCCTCTCGATCGACAAGGCGCGCCAGGAGAAGAGCTGGCGGGTGCTGCAGGAGCACTACGACAAGAACGAGGTGATCCAGGCCCAGGTCACCAACTACAACAAGGGGGGCCTGCTGGTCAACCTCGACGGGGTGCGCGGCTTCGTCCCGGCCTCCCAGGTGACCGAGATCCGCGGCGGCGACGACGCCTCGAAGCAGGCCGACATGGCCCGCCTCGTCGGCCAGGTGCTACCCCTCAAGGTGATCGAGATCAACCGGCACCGCAACCGGCTGATCCTCTCCGAGCGCATGGCGGTGCAGGAGCGCCGCGACGCGATGAAGGAGAAGTTGATCGAGAACCTGCACGAGGGCGAGACCAAGCGCGGCCGCGTCTCCTCCATCGCCGACTTCGGCGCCTTCGTCGACATCGGCGGGGCCGACGGGCTGGTCCACCTCTCCGAGATCTCCTGGAGCCGGGTCAAGCACCCCAGCGAAGTCCTCAAGGTCGGCGACGAGGTCGACGTCTACGTCCTCAACGTCAACCCGCAGGAGAAGAAGATCGCCCTCTCGATCAAGCGCACGCAGCCCGAGCCGTGGAGCCGCGTGGCGCAGAAGTACGAGATCGGGCAGATCGTCCCCGCGACGATCACCCAACTGGCCAACTTCGGCGCGTTCGCGCGCATCGAGGATGGCATCGAGGGCCTGATCCACGTCTCCGAGCTCTCCGACGAGCGGGTCAACCACCCGCGCGAGGTCGTCCAGGAGGGCCAGGAGGTGCAGGTCCGCATCATCCGCATCGACCCGCAGCGCCGGCGCATGGGCCTGAGCCTGCGCCGGGCGGCCGATGGCGGCGGCTTCGACGCCGCGTTCGCGGTGTCGCCGCGTCGCGAGGCCGGGCCGGTCGGCCTGGAGCCGGGCGGCGAGTCGGGCGCGGGTGGGAATCCCGATCACGAGCCGACGACACCGGCGCCATAACCCGGCGCTGGTGCCGCCGGCCGCGCATGGTGGAGGCCTGTACCCTTACGGGCACCGCCAGCCGGACGCACCGTTGACAACCAGTGGCGCAGTGGCCTCGGCACTGAGCGGCGCAGCCCCCACCGCTATTTCGGCTGTGGGGGCTGCGGTTCAGCAAAGGGTGCGGCGCCACTGCCCTGGCGACGGGTGTCCGTGGGCCCGCGGCATGACAATGGGGGAACAGCATGGCTGACAAGTTCGACAAGTTCACCGAGCGGGCGCGTCGCGTCCTGACGCTGGCGCAGGAAGAGGCGCAACGCTTCAATCACAACTACATCGGGACCGAGCACCTCTTGCTCGGCCTCGTGCGCGAGGGCGACGGGGTCGCCGCCCGCGTGCTCAACAACCTCGGCGTGCAGCTCCCCAAGGTGCGCAGCGCGGTCGAGTTCATCATCGGCCGCGGCGAGTCCATGATCATGGGCGAGATCGGCCTGACGCCGCGGGCCAAGAAGGTCATCGAGCTGGCGGTCGACGAGGCGCGCCGCCTCAACCACCACTACATCGGCACCGAGCACCTGCTCCTGGGCCTCGTCCGCGAGGGCGAGGGCATCGCCGCGGGCGTGCTGGAGAGCCTCGGCGTCAGCCTGGAGAAGGTGCGCGCCCAGGTGATGCAGGTCGTCTCCTCGCAGGGCAGCTACAGCCAGGGCGGCAAGCAGTCGACCAAGACCCCCTACATGGACGCGCTCGGCTTCGACATGACCGAGGCGGCGCGCCAGGGCAAGCTCGACCCGGTCGTCGGGCGGCTGGCCGAGGTCGAGCGGGTGATGCAGATCCTCTCCCGCCGCACCAAGAACAACCCCGCGCTGATCGGCGAGCCGGGCGTCGGTAAGACGGCGATCGTCGAGGGGCTGGCGCAGCGGATCATCGCGGGCGACGTGCCGGAGCAGTTGCAGAACAAGCGGCTGGTCATGCTCGACATCGGCGCGCTGGTCGCGGGCACCAAGTACCGCGGCGAGTTCGAGGAGCGGCTGAAGAAGATCGTCGCCGAGGTCAAGGAGACCCAGTCGATCATCTTCATCGACGAGTTGCACACCCTCGTCGGCGCGGGCGCGGCCGAGGGCGCGGTCGACGCGGCCAACATCCTCAAGCCGGCGCTCTCGCGCGGCGAGCTGCAGACGATCGGCGCGACGACGCTGGACGAGTACCGCAAGTACATCGAGCGCGACGCGGCGCTGGAGCGGCGCTTCCAGCCGATCCAGGTCAGCGAGCCGACGGTCGAGGAGACGGTCGCGATCCTCGAGGGGATCCGCGAGCGCTACGAGGAGCACCACAAGCTGAAGATCAGCGACGAGGCGCTCAAGGCCGCGGCCAACCTCGCCTCGCGCTACGTCACCGACCGCTTCATGCCCGACAAGGCGATCGACCTGATCGACGAAGCGGCCTCGCGCGTGCGCATGTACCGCTCGGCCTCGCCGCCGAGCCTCAAAGAAGCGATGCGCGGGCTGGAGGCGCTGCGCAGCGAGCTGGAGGCGGCGATCGCCGCGCAGGACTTCGACCTGGCCAGTTCGCTCCGCGACCGCGAGAAGAAGCTCCGGGAGCGGATCAGCGTGCTGGAGAAGGACTGGAAGGACGAGCAGCAGCAGGAGGAGCCGGTCGTCTCCGAGGAGGATATCGCCCAGGTCGTCTCGATGTGGACCGGCATCCCGCTGACCCGCATCGCCGGCGAGGAGTCGGAGCGGCTGCTGCAGATGGAGGCGGCGCTGCACGAGCGGGTCGTCGCCCAGGACGAGGCGATCACCACGCTCTCGAAGGCGGTGCGCCGGGCGCGCGCCGGCCTGAAGGACCCGAAGCGGCCGATCGGCTCGTTCATCTTCCTCGGCCCGACCGGCGTCGGCAAGAGCGAACTGGCCAAGGCGCTGGCGGAGTTCATGTTCGGCTCCGAGGACGCGCTGATCAAGATCGACATGTCCGAGTTCATGGAGCGGCACAACGTCTCCCGCCTCGTCGGCGCGCCTCCGGGCTACGTCGGCTACGAGGAGGGCGGCGAGTTGACCGAGAAGGTGCGGCGCAAGTCGTACGCGGTGATCCTGCTCGACGAGATCGAGAAGGCGCACCCCGAAGCCTTCAACATGCTGTTGCAGATCCTCGAGGACGGCAACCTGGCCGACGCCAAGGGCCGGCGGGTCGACTTCCGCAACACGATCATCATCATGACCTCGAACGTCGGCGCCGAGGCGATCACGCGCGAGCTGACGCTGGGCTTCGTCGTCCACCAGGACGAGACGCGCAAGAGCCAGAGCGAATACGACAAGATGAAGGACAAGGTCCTCGACCAGCTCAAGAAGACGTTCAAGCCGGAGTTCCTCAACCGGATCGACAGCATCATCGTCTTCCACAGCCTGACGCGCCCGCAACTGCGCGAGATCGTGGACATCAACCTCGTGCGGATGCGTCAGCAACTCGGCGAGCAGGAGATCACGCTGGAAATCACCGACGAGGCGAAGGACGCGCTGGCCGAGCAGGGCTACGACCACACCTACGGCGCCCGCCCGCTGCGCCGGCTGATCCAGAACGTGATCGAGGATCCGCTGGCCGAGGGGCTGCTCGACGGCCGCTTCCACCCCGGCCACACCGTCCGGGTCACGGTCGAGGACGGCGAGATCAAGCTCACCGAGGTCGAGGCGCTGGTCCCGGTCTCGTAGCGGGCCCGCCGTCAGTCGAACGCATGTGCTATACTTGGGGGGCGCCGGTCGGCCGGCGCCCCCCGCGTTTTCTGGAGGTCGCCGGGATGATGGGCGCGCAGGCCGTGGCGAGCCGGCGCAAGGCGTTCCTGGCGCTCGCCCTGCGGCGCGCGCGACCGGGGAGCGGCAGCGCGCGCGACTTCCTGCTGGCGCGCACCTGGAAGGAGTTGCCGGTGGCGCTCGACGTGCGGCGCCTCGCCACCCCCTGCGTCATCGTCGGCGGCGTCGCCACGGCGCTCTACATGCCGCAGCGGCTGACGCTCGACCTCGACCTGCTGGTCGCGGCCGGCGACGCACCGGCGCTTCACGGCGAGTTGCGGGCGCTCGGCTGGGTGCGCGAGGGCGACCTGACCGTCGGCGGCTCCGCCTGGCGCGCGCCCGACGACGACCGACTCGCCGTGCTGGAGTCGGCCGAGCCGTGGGTGCGCGACGCGGTGATGAATCCCAACCGGTCGCCGGCCGGCGAGCCGGTGATCGCGTTGCCCTACCTGGTGCTGCTGAAACTGGCCGCCAGCCGCGCCCAGGACCTCGCCGACGTCAGCCGGATGCTCGGCGCGGCCGACGACGCCGCGCTCGCCGACGTCCGCCGCGCGGTGCAGGCTTACCGCCCGGAGGACAGCGCCGACCTGGAGAGTCTCATAGCGCTGGGCCGGCTCGAGCTGGCGGCGGGCGGGCCGACCGGCACCGACGCGGGCACGGAGCGGCCCGAGCGAGAAAGCGACACCTAGATGCCGAAGACGACTACTCAGTTCGTCTGCCAGAACTGCGGCTTCACCAGCACGAAATGGCACGGCCGCTGCCCGCAATGCGAGCAGTGGGAGACGATGCTGGAGACGATCGTCGAGCGCGCCGCGCCCGCGACGGTCGCCGGCAACCGCCTCGACCGCGCACGCCCGAGGCGCCCGCCACTGGTGCGCCCCACGCCGCTCGGCGAGGTCAGCGGGAGCGGGCACGAGCGGCTGCGCGTGCCGATGGAGGAGTTCAACCGGGTCGTCGGCGGCGGCCTCGTCCCCGGCTCGCTCGTCCTGATCGGCGGGGACCCGGGGGTCGGAAAGTCGACGCTCATCACTGAGGTTGCGGCCCATTTAGCGCTGCGTGAAGGTGGCGCGCTCTACGTCTCGGCCGAGGAGTCGGCGCAGCAGCTCAAGCTGCGCGCGGACCGGCTGGGGCTGCCGACCGCGGGCCTGGCGGTCCTCTCGGAGACGAACCTCGACCTCGTCCTCGACGCCGTCGCGGCCGAGCCGCCCGGCCTGCTGGTGGTCGACTCGATCCAGACGGTCTATCTGGAAGACCTCACCTCGGCGGCGGGGAGCGTCAGCCAGGTGCGCGGCTGCGCCGAGCGGCTGATGCGCTGGGCCAAGCCGGCGCAGGTGCCGGTGTTGATCGTCGGGCACGTCACCAAGGAGGGCTCGCTGGCCGGGCCGCGCGTGCTGGAGCACATAGTCGACGCGGTGCTCTATCTGGAGGGGGACCGCTTCGGCCAGTACCGCATCCTGCGCGCGGCCAAGAACCGCTTCGGCTCGACCAACGAGGTCGGCATTTTCGAGATGAGCGACAGCGGGATGCGCGAGATCCGCAACCCCTCCGAGGCGTTCCTGCAGGAGCGCGTCGACGACGCGGCCGGCTCGACCGTCGCGGTCACGCTGGAGGGCACCCGGCCGCTCCTGGTGGAAGTACAGGCGCTCACCTCGACCACCCAGAACCCGATGCCGCGCCGCACCGCCAACGGCGTCGACGCCGGCCGCCTCCAGATGCTCTCCGCCGTCCTCTCCAAGCGCGTCGGGCTGCCGCTCGGCGGCCAGGACGTCTTCGTCAACGTCGTCGGCGGGCTGAAGGTGGACGAGCCGGCGGTGGACCTCGCGGTCGCGGCGGCCATCGCCTCGTCGTTCCGCGACGTGCCGATCGACGCCGGCACGGTGATGATCGGCGAGATCGGCCTGTCGGGCGAGTTGCGCTCGGTCGGCGACCTCGACCGCCGGCTGCACGAGGCGGCGCGGCTCGGCTTCACCCGCGCGATCGTCCCGGCGACGGTGCGGCGCGGCAAGCTGGCCCAGCCGGACGGCCTCAACGTCGTCCGCGCGCGCACGGTCGGCGAAGCGATCGAGCGCGCGCTGCTCGGCCGTTGAGAGCGCGGCTCCGCGGGCGACGCGCCGGCGATTGAAACCGTCGCTAGAGGCTCGCTATCGCTCGCCGCGAAGTCCGCCTCCGCGGACTGGGCACGAGGTCCCGTCCCAACCCGCCGGGTGCCCTCTGGGCGCGGGTTCGCGGCGCCGTGAGGCGCCTCTAGCCGCGGTTTCAACCGCGGGCGCGTAACCGCCCGCCCGTCGCCCCTCCTCGCCACGCCGCGCCCCCCGGTACTTCCGAGGGATGGTCGCGGCGCCGCGCATGGCCTATACTTCGGAGTTGGGAGGGTGGAGTCGGGGGACCGCCAGGCGCGCGGCCCGCGGTGCTCGTCCCGCGCCGAACCGGTCGCGTCGGCGGCCGGCCGGGGGACCCAACGTCAGGGGGTGAATGGCGCGGCCAGCGCGTCTAGGGCCAGCGGCGCTTCGTGCCCGAACCCGGCAGCTGACCCCGGAGGCGTCCGCGAAGCGCATCAAGCAGCCCGCGCCCGGCGCGGCGCTCGGGCTCTCGCCCGTGGGAGCCGCGAGAGAGTGTAGGTGCGCCGATGATCACGACCCACACGAGCAGCGTTCGCAAGTTCCTCCCGCTCGGCCCCGAGGGCTGGCTGATCCGCACGCCCGGCTACACCGCCCGCGAGGTGCGCGAACTCTTGCGCGACCGCGGCCGCACCGAGCGCGGCCGGGCGGTCAGTCGCTGCGTGGCGCGGCCGTCCGACTGGCTGCCCGCGCCCGACGTCGAGCGCTGCCCGCCCCACTACCACGAGCGCCTGCCGCGCATCGTCTTCTGGTACGCCCAGGGGGAGTCGGTCGAGGCGATCAGCGCGCGCGTCTGCGCCTTCGGCACGCCCTGGGGGGTCGAGCGCTCGCTCAACACCGCCTGCCAGCACATCGCCGACCGCCTCAACCAGTACCCGCGCGACTACGGCGCCTGAGCGCCGCGGCTAGGTTCTGTTGACGAGATCATTTGAGCCAGATGCACATGCTGGCGAAGTGGATGAAGGCCAGGTAACGGGTGGCGTACTTGTCGAAGCGCGAGAAGATGCGCCGGAAGTACTTGAGTTTGCCGATGAAGCACTCGATA
>DASSSV010000543.1:0-7817 GCA_035708265.1 Thermomicrobiales bacterium | reverse complement strand
TACCACTGGTCGCCGAGGCGGTTGACCAGCAGGCGCAGGTCGTCGAGCGAGCGGGCGATCGTGGCGTCGAAGAGCTCGTTGGCGCTGTCGATCTGCGTCGCGGCGGCGCGCCACTCCTGGTAGGAGTGCTTGGCGCGCTCGATCTGCGTCGCGGCGTCGGGCACCTGGGCGAGATCCCGCCCCTCGACCACGCCGTCGCCGGTGGTGCGCGCGGCGACGTTGACGGTCAGGCCGCCCTCCCCCAGCGCCGCGACGTGCAGGCGGCAGACCATCGTCGAGCCGCTCAGGCGCGCCGGCCGCGGGGTGAAGGTCAACGCCGTCTCGTAGTAGCGCCCGTCCAGCCCGTCGTAGCCGAGGGTGACTGTGTCCTCGCCGACGACGGGGTGGCGCATCGTGCCGCGCCTGGTGCGGCCGATGCCGCGCACCTCGAAGAGGTCGGCGAAGTCGGCGGCATACTGGATGTGGACCTCGACCTGCACCGGGAAGGGGTTGAAGTTGCGGACGACGATCTCCTCCCAGAAGCCGGCGTCGTGCGCCACGCGGTCGCGGCTGACCAGGATCGTCTCCTTGCGGATCGTCACCTTGTCGGTGGTGAGGTCGCGGTTGGTCAGTTGCTGCTCGGCGGCGTAGCCGAGCTGCGCCGTGCTGACCAGGACGACGGCGTGGACGCGCCCCAGGCTCAGCTCGTAGGCCGACAGGTGGCGGGTATCGCCGAGGTACAGCCCCAGGCCGGCGGTGTTGCCGGGGGGGATGTTGCCGAGCGGGTCGAAGATGGTGAAGTGGTTGTGCTCCTTGATGACCAGCGCGTCGCGGATGTCGCTGGTCATCGAGAGCTCGCCCTGTTCGAGGATGCGGCGCTCGCGCTCCTTGGCCGGCGCCTTGGTGTCGACGCGCGGCCGCTCGTGCAGTTCGGAGAGGGCGCGCAGGCGGCGGCTGAGCGTCGCCAGGAGCGCCTGGGCGACGTCGGGGTTGCCGAGGAGGCAGGTGTGGAAGACCTCCCAGGTGAGGAGCGCGCAGGTGGTCGGGGTGGTGGCGATCACGTCGGCCGAGCGGGGTAGGTTCTCCAGCAGGGCCATCTCGCCGAAGAACTCGCCGGGCCCGAACTCGGCGAGGGGCGCCGCGGTCTCGGCGCTGCGGCTGTGGCGGACGACGCGCACGCGGCCGCGCAGGATGATGTACAGCGTCCGGCCGGGGTCGTCCTGCTCGACGATGGTGGCGCCCTCGGGGTAGTCGCGCAGGTCGACCTGGTCGGCCACCTGTTTGCGGCAATCGGCGTCCAGGCCGGAGAGGAAGGGGATCTTGGCCAGCGCCGCTTCGACGGTACTCAACGGACACACCTCCCGCGCTCGTGCCCCGGCCGGCGTCGCGGCCGCCGGGGTTCATCTTCTCTATACGGGGCGGGGGCGTCAAGCGTCACCGGGGCGAGACGGCAGACGGCAGACGGCAGACGGCAGACGGCAGAGGCGGCTCCCATAGGGCAACCGGTCAGCGATAGTCAGCCGGTGCTCGCTACTCCCTACTCTCGACTCCCGCTCGCCTGCGGGCGGCGGTGCGGACCGCGGCGACGACGTCGTCGAAGGGGGTGTCCTTGAGGAGATAGCCGTCGGCGCCGGCCTCCATCGCGCGCGTGACGAACTCCTCCTCCGCGAACATCGTCAGCATGATGATCCCCATCGCGGGGAAGTCGCGACGGAGGTCGCGGGCGGTCTCGACGCCGTCTTTGACCGGCATGTTGATGTCGAGGAGGGTGACGTCGGGGCGGAGTTCATGGGCGAGTTGGATGGCCTCGGCGCCGTCGCGCGCCTCGCCGACGACGCGCAGGTCGTCCTCGATCTCGAGCATGTTCCGCAGGCCCTTGCGGAAGAGGGAATGGTCGTCGGCCAGGAGCACGGTAATCATCTGCGGCGCTTGCCCTCTTCTACGCGCGGTCGCGGGCCACGGGGCCCGCGCCGCCGGGATGCCGGGTGGGGAAGGTGGGACTCGAACCCACACTCCTTGCGGAACTAGCTCCTAAGGCTAGCGCGTCTGCCGATTCCGCCACTCCCCCGGTCGCGCGTGGCGCTGGGCCACGGAAAGTATAGCACAGGCGCGGGCCGAGAACGGGCCCCGGGTTGACAGTTGACGGGAGACGGCCCCTCCCGCTCGGCGCTTCAATCTCCATCACCCTAGCCTACACGGGCCGTCCGTACCGACCAATGGGACGAAGGTCCCGACCGGGGCCGGTACGATTGTCCCGACAGTGGCCAATCGAGGTGCTCGGATGGCCGCAAGCCGGGCACATGAGGAGCGCGGCGAAGGGGCCCAAGCGAGGGGGCGAGCCGAGTTCGGAGAGCGACGAGGGTCGGGGCAGCGCCGGCGGCGGGTGCTGATGAGACGTCGCGTCGCGACCACAGCCGGCAGATGCGGTGGGCCGGGTCGGTCAACGCCGCGGGACCGCCAACCCCGCCCGACTACTCGACTACCCGACTCCGCCGCTACGGCCCGACCCGGTTGTAGCGCTCGTGGGGCACCAGGCCGGCCTCGTGCGGCGGCCAGTAGGCGAAGAACGCCTTGCCGATCACCGCGTCGAGCGCGACCGGCCCGAAGATGTGGGAGTCGCTGCTGTTGTTGCGATTGTCGCCCAGCACGAAGACCATGTTGGCCGGCACGGTGTAGACGCCACCGCCGTCGAAGGGGCCGGGGAAGACGTAGCGCGGCGGGTCGGCGATGTAGGGCTCGTTGAGCGGCTTGCCGTCGACGAAGACCTTGCCGTCGTGGATCGCCACCGTCTCGCCCGGCAGCGCGATCACCCGCTTGATGTAGGGCTTGTCGGTGCGCACGGGCGGGTTGAGCACGATGATGTCGCCGCGCTCGGGCGGGTGGAAGAGGTAGACGATGTCCTTCCCCTCGTGGTGCTGGCCGGGGATCAGGTTGCGGATGGCGTTGAGGTCGAAGTGGAAGTAGACGGCCTTGTTGACGAGGAGGTACTGCCCGTTGTCGAGGTTGGGGCGCATGCTGTCGCCCTCGACCCGGAAGTTGACGACGAGGGCGCGCACCGCCAGGAAGATGACGAGCGTGAGGAGGATCGTCTCGGCCAGCTCGCGCACGAAGCCGAGGCCCCGCTCCTTGGGGCGGTTGGCGTTCTCGGCAGCGTCAGGGCTCGGCGGCGGCGCTGGCGTACTGTGGGCAACGGGCGACCGTGACGTGTCCTGTTCCTCGTAAACCATCATGCCTCCGACGCGCCGGGCCGCGTTGCCTCCGCTTAGTATAACACGCCGCGCCGCCGCGCCGTTCCGCGCTCAGGCATTAGGCGTTAGTGGATAGACGACGATAGGCGATGGGGTCTCGAAGCGGGGCGCGTGCTCATCCGGTTAGCCGCTGTCCCTACATGGCCCCCTAACGCCTAACGCCTACCTCCTACCCCCTCGAAGATGGGACCTTTCGCCTATCCGCATCGCCTGTTCCCCGCTGCGGCCGTCCCCTATACTCGGCGGTGGAGTAGCCGGGCCCGGCGACCGACGCCGGGGCCCGCGGTGGGCCATATGGCCCGCGCCGCGCAGCGAGCGGGAGGCGGTGTACCCTGGTTCTCAGGAGACAGGCGCAGAAGGGCGAGGGGGAGCCGCCGCGGCCCGCGGCCGCGCCGCGCGCGCGGGGCGCCGGGAGCGCCGCCGGCGCGCAGCGCAACGCCCGGCTGCGCGAGGGCACGATCCTCCAGGGCCGCTACCGCATCGTCACCCCGCTCGGCGCGGGCGGGATGAGCGTCGTCTACAAGGCGCTCGACCTCCACTTCACCAACGTGGAGCGCGTCTGCGCCGTCAAGGAGATGTATGACACGGCGACGAGCGAGCGCACGCGGATGCTGCGCCTGGCCAACTTCGAGCGCGAAGCCGGCCTCCTCGCCGTCCTGTCGCACCCGCTGATCCCGAAGATCTACGACTTCTTCGGCGAGAACGGGCGCATCTACCTCGTGCAGGAGTTCGTGCCCGGCCGCAACCTCGAGGTGGTGGTCAACGAGACGATCAACGGCTTCCCCGAGGCCGAGGTCATCGAGTGGGGCGTGCAGATCTGCGACGTGCTGACCTACCTGCACGGCCAGCAACCCGCCCCGGTGATCTTCCGCGACCTCAAGCCGTCCAACATCATGATGCGCGACGACCGCTCGCTGATGCTGATCGACTTCGGCATCGCGCGGACTTTCCAGAACGCGCAGCGCGGCACGATGATCGGCACCGAGGGCTACGCGCCGCCCGAGCAGTACCGGGGCATCGCCGACGCCCGCGGCGACATCTACGCGCTCGGCGCGACGCTGCACCACATCGCCACCGGCAACGACCCCCGCTTCGAGACGCCCTTCACGTTCGACCAGCGGCCGCCGCGCTCGCTCAACCCGGCGCTCAGCGAGAAGTTCGAGGCCGCCATCCTCAAGGCCGTCTCCTACGCCCCGGCCGACCGCTTCGCCTCGGCGGCGGAGTTCAAGGTCGCGCTGCTCGACTGCCGCCCCACCCGCGTCGTCGTCGCCGGGGGGCTGACCCGCGCGCGCCCGCTCCCCTCGCGCATCCTCCCGGCGCTGGAGACGATGGCCCCCCTGCCCGCCGCGCGCCCGGCGCCCGCCGAACCCGCCGAGCGGCTGGAGCCGCTGCCGGTGGAGGAGCGCCTGGCCTGGTCGGTGGCGACCGGCGACGAGGTGCGCGGCAAGGGCGCGGCCGCCGGCGACACCGTGCTGATCGGCTCCTACGACGGGACGCTCTACGCCGTCGAGGCGGCCGGCGGTCTGGTCCGCTGGCGCCACCCCACCGGCCGCGGCATCTGCGGTACGCCCGCGGTCGCCGGCGACCTCGCGATCGTCGGCAGCGAGGACGGCGCGGTCTACGGCGTGACGCTCGACCGGGGCAAGATGGCCTGGCGCTTCAAGACCAACATGCCGGTGCGCTCCTCGCCGCGCGTGAGCGGCCACGCCGTCTACGTCGGCTCCGACGACTGCTTCGTCTACAAGCTCGACACCGCCAGCGGCGACCTCCTCTGGCGCTACCGCACCTACGGGCCGGTCCGCTCGTCGGTGCTGCTCGTCGACGACCTGGCGATCGTCGGCTCGGACGACGGCTTCATCTACGCGCTGGCGCAGGGGACCGGGCGGCAGGTCTGGCGCTTCGCCACCGCCCGGCCGGTGATCGCCTCGCCGGTGGCCGACCACGACATCGTCGTCTGCGGCTCGCTCGACGGCTCGGTCTACGGCCTCGGGCTCAAGCACGGCGACCAGCGCTGGCGCTGCGAGACGGGCGGGCCGGTGATGGCGACGGCGGCACTCCGCGACGCCCGCGCCTACGTCGGCTCGACCGACGGGCGCTTCTATGCGCTCGACCTGCGCACCGGCGAGCGCGCCTGGGAGTCGACCACGGGCGGCCGGGTGACCTCCTCGGCCGCGGCCAGCGCGGAGCGGATCTATTACGGCGGCCTCGACGGCGCGGTCCATTGCCTCGACCGCGCGACCGGCGCGCCGAGCTGGTCCTTCCCCCTCGGGAAGCCGGTGCCGGCCTCGCCGCTGCTGCACGGCGGCCTCCTGGTGATCGGGGGGACCGACGGCAAGGTCTATGGGCTGGCGACCGGCGAACAGGCGGAGTGATCGGCCGGCCCGCTCACGCGCGACCGCGACTTCTTGACGGTATCTTCTTGAACGAGGACAACGACGACGCTACGCCCTGCCGGAGGACATCGTGGCACTCCAGATCATCTTGCACGTCCACAACGAGGACCCGTTCATCGCCGACATCGAGGCGATGCCCGACCCGACCCACCAGTTCCTGAAGGTGACCAACCCGCGCCGTCGCGACGGCAAGCCGCTCGCCACGCTCCAGCAGGATGCGACGGCGGTGCTCTACCCCTGGTCGCGCATCTTCTTCGTCGAGGTGCTCGGGCAGGAGGAGACGGGCGGCTTCACCGACGGGCTGATGAGCTTCTTCCGCGAGGACGGCGCGCGGGGTAGATGAGTCGGCAGTCGGCAGTCGGCAGTCGGCAGTACCGGCTTGCTCCCGCCGACCGGTTCCGCCTGCGGAAGCCCCCACTCTCGACTCTCGACTCCCTACTCAGAGGGACGCGATGGCGGCATTCGACGCCGCGGCGGCGGAGTTCGAGGCGAGTCTGGCCGAGCCGTGGAACCGGCTGAAGTACGACCTGGCGCTCGACAACCTGATCGGGCACCTGCCGCCCGCGACGCCGGGCGGCAGGTGCGTCCTCGACGCTGGCGGCGGCACGGGGGAACTGGGGCTGCGCCTGCTGGCGCGCGGGGCCTGTCGCGACCTGACGCTCCTCGACCCCGCGCCGGCGATGCTCGCCATCGCGCGCGAGAAGGCCGCACGACTCGGCGTGGCCGGGCGCTGCCGCTTCGTCCAGGCGCCGCTGGAAGGGCGCGCCGCGGCGCTCGGCGCGCAGCGCTTCGACATCGCGCTCTGCCACAACGTCCTGGAATACGTCGCCGACCCGGCGGCGGTCGCGCGGGCGCTGGCCGGCGTCCTCCGGCCGGGTGGCGTCCTCTCGCTCCTGGCGATGAACGCCGACGCGCTACCGCTGGTGTCGCTCCTCCTGCACGGCGACCCGGCCGGCGCCCTGGCACACCTGGGGCGGGACGAGCACCGCAACCGCTTCGGCATCGTCGCGCGCACCTTCCCGCCCGCCGCGCTGCGCGCGCTGACGGAGGGCGCGGGGCTGCGCGTCGTCGCCTGGTACGGCGTGCGGATGTTCTATGACTACGTCGCCGACCCGCGCAAGGGCGAGCCCGCCTTCTACGACGCGGTCGCGGCGCTGGAGCGCGCCGTCCGCGCCACCGACCCCTACCGCGGCATCGGGCGCGACACCCAGGTGCTCGCCCGCGCCGACTGACGGGGTTACAGGTCGGGCGTCGGTAGGCCGTACATCCCGAGCGTGAAGAAGAGTTCGCCGCCGTGGTGCATGTCGTGCTCGGCGACGTGCCTCATCAGGACGCAATCGCACTCCGCTGACCATCCGCGCGACCGCCAGCGACCTCGCCGCGCTCGCCGCCGACTGACGGCGTGCCGGCCCCGACGCCATCGGCCAACCCGACCCGGCCCCGCGGCCGGGTTTTTCTTGTCCTGGCGGCATTGCTCACCGTCCGTACATGCGGTACACTTCTGCCGTGTTCGGATACGGCAGGGGATAATACCTGCCGGGAAAATGGCGAGCGCTCCTAAACGCAAGGAGGGGACAGTGGCTCAGACGCAGACGCGGGCGACGAGGCGGGCGACGGGCGGCGACTCGCCGCAGTCGGAGATGGTGACGTTGGCCGAGGCGCGGCGGCGGCTCGGGATCAGCCGCGGCACGAGTTACGATCTGGTCGCGGCCGGCAAGTTCCCGGTGCCGACGGCGCGCGTGGGCGGGCGCGTGCTCGTCAATCGGGCCGCGCTCGACGCCCTGATCGAGTTCGGCGACGCGCGGGAGCGGGGAGGGCAGGAGGCATGACGAAACTCCCGATGTCGGAGCGCGTGCGGCTCTTCGACGGGTTCTACCGCGACCACTTGCTGCCGGCGCTGGCGGCGATCGACGCCGCGCTGGACTACTACGCGGCGGCGTTCGAGGCCGCGCTCGCCGGCGTCGCCGCGCCGCGGATCACCTACGCCGCTGCCGCTGGGGAGCGCTCCGGGCCGGCGACGGTCGCGATCGAGTACGTCGCGGCGGGGCCGGTGCCGCGGGCGGGCGGCCGATGACGGGCGCGCCGCGCGGCCCCGAGCGGGCGGGCCGGGCGGCGGTGAGCGGGTAGTGGAGGCGAGGGCAGTTTGGCACAAATGTCCGGAGCAAGCAATAGCCATGTCGGCTGCGCCGGGGAGCCG
>DASSSV010000542.1:0-3438 GCA_035708265.1 Thermomicrobiales bacterium | reverse complement strand
GGCTGGGAGGACCGGCACGCGGCGCTCGACCTGGCGTGGACCGACTGCCACTACGGCGGCCGGCGGCCCTGGTTCGTCTGCCCCGGCTGCGGGCGCCGCGCCGCGGTCCTGTACCTGGGCGGCGCGGGCTGGCGCTGCCGGCGCTGCGAGCGGCTCGTCTACCGGAGCCAGCGGCAGGGGCAGCACGACCGCGCGCTGACGAAGGCGCGGCGGCTCCGCGCCCGGCTGGGCGGGGGCGCCGGCCCGCTCGCCCCGTTCCCGCCCCGGCCGCGCGGGATGCACCGGGCGACCTACGCGCGGCTGCGCCGGGAGGCGGCGGCGGCGGAGGCGGTCTACGACGCGGCGGCGTGGGCGGTGTAAGATCCGGGGAAGAAGTGTGGCGCGATCCGGGATAACGTAGGGGCACACGGCCGCGGCCGTAGTAGAACCCCAGCGAGTGACTGGGGGGAAGGATGTTGCGGCAGATGGAACGCAGCGCGATCAAAGTGCTGGCCAAGCGCGGGCTGAGCCACCGGCGGATCGCCGAGGAGCTCGGCCACAGCCCGACCACCGTCGCCCGCGTGCTCAAGGAACCGGTCGACGCGCGGCCGGCCAAACGCCGGCGGCGCTCGCAGGTCGACCCCTATCGGGCCCAGATCGAGCAGTGGCTGCGGCAGGGCCTGAGCATCGTGCGCATGCTGGAGCTGGCCCGCGCCGACCCCGCGCGGCCCTACACGGGCGGCCGGGCCGTCTTCAGCGACCACGTCCGGCGCATCCGGCTGGAGCTGGCGCGCGCCGAGGCCGACGTGCCGGTGCGCTTCGAGGGGCTGCCGGCCGAGTACCTCCAGGTCGATTGGGGCGAGGTCGCCCGCTGCCCGTTCGGCGCGCGGCCGCCGGGCAAGCGCTACTTCCTGGCCTGCCGGCTGAAGTACAGCCGCTGGGCCTGGGTCCGGTTCACCCGCGACATGCGCCAGGAGACGCTCCTGCGCGGGCTGGTCGACTGCTTCGCGGCCCTCGGCTGGGTGCCCTGGGTGCTGGTCTTCGACAACATGAAGACGGTCACCAGCGGCCGCGACGCGGCCGGCCAGCCGATCTGGACGCCGGCGCTGCTGCAGCTCGCCGCCGAGTTCGGCTTCCACCCCGAGGCCTGCGCGGTCGGGGCGGCGAATCAGAAGGGCGCCGTCGAGAACCTGGTCAAGTGGGTCAAGGGCAACTTCCTCGCCGGCCGCGCCTTCGCCGACGACGCCGACCTGGCGGCGCAGGCCGCCGACTGGCAGGCGCAGGCCAACGCCCGGCCCTCGGCGGCGACCGGGCGGCCGCCGGCCGAGCTGCTGCCGCGGGAGGCGGCCCAGGGCGGGGCCCTGCCGGCGACGGCGCGGGACTACGGCGTGCTGGAGCACGCCCAGGTCTCGGTCGAGGCGCTGGTGACCGTGCGGACCAACCGCTACTCGGTGCCGGTGGCCCACGTCGGCGCGCCGGTGACGGTCCGGCTGCACCGCGAGCGGGTGCGCCTGTGGCGCGACACCGCGCTGGTGGCCGACCACCCCCGCGCCCCCGACGGCGCCCGCCGGCGCGTGGTCGACCCGGCGCACTTCGCCCCGCTCTTCCCGGCCAAGCCGCGGGCGCAGGTGATGCTGTACCGCCAGGCGCTGCTGGAGCTGGGCGAGCCGGCCGCGGCGTTCATGACCGAGCTGTCGCGCCGGCAGCGGGCCCGCCTCGGGCCGGAGGTGCTGGCCGTCTACGCCCTCCTCGAGGAGCACGGCGTCGCCGCCCTGCTCGCGGCGATGGCGCGGGCGGCCGGCGCCGGCCGCTACAGCGCCGAGGCCCTGGGCGCGCTGCTGGGCCGGGCGCGCGCCCGGCCGGCCATCCCCCCGCTGGCCCTGCCGGGGGTGCCCAGCCAGGCCGAGATCGACCGGCCGCTGAGCGCCTACGAGGCGCTGGTGCAGGTCGACGTCGCGCGCGAGGAGGCGGTCGCGCCGGGGGCGGGGCGATGAGCGCCCACCCGCGCCTGCTGCTGGAGCACCTGCGCCTGCCCCACGCGGCGGCCGTGGCCCAGGAGTGGCTGGACCGCGCCGCCCAGGAGGGGCTCAGCTACGCCGACTTCCTGGCGGGGCTGCTGGAGGCCGAGGCCGCGGCCCGCCAGGCGGCCGACACCGCCCGCCGGCTGCGCGAGGCCGGCTTCCCCTACGCCGCCAGCATCGAGCAGTTCGACTTCCGCTTCCGCCCCGACCTCAAGCGCCAGCTCATCCTGCGCTACCTCGACCCGAGCTGCGTCGAGCAGGCCCACAACCTGACCCTGGTCGGCGCGCCGGGCCTGGGCAAGACGATGCTGGCCATCTGCGTGGCCACCAAGCAGGTGCAACTCGGCTACACCGCCCGCTTCGTCACGGCGCAGCAACTGGCGACCCAACTGGGGCGGGCGGCGACGGCGCGCGGCCGCCAGCGGGTGCTCAGGCCGCTGCTCGCCTGCGACGTGCTGGTGCTGGACGAGCTGGGCTATCTGCCGACGGAGCCCGGCTTCGGCCCGGCCCTGTACGAAATCGTCGCCGGCCGTGCCACGCGCCGGCCGACGCTCATCACCAGCAACAAGAGCCTGAGCGAATGGGGCGGCGTGGTCCAGGACGCCTCGCTGGCGGCCGCCGTGGTCGACCGCATCGTCGAGCGCGGCCAGGTCTTCTACCTCAAGGGGCCCTCGTGGCGGACCCGCGGGCGGACGCCGGATGGCGAGCTGGCGCCCGGAGCCGCGAGCCCCGCGGAGGCCGGCGCGGCGCCCACCGGCGCGCCGCCCCACCAAGCCGCGCCGGCGTCGGCCTGAGCCCGGCGCCGCACGGCAGTGCAAGGAGGGCCACGCGGCGGACCGGGCCCGCGCCCCACCCGAGCGGCATGGCGGCGGCAGCCCCTGCCACACTGTTATCCCGGATCCCGCCCTGCTTGACGTCCGGCGTTTACATCGATGAACGGCTGGTAGCCCGGGGGATAGAATTGCAACTCCATGAAGGCGGAGCCGGCCGCATTGGGGTCGCTGATCCCGCCCGTGTTGGTATCGCTGTCGGGCGCACACCGGTTCTGCGGGTAGGACTTGGGGTCGCAGAGCGGGAGCCCGAACCACGGCGCCGGGCTGAGCTCCGCGTAGTCCGTCACCGCCGGGCCGGTCGCCGTCGGCGGCGCCGCGGGGTCCTTCGCCAGCTGCATGAAGTAGGTCATGGTATTGCCGCTGCCGGGCGCATTCGAGATGAACTTCACCGACGGCTCGTCGTGGCCGATGTAGTGCCCGTTGTCGGTGAAGCGGTACGCCTTGCCGTCCGGCCAGACGGCGATGGGGTCGGTGCAGAGGCCCCCCCAGTCCCGGCTTGACCGCGGCGTAGCGGGGGCTGTGGCCGTTGCAGTCCTGTGGTGGCTAGAAATCCATCCGTCGGCCTCACGCGGCGCGCTGGTAGGTATGGTGGAGGCCGCCGAGGA
>DASSSV010000541.1:0-2767 GCA_035708265.1 Thermomicrobiales bacterium | reverse complement strand
CCCGTCACCGTCAGGCGCTCCTCGGTCAGCAGCCGCAGCGTGATGCTCGTCCCCGCGCCGGTCTGATCGACGCGCGCCCAGACGACGTGCGCCAGGTTGAGGTAATACGGCACCGGGTTCCGCCCGTCCGCGGCCGCCTGGACCTTCACCAGGGTCAGGCTATCCGTTCGCGCCGACATCGCCACCCTCCGTATCGCCTGCTCGCTACCGGCGTCACCGTCCCGCGCGACCATTCTACCAGCCGGCCGGGTGGGTTAGTCGGCGACCGCGCGAGGAGGGACGCGGGGCGAACGGGGGTATCCCCGGCCCGCGCGCCGCGGCAGCGTCGAGAGCGATGATATTGGCGAAGACGACGGAGCGCGTCGGGCGGCGGGCGGTGCGGACGATGCCGTGGTGGCCGGCCCCGGCCAGTACCCTCGGCGCCGGCGCTAATCGCCCGGCGCGGGCGCAGCGCCTCCCCCGGCCGGCGCCGGCCGAGCGATGGGCGCGGCCCGGTAGCGCAGCCGGAGCGCCGGGCGCTCGATCAGCCTGTAGCTCACCGTCGCCACGGCGAGCGCCAGCGCGAACTCGATCGCGACGTTGCGGCCGAACGCCGGCGGCGTCAGCGCAATCGGGCCATGGCTCGCGGCCAGCAAAATCGACAGGTGCCAGAGGTAGAGGCTGTAGGAGATCGCGCCCAGCCACCCGAGTGGCCTGCTGCCGAAGAACCGCTCCCACGGCGCGGTCGCGGGGCCGGCGACGCTGACCAGGAGGATGAGGGCGAACCCGGCGCTGGCCAGGCTGTGGACGTAGAGGTACATCGCCCAGGTCGCCGAGCGCAGCGCCATCGCGACGACGATGAGCGCGAAGCCCCCGGCACGGAGGACTATCGCCGGTGTGCGGCCGGCCACGAGGCCGGGCCACCGCGCCGCGACGAGGGCGACCAGCATGCCGAACGCGAAGGCATCGAAGCGCGAGAGCGGGTTGAAGGTGCCCCAGGTGCTCGTGGGATTCGTCGCAGCGCACCAAAAGCGGTAGGCTGCGCCTATCATGGCGCCGGCCGCGAGGAGCCCGGCTAGGAGCCGGAACCGCGCGGCGGGCGTGGCCAGCCGCCGGCAGAACCGGGCGACGACGACGCCGAAGACGCCGATGAAGAGGTAATAGATCATCTCGTCGGCCAGCGACCACTCCACGCCGATGATATCGGTCACGTGAGGCATGTCGAAGATGTGGGTGAAGGTGAGGTGCTCGACGAGGTCGCACCAGGCATCCGGGCGCCCGAGCGCGGTGAACGGCCAGAGGACGAGCAGGGCCACGTAGTAGACCGGGACGATGCGTAGCACCCGCCGCCGGAAGAAGGCGCGGATGGAGGGGAGAGAGCTGGCGTCGAGTAGCGAACGCGCGAACGGCCGGAAGAGGAGCGCGCCGGAGAGGACGAAGAAGAGCGACACCCCCACGTCGAGATTCTGGAAGAGCATCGCGACCGGGTGCGCGAGGCCGCTGAACTCGCGCTGGTATCGTGGATGCCAATCCATCGAGTATTCATAGGTGTGGTAAACGACGATCATCGCGGCGGCGAGGCCGCGATAGCCGTCGAGGGCGCCGATCTTGCCGCTGGCGGGGCGCGCGTCGCGCACGGGGCCTCCCTCCGCTGCCGGAGTCACGAGCATAGCCCCACTCTAGCGGGAGGTATCGCCCAACACCATAGCCTATCGGTCCCGCACCGGGCCGGGACAGTCTGCCGCCGCCCGGCGGCGATAGCCGGCCGCCACGGTTCGACGATAGAGGCAGTCCGGGTGGGAACCGAGGGCGCTGATGGCCGGCGTGACGGCCCGGCGCGCCGCGACCGGTCGGGTGACGACGCGGGCCGCGCTGCCCGATGCGCCGGGCGCGGCGAGAGGCGCCATGCCCGGCAGGGGGTGTCGATCCGACCGCTCAGGCGTCCGGGGTCGCCCAGACGGCGCCGTGCTCGCGCTGGAGGAGCGGCGGGGCCTCGCCGCCGCGCGTGTGCGCCAGGATCGCCTCCAGCGCCCGCGCCGACTCCCGCGTGATGAGCCCGTCCGCGCCGAGCGCGTCGATGCGGCGCAGGGTCGCCAGCAGGGCGTCGCGCTCGGCGGTCAGCGCGTCCACGACGGCCAAGAGGACGGCGGTGTCGCAGGGCCAGTCCGCGTTGCACTCGCGGCAATAGCGGCCCAGGTTGTACTGCCCGACCTTGCCGCGCGCCTGGCGGTGGCGCGCCCGGATGGTCGTCAGCGTGGCGGCTTCGGGGTCGTGCATGGCGACCTCCTCGGAGGATCCGGCGCCCCGCTGGCGGCGGGCGCCGCCGTCGGGCGACGGTCAGCGCGGGGGATCGAACCCGTCGAGCCAGGGCGTGTCGGCGAGGTACGACGCGCAACCGCCCAGCGTCGCCAGTCGGGGGACGGCGTTCGCTGGCGGCTGGGGCCGCGCGCCCGTCGGCCGGGGCGCGAGCCAGACGCTCGCGCGGAATGCCAGGATCGGCCTCCGCGGCCAGGCGGCCCGTCCGGCAAGCCAACCCGCGCCGAGCGCGAGCGGCAGCCCCGCGCCCAACCCGACGAGCCCCCCCGCCCACGGGCCGAGCCACAGGTAGCATTCGCCGGCCGCGCCGCCGACCCCGAGCGCGGCCGGCCCCACGACCGCGAGCCCCAGCACGGCCCCTCCCCGACGCCGGAACCGCGCCATCGCCGTCCCCCCGCCCGAGCCGGCGGGCATGTTCGGTCCCGATTCCCGCCGCCGGCGCGGCGCTCCACCGGCCGGCCGGGGATTGCAG
>DASSSV010000540.1:0-9394 GCA_035708265.1 Thermomicrobiales bacterium | reverse complement strand
GTCATCGCCCTCGTACCCGTGCGTCAGGAGTGAGGACTTGGTGAGCTTGCCCGTGTTCAGGAAGTACACCTTCCCCGGCGTGAGCTTCTCCTGCGAGAACGGGTGCTGGATCACGACGAGGTTGAAGTGACCGAGCTTGTCGGACGCCGCCATCAGCCGGAACCGGGTCTGCTCGTTGAGGCTCGGGTCATCGGAGAACCACAGCACCACCGCGGTCGGGTCGGCGGGGAAGTCGAAATCGTCGTCGCCGTAGAACACCGCCTCGATCGCCGCCGCCGCCATGACGGTCTTCCCCGCCCCGGTGGTCGCGGTCAGCGCGAACTGCGACGTGCGCCGCAGCCGCGGGTTGTGGAACATCTCCCGCGCCTCCGCGAGGTTGGTGAGGACGTCCCGGACCGCATCCGCCTGATAGTCCTTGAGCGTGTACCGCACCGCTCACTCCCTCCCCGGATTGATCTCGAAGTTCGCCAGGTACGACTCGTACAGCCGGACCGGCTCGACGTGCTCCGGCAGCGCTGCGCACACCGTCTGGAAGCGGCGGTCATCATCCGTCACCACGAACACGATCCGCACGCCAGCGACATCGGCGACCGTGTTCAGGAACGGCCTGGCCTGGTCGAGATCCATCAGCACCCCGTACCGATCCGCCACCGCCCAGCCCCGCTCGGGCACCGTGTCGATCCGGCAGCCCTGCGCACCCGCCCGCAACCACAGCAGCGGCGCGATGGCGGTGAAGTCCCGATTCCGGGCCACGCGCCACAGCGTCTCGTAGGTGAGCGTGAAGAACTCGACGTTCTCCTCGAACCCCTCGGCCATCGGGAACTCATCGGTGAACTTATAGTCGCCCTTGATCGGGTCACCCATTGGCGTCTTGCCGGTTACGGCCGCTTCGATGCGGGGCTTGGTGATGAAGTCGCAGATGCCGCGTGCTTCCCAGTCTGGGTCGCCAGGCCGAAGTCCTTGCTTGCGTAGCGCAGTCTGCTCGTCAGCGCTGACCTCATTGTTCGTTATGGAGATACACTGGCGGCGGCCACCGTCTTGATGATTGAGACGCATAACCGCATGGGCCGTGGTTCCCGATCCGGCGAAGAAGTCGAGGATAACGGCCTCTGGCTTGTCCTTTACGAAGAAACGCAGTGCATCCTCGACGGCGTAGAGGGACTTTGGAAACGGGAATGTGCGTCCGCCCAGGAGCGAGTTGAGCAATTTTGTTCCGTAATCACCGGCGCTGTGACTCGTCTCCCGCCAAACCGTGATTGGGCGGGACATCTTTCCTTCTGGGGCGACCACAACTTTACTTCCGTCAGGCCGGACCCCAACGACCACGAGTTCTCCAGACTCAACCTTTTTGATATTGGGCGCGGTGAGATATGAAATTATGAAAGGTTGATGTGGATGGCCCGGAGTGGCCCTCACGTATCCCGCGCTTAGAGCCTTCATCAGAGCAGGCCCGGTCAGGCCCCACTCCATTTGAAGCCCATCCTCGCGGACGGGGAATACGGCCACCGTGCCTTCCGGTGCGCGTACTGCGTCCAGCGGCTCCTCCCGAGTCAGGGGTCTACCCACGTTGACCACCCGACCCTCGGTCGGCGAGACGAAGACTGGATAGAATTGTCTCGGGCGCGAGCCTCTTACGGAGTCTAAGTCCTCGCGTCTAAGGTATCGCCAGCGAACTGGCTTTCCAGCATTTGTGGAGTCCCTTACGCTCGGAACCTTTGCCGTCCCAAGAAGCACGAAGTACACGTACTCCTCAACTCTTGAGAAAAGGTCGGGGCGGGAGGTTCCTTTCGGGTTGATGACCGTGGTAATCATCTGCATACGAGCTTCGGGGAATATCTGCTCCAGCAAGAGTCCCAGGCGCAGATACTCCTTTTCGTCAATGGTGACGATGAGCACAGACTCGGCAGGATTGAGCAGTTCCTTGGCCAGGAGCAGGCGACGCTCCATGAACGCCAACCACTTCGAGTGGCGGTAAAGATCGTCCCCGTCCACGTAGTCGTTGTTGTACGTCCAGTCCCTCGCCCCGGTGTTGTACGGCGGGTCAAGGTAGATGCAGTCCACCTTGCCCCGATTCGTGTACAGCAGCGTCTGCAGCGCGTGATAGTTCTCCGCGTTGATTACCGTGTGGTACGGCTTGTCACCACCTCGTTCGGCTCGTCCCGTCGAGCGTAGGCCCGGGTAGATGTGGTCGCGGAACTCAGCCACAACCACCAGGTCATCCACCAACACGGTCCGTGTCTCGTCCCCATCAAGGAGCGCGAGATGGGCCACGCGGGCGCTCTCGGCGGTCTCCGTCCGCAGCACCCGCCACAATCGCTGGTCGCCGCGCTTGGTGCTGCCGCGTGGCGGGAGGATGCGAACCTTGTCGCCCTTGCGGATAGGCCGCTGTGGAAGCTCGACGGCCTCGGGGCGGTGCCGCTCGAAGTTCAGGCCGAACACACGGCGTTCTGACAGCACCCTAAACTCCGCCTCCAGATCGAAGCCGAGCGCAGGATCCTTCGTCTTGACCTGAGCAATGAGATCGGTCAATCGAGACACGATACTGGTGCTCCTTGCTCCGCAGTGGCGCACGCCGGAGCGCACCGCATCGCAGAAGGTGTTGCCCGGCAACCTCCGGACAGTATGCGCGGGACTGGCCGTAGTGTACGACGTGCGGCAGACGACAGCCCCGACACCGGCGCTAGCGCGGTTGGTAGCCGCTATTGCCACGCTGCCGGTGCGACGCCGCACAGCACGACTATACCTCGCACAGTCGCGCGCTAGACGCCTAGCGTGGCCATTGCCTCTCGTTCGGCTACGTCTTGCGTGAAATCGAAGACCATCTGGATCGGCCGGTCAGGATTCGCGTTGTCGTTGTAGCTGTCCACGTCGGTCTTTAGCTGGCAGCAATCGCCGACGATCTGCTGCCGCCGCTGCTGGAACGCGATCTCCATATGCCTTGGCTCGGCCGTCCGAATATCGGCCCACAAGGTGAGCTGCTCGCCGTTCGACGCGATCCGAGCCGCGTGTTTGGCTCGAACGCTCCGACCTTGCGGGTCAGTGATGTACTCCTCGCGCATCGCCCGCGCCAAGTCCTCGGCAAAGCGCTTGATGACTGCGTTCGGGTGCGGCACCAATAGCTTCTGCTGATAGCCCCACGCGGCGATCTGGCGGGCCGTCGCCGGCCACGGCTGGCCGGCCTCCCGGTACTGGCCCACGACCTTCTGGAGCTGATCGTTGTATGTCGGGCCGGGCATAGCGTTCTCCGCTCTACGGACACAGGTTTAGAGCTGGGCCGGCAACGTGGCCCCCCAGCCGTCGGTGAGCGCGGCGTCTGTGACGAGTTCGCGAACGGGGATCAGCATCCGCCGAAAACTCGAATAAGCGACCTCCCCACGATGCTGTAGTTGCCCCACAACGATGGCCGGATGCACCTTCATCACATAGGCAAACGCCTCGATCTTGCGCGCGGAGTAGAGTGGCCGCACCCGGGCGATGAAGCTCTCGACCTGCTTGGGCGGGACGAGATTCGCGCCGGCGAACGCATCCGCCTGGCGCTCGCTCTCCGGCCTCTCGGGATCGTCGTCATTCGCCTCCAAGTCGCTATCGAGTGAGGCGGCTCCCTGGCTGACATGGCCGAGCTCGTGCATGAGCACGAACCAGAAGTTATCAAGGCGATCGTGGCGCAGGGACAAGGCGATGACCGGCGCTGCATCCATCCAGAAGCAAGCGCCGTCGATGCGGTTGCCGGGCAACGGCTGCACGATGACGAACCGGATGCCGGCATCACTTAGGATGCGGGGCACATGGCGGATCTCTTGCGGTGCCTGGAGGAGGAGGCGAAGGCGGCCTATCGCCTCGTTCAGCCCCTCGTCTGAGAACGGCTTCGCCTGAACCGCGCGGGCCAACTGGCTGGCTCGGAAGAGCCATGCCTTCTGGGCGGGGGTCAGCGGCTGGTTGTACCCGGTTGACTTGCGCGCCGCGTGGAGCGGGATCGGCGGTTCGTCATCGAGGCTCTCGATCTGAAAGAACTTGAGGACGCGCCCCTCTAAGACGGCGATATTGTCCGAGGGTTCGATCCAACCGCGACGGATCATCTCCTTGATGGGACACTTTTCGTAGAGTCGCGCGCGTCGCTCGATCGTCTCGCGGTCATTGTGCGCGACGCGCGACAGTTGATAACTCGCGTCAAGGTTCATCCAGAACTCAGCGCTCGTCCCAAGGGCCGCAGATAGCCCCTGCGCCGTTTCTGGCGTGATGCCGCGCTTCCCCGCGACGATTTGCGCGATCGCGCCGGCCGGCCGGCCCATGATTTGGGCCAAGTCCGCCTGCGTCCAGCCGCGCTCCTCTAGTTCATCTCGGAGGATTTCGCCGGGTGCGAATGCCTCCGCCGGCCTCCGTAGCGCCATCGCCCTCTCCCCTCGCGCTCAGTGATAGTCCTCGATGCCGACGATCGTCACCCGCCTGTCGTCCCTGCTGCCATCGAGCTCCACTATGAGCCGGTATCGGGCATTCAGCCGCATTGAGCGTTGGTGTTGTCGCCGCCCCTTAAGCTTCTCGTAGCGCAAGGACTTCAAGGCGTAGAAGTCGCGCTCGTCCGGGGCGCTTCGGATGATCTGGAGGCGTTTCCGATAGGCACTCACCACACCTTCGGGTAGGCCCATGCTGAAGGCTGAATCCGTCTCTAGCCGATCGAGCTCGTCGGTGCCGAACGCTACATCCATCTCCACCACGGGGCCACCGAGCCCGTCGACCGCGAGCCGAACATCCGTCTCACTCAGAGGATATCCCGAGAACGGCTACATGTCAACTATCGAATGTCGAAACTCGAAATCTCGCTACACAACTACTTCGTCACGCTCGTGAAGTACGACGTTAGGAATCCCGATGCCGAGCGGCGCGTCTATCCGGTGACCAGCACCAGTAGCGAGAAGCGGCGATGACCTGTCGGAATGAGGCAGGTACGAAGCGGCCCCGGCCGGGAGTGGAACCGGCCGGGGCGGCGACCAGGGAGATGATTGGCCCGGCGGGCGCTGCATGATGCATGCCTACGCTGGCCGGTGCTACTCGCCGAAGAGCTCGCGGTTGATCGCGGCGACGCGGGCGCGGCGGGCGGCCACCTCGGGCGACAGGGGGCGCGCGGCCTCGGCGCGCTCGAAGAGCGTCTGGCGGAGGGCGGTGCGGGCGCGCTTGCAGGCGACGGCCCCGCGCCGTCTCCGGTGGTTGGCGCGTGCATCCTGCCAGGCCGTGGTACGCTCGGCAAGCCGGGCGGCGAGTGGCGCAGCGGGGCGCCCTTCGCGGACGGCTCCCCTCGCGGTGCCGGTGCGACTCCGGGTAGCTCGGCCCTTGCCACGCGCGGTGGCGCGCGGATTGCGGCGCCCGCCGCGAGCGAGGAGGGGGCTATGGACGACCCGCTGCTGGGCGACCGCCCGCGCGCCGACTACACCGCCGCCGAGCGGCGCTTCTCGCAGCTCCTGCGCCGCCAGCTCGACGAGGTGCTCGAAGGCCGGCGCGGCGAGCTGTGGCTGCTGCGCCGCTACCCGGGCGACCCGCACCGCCTGGGCGTGCCGCCGCTGCCGCCCGGCGAGGACGGCGGCGAGGTGCGCCTCGCCGTGGCCGAGGGCCTGGTGCGCGAGGCGATCGCCTTCGTCTGCCCGGACGGCGCGGGCGGGCCGACGGCCCAGGAGCCGACGGCCGACGGCGGGGTGCTGGAGCGCCGCGCCTTCGCCACGCGCTACCCGCACATCGTCCTGGAGCGGGTCGACCGCTTCGCGGCGGGCGGCGCGGCGCCGGCGGAGAGCGCGTGGTGCCTGCGGCGGGTGCAGAACCAGCGCGCGCAGGTGCGCCTCAACCGCCTGCTGGACGCGGCGAACCTGGCGCTGGAGGTGGCGAAGCTGGTGCGGCCGTAGCGGGGGGGGACGCGATGGCGCTGGACGACTACCTGGAGCCGGAGGTGGGCGTGGCGGCCGCGGTGGCGGCGATGCTGACCACGCCGGCGGCGCGGCGGCTGCTGCGGCGCGGCGTGGTCCGCGCCCTGGCGGGGACGCTCGCGGCGGGCGAGGCGCTGGCGTCGGCCGCGCGCGGCGCGGGGCGGGCGCACGGGAACGCCCCCAGAGATCCCCTGCCGCCCGCTGGGGCGCTGCGAGATATCGTCGAGCCGGCGCCACCGGGGAGCGCGGCGCCCTAGTCCGCGCCGTCGTCCGCGCCGGTGGTCGCTCGTCCCCTGGCTAGCCAAGCGCGCGCGACGTCCCACGGGGCGGGCGGGGCCGGGAAGGCCCGGGCCGCCCGCAGGTAGGCCCGCTCGTCGCCCTCCAGCAGCAGCTTGTGCAGCAGCACCCGCTCGGGCGCGGGGAGCGGCGCCGCCGGCTCGACGCACAGCGTGGCGACGTGCCGCCCCCCCTCGTACACCTCGACGCGGTCGCCGCCGCGCGGGATGCGGTAGACCCGCCCGGGCACGGCGCGGCTGGGCACGGCCAGATAGCCGCGGCGGCGCAGCTGCGCCCGCTCCTCGGCGGTGAGCAGCGCCGCCAGCGTCCGCGCGGCCCGCGCCCGCGCCGCCCGGCGTTGCGCGCGGGTGGGCCGCGGGCCGCGGCGGGCCTCGCGCCACCACAGCACCAGCACCGGCAGCGCCCACAGCGCCACCCCGCCCGCGCTGAGCGCGAGGACCGCCCGCTCGCCCATCGCGCGCCCCCTTCCCGCGCGCCCGCCTCAGCGGGCGCCGGTGGCCAGGTGCAGGGGCTGATAGATCGCCCAGCCGAAGCCGACGCAGGCCGGGATGGTCAGCACCCAGGCGGTGACGATGCGCCCGGCGATGCCCCAGCGCACCGCCGACAGGCGCTGGGTCGCCCCACGCCGAGGATCGCCGAGGAGATCACGTGCGTGGTGGAGACCGGGATGCCCAGCCGGCTGGCCACCCCGATCACCGTCGCCGCCGCCGTCTCCGCCGCGAAGCCGTCGATCGGCCGCAGCGCGACGACCTTGAAGCCCATGGTGCGGATGATGCGCCAGCCGCCGATCGCCGTGCCCAGGCCCATCGCGGTCGCCGCCGCCGCGATCACCCACGGCGGCACCCGCCACTGGCCGCCCGACCCGCGGTAGTACGTGGCCGGCGCCATGGTCAGCGCCCCCATGGTCTTCTGCGCGTCGTTGGTGCCGTGGCTGTAGGCCATGTAGGCCGAGGAGAGCAGCTGCAGCCGGCCGAAGCGGCGCGTGACCAGCCGCGGGCGCGACCGCGCGAAGGCCCACAGCAGCGCGACCATGACCAGGAAGGCGCCGGCGAAGCCGAGCACCGGCGAGAAGGCCAGGCCCTGGAAGGTCTTGGCCAGCCCGCCGAGTTGGATCGCGCGCCAGCCCGCCGCCGCGGCGCCCGCGCCGACGAGCGCGAAGATCAGCGCGTGGGAGGAGCTGGAGGGGATGCCCTGCCGCCAGGTGAGCAGGTCCCGGGCGATCGCCGCGAGGAGCGCGGCGATCACCAGGAGCTGGGTCGAGCGCTCGGGCGGCACGATGCCCTTGCCGACGGTGCTCGCCACCGCCGTGCCGGTCAGCGCGCCGACGACGTTGAGCACGCCGGCCATGGCCACGGCCCGGCCGGGGGAGAGGACGCGGGTGGCCACGACGGTGGCGATGGCGTTGGCGGTGTCGTGGGAGCCGTTGATGAAGTCGAAGGCCAGGCCGACGACGACGATCAGGGCGAGGACCAGGAACGCCGGGCCGGGCATGGGGCCTCCCTCCTCGGCGACCGCGGGCGCCGCCGGCGCGGGGTCAGTCGCGGGCGCCGCGGCCGGCGGGTGGCGGGCGCCAGCGGCCGCCACCCCGCCGCGATCCTACCACGCGGGCGCCGGGGCGCAACGGCGGCGATGGCCCGCCAGCACATGGCCGGGACACGAAGCCGCCCCGGCCGGTCCTACCCCCGGCCGGGGCGGCGGACGTAGACGGTGCCGCAGCGGGCGCCGCATGATGCGTGCCCGCGCTCAACCGGCCGGTGCTACTCGCCGAAGAGCTGGCGGTTGATCTGCGCGACCCGCGCGCGGCGGGCGGCGACCTCGGGCGGCACGGGGCGCTCGCGCTCCGCGCGCTCGAAGAGCGTCCGGCGCAGGGTCGTGCGGGCGCGCTGGCAGGCGGCGGCGGCCTCGCGCTCGCCGGCGGCCAGCAGCGCGTCGCGGAGGGTTTCGAGCGTGGCGGCGGCGGCGAGGGCGCATGGGCGGGAGCGATCACCGCCCCAGCGTGAGATAGGCGGCCCGGTGCCGCGCCAGCACGCGCAGCGGTGAGCCCTCGCCGGCGGGGACGCCGAACGCCGCCGCGGCCAGGTTGCAGCGCGCGTTGTAGGCGAGCACCCAGGTCGCCGCGGCGGCCGCCGCGGCCCGCTCGCCGGCCGTAAACGAGGAGCCCCGACAGTCCTCGTAGTCGGCCAGGAAGGCGGCGACCTCCGCCGGCGCGGGCGCCGCCGCCCCGGCGACGCTGCCCTCGGGGTGGGCGCCGGCGGCCAGGCCGACGAGCACGGGCTCGGACTCCGCCATGACGCTGTCCCAGTCGTAGGCGGCGCTGACCGCGTCCCCGGCGAAGCGCAGATTCTGGCACACCCAGTCGCCGTGGCCGAGGGCATCCGGCTCCCGCCGTGGCCGCAGGGTCGCCGCGGCCGCGCGGGCGAGGGCGTCGAGCCAGGCGAAGCCGGCCGGCGTGGCGGAAAAGTCGAAGATCGGGTCGTGCGGCGCCGGCCAGGGGCCGCCGGCGTAGTCGGCCCAGGCGAGCGGCGTGAGCCGGGGCGAGCGCAGCGGCGGGGCCGACCGCAGGAGGGCGATATGCACGCAGAGGGCGCGGGCCATCGCGCGCCGAGTGCCCGGCCGGTGGGCGTCGCCCCGCACGCCCCGCTCCAGGCGCGTTTCGAGCACCAGGACGCGGCCGTCGACCGCGAGCGGGTCGCCCAGCGGTTGCGGGCACGGATAGCCGGCCTCGGCCAGGAGGCGCTGGCAGGCCGCGGCGGCGGCCAGCCGCTCGCCGTCGGCCGTCCGATGCACCTTCGCCACGATCCCGGTCCCGTCGCTCAGCCGCAAGCCGTAGACCGCCGCCAGTCGTCCGGCCCGGAACTCCACGGCCCGTACCCCCAGCGATAGCTTCCGCCGGACCTGCCGGTCGAGCCACGCCGTGACGGCCTCGGCCGGCACCGCGCCGAAGATCGCCCGCTCGACTCCCGCGACGCTCCCCTCTGCCACGGCATTGCCTTCCTCTCCGCGCCGTGGCGCCCCGGCTCGCCCACGGTCGGCCCCTTATCTTGCCCTCCGGTGCGCCGCGCGCCACCGGCCCGCACGGGTGCCCTTCGCTCAGCGGCGCCGGCCCCGGAACGGGGCCGGATCGCCGACGGCGTGGTAGGCTGCCCCGGGCGGGTGGCGAGCGGCACAGCGGGTGTGTACCAGCCCCG
>DASSSV010000539.1:0-3427 GCA_035708265.1 Thermomicrobiales bacterium | reverse complement strand
AAAACCTGACGGTGACGGCGGGCGCGGCGATGCCGCTGGCGACGCTCCACGCGGCGCTGGCCGCGCGCCGCCTGCGCTGCCCGCTGCCGGAGGGTGAGGGGACGGTCGGCGCGGCCCTGTCCGACGCCGCCGCGCGCCCCGCCGTGCGCGACAGCCTCCTCGGCGTCTGGGCGACGCTGCCCGACGGCCAGCCGGTCCACTTCGGCAGCAGCGCGGTCAAGGACGTCGCCGGCTACGACATGAAGCGCCTCTACATCGGCACGGGCGACGCCTTCGGCGCGGTGGAGCGGGTCACGCTCAAAGTGCGGCCGGAACGGTCGGCGCCGGGAGGGGCCTGATGCCGGCCGAGCCGGTCATCCGCCGCGCGACGCCGCGCGACGCCGAGGAACTGACGCGGCTGCGGCTGGCCCTCTTGCGGGAGATCGGCGACGTGCCCGACGAGGCCACCAAACCGTCGCTCGCGGCCGCCATCCGCCGCTACTTCGACGCGGCGCTGGAGCGGGACGAGTTCGTCGCCTGGGTCGCCGAGGCGGACGGGCGGCTCGTCGCGAGCAGCGGCCTGGTTTTCCTCGCCCGCCCGCCCGACGCCGGGAACCCGGCCGGCGCGGACGCCTACCTGATGAACATGTACACGGCGCCGGCGTGGCGCGGCCGGGGCCTCGCCCGCGCGTTGCTGGGCGAACTGCTCCGCTTCGCGCGCGACAGCCCGGCGCGCCGCGTCTGGCTGCACGCCAGCGACGCCGGCCGGCCGCTCTACGCGCGCGCCGGCTTCGTGCCGACCACGGCGGACATGGAGTTGCGCTGGTGACGGGGCGGCGCGGTGGCGAGCCCGCGGACGAGGTGCTGATCGTCGGGGGCGGGCCGGCCGGGCTGGCGACGGCGGCCTGCCTGGGGCGGCGGGGCATCCCGGCGCGCGTGCTGGAGCAGGGGCCGGCGGTCGGGCACTCCTGGTCGCAGTACTACGACCGGCTGCACCTGCACACCGGGCGGCACCTCTCGCGCCTGCCCGGCCTGCCGCTCGGGAAGGACTACCCGCTCTACCCGGCGCGCGACGAGGTCGTGCGCTATCTGCGCGACTACGCGCGGCGCTTCGACCTGCGCGTCTCGACGGACGAGCGCGTGGTCGCGGTCCGGCGCGACGAGGCGCGCGACGGCTGGCGGGTCGAGACGGAGCGGGACACGCGACACGCGCCCGCCGTCGTCGTCGCGAGCGGGACCTTCCACAACCCGCGCCGCCCGCGCTTCCCCGGTCTGGACGACTTCGGCGGGCCGGTGCTCCACGCGGCCGAGTACCGCAACCCGTCGTCCGTCGCCGGCCGGCGGGTGCTGGTGGTCGGCGCGGGCAACTCGGGCGCGGAGATCGCGGTGGACCTCGCCGACGCCGGGCGCGAGGTGACGATCGCCGTGCGGAGCGGCGTGCATATCGTCCCGCGCGACCTCTACGGCGTCCTGCCGGTCCAGTACGCCGCTTACGTTCTTCAGCGCCTGCCCCCTCGGCTCGCGGGCGCGATCACGGCCGCGGTGGACCGGCAGGGTCGGCGGCGCCTGGCATCGGTCGGGCTACCGGCCGCCGCGGGGCCGCTCACGACGATCCCGGTGATCGGCCTGCACCTGATCGACGCGCTCCGCGCGGGCCGGGTGACGGCGCGGGGCGGCGTCGCGCGCTTCCGGCCCGGCGCGGTGGAGTTCGCGGACGGCGAGGTCCGACCGTGCGACGCGGTCGTCCTGGCGACCGGCTACGAGCCGGCGCTGGCCTTCCTGCGCGGCCTCGCCGCCGACCCCGCGACGCTCGTGCCGCCCGCCGGCGTCGCCTGCCCGGCCTACCCGGATCTCTACTTCGTCGGCTACCACACCTCGTTCAACGGCACGCTCTACCTCATCCGCCAGGAAGCGCCGCAGGCCGCGCGGGCCATCGCCGCGCGGGATGCTTCACCTGCTGACGGTTAGGCAGGGCGAGTCCAAACCGCTGAAAGAACTCGTCCACGGTATCCGCGAGGGCCACACGGTCAGGCGCCGACGTAGGCCGCCAGGTGCTCGCCGGTGAGGGTGGAGCGGGCGGCGACGAGGTCGGCGGGGGTGCCCTCGAAGATGATCCGGCCGCCGTCGTGGCCGGCGCCTGGGCCGAGGTCGATGAGCCAGTCGGCGTGCGCCATGACCGCCTGGTGGTGCTCGATGACGATGACCGACTTGCCGGAGTCGACCAGCCGGTCGAGCAGGCCGAGCAGTTGCTCGACATCGGCGAGGTGGAGGCCGGCGGTCGGCTCGTCGAGGACGTAGACGCCGCCCTGCTCGCCCATCTGGATGGCGAGTTTGAGCCGCTGCCGCTCGCCGCCGGAGAGCGCGGTCAGCGGCTGGCCGAGGCTGAGGTAGCCGAGCCCGACGTCGGCCAGGTGCGTGAGGATCCTGTGCGCCGCCGGCGTCTTCGCCGCGCCCGCGCCGAAGAAGGCCCGGGCCTCGGTGACCGACATCGCGAGCACCTCGCTGATGTCCTTGCCGCCGAAGGTGTACTCGAGCACCCCGGCCTGGAAGCGCTTCCCCTCGCACTCCTCGCAGACGGTGGCGACGCCGGCCATCATCCCCAGGTCGGTGTAGACGACGCCCGCGCCGTTGCAGGTCGGGCAGGCGCCCTCGGAGTTGGCGCTGAACAGCGCCGGCGACACGCCGTTGGCCTTCGCGAACGCCTTGCGGATCGGGTCGAGCAGCCCGGTGTACGTCGCCGGGTTGCTCCGCCGCGAGCCGCGGATCAGTGTCTGGTCGACCGCCACGACCCCGTCACGCCCGGACACCGAGCCGTGGATCAGCGAGCTCTTGCCGGAGCCGGCCACCCCGGTGACGACGACCAGCACGCCGAGCGGGATGTCGACGTCGACGTCCTGCAGGTTGTGGGCGCTGGCGCCGCGCACCTCCAGCACCCCCGACGGCGGCCGCACCGACGGCTTCAGGGGCGTGCGGTCGTCCAGGTGCCGCCCGGTCAGCGTGCCGCTGGCCCGCAGCCCCGCGACGGTGCCCGCGAAGACCACCTCGCCGCCCTCGGTCCCGGCGCGCGGGCCGAGGTCGATGACGTGGTCGGCGATCGCGATCGTCTCCGGCTCGTGCTCCACGACCAGCACCGTGTTGCCCTTGTCCCGCAGCCGCAGCAGCAGGTCGTTCATCCGCCGGATGTCGTGCGGGTGCAGGCCGATCGTCGGCTCGTCGAAGACGTAGGTGACGTCGGTGAGCGACGACCCCAGGTGGCGGATCATCTTGGTGCGCTGCGCCTCGCCCCCCGAGAGCGTGCCGGACGGGCGGTCCAGGCTGAGGTAGCCGAGCCCGATCTCGACGAACGACTGGAGGGTGTGGTGCAGCGCCGCCAGCAGCGGCGCCACCGACGGCTCGTCCAGACCCTGTACCCACTCGGCGAGGTCGCTGATCTGCATCGCACAGGCGT
>DASSSV010000538.1:0-2298 GCA_035708265.1 Thermomicrobiales bacterium | reverse complement strand
CCGGCTTCCTCTCGGCTGGCGGTTGCTGTACGGAAGCCGCCTCCGCCGACTGCCGACTCCCGACTGCCGACTAAGGGGGGCGATGTACATCCTGATCGTCGGCGGCGGCAAGGTCGGCTACTACCTCACCAAGACCCTCGTCAACGAGGGCGCGCACGAGGTCCTGCTGATCGAGAAGAACCGCCAGAAGGTCGAGACCTACACCGAGCGCTTCGGCTCGGTGGTGATGCAGGGCAACGGCGACGAGGCGGTGACGCTCGCCGCGGCCGGCGCCGGCCGCGCCGACGTGGTGATCGCGGTGACGGGGCACGACGAGGACAACCTGGTCATCTGCCAGGTCGCCAAGACGCACTTCAACGTGCCGCGTGCCATCGCCCGCATCAACAACCCCAAGAACGAGGAGCTCTTCCGCCGCCTCGGCATCGACTCGACGGTCAGCGCGACCAACGTGATCCTCAACGTGATCGAGCAGCTCATCCCCGACCGCTCGTTCGTCCACCTGATGACGCTGCGGCACGGCGACATGTCGCTGGTACAGGGGATCATCTCTGCCGACTCGATGGTGGTCGGGCTCTCGCTGGCGGAGATCCCCTTCCCGCCCGGCGTGCTGATCGCGGCGATCCACCGCGGCGCCGACCTGGTGCTGCCGACCGGCGCGACGGTGCTGGAGGCCGGCGACGAGATCATCGCCGTGGCCAAGCGCGACCAGGAGGACGCGCTGCGCCAGTTGCTGACGGCGGCGTGAGGGACGTGGAGTGTGGAGCGTAAAGCGTTCTGAAGCACGTGGCTACGCTCCACGCTCCACGCGCCACGGACACAGGGAGGCAGAGTGGCAGGCTACAGCGCCCCGACCCGCGAGGACGATCCGATCCATGTCGTGCGGACGATCGGGCGGATCGCGCAGATGCTCTTGGAACTGCGCGACGAGTACGAGCGCCGCCCGCGTCCCGACACCCTCGCCCAGATCGACCAGCGGCTCAACGACCTGGCCGAGCAGCGCGCCAGGCTGCAGAGCAAGCGCGGCCTGGCCGAGCCGGCGGCCCCGCCTGCCGGCGGGCAGGCCGCCCCCCGCGCGTGAGCGCCCGGTTCCGCTTCTGCCCCCGCTGCGCCACGCCGCTGGCCGACGGCGACATCGACGGCCGCACCCGCCAGTATTGCCCCGCCTGCGGCTTCGTCCACTACCGCAACCCCCTCCCGGTGGCCGGCTGCGTCGTCGCGCTCGACGGCGGGGTGGTGCTGATCCGCCGCGGCGGCGAGCCGCGCCGCGGCTACTGGGCGCTGCCGGCCGGCTACGTCGAGTGCGACGAGACGGTCGAGGAGGCGGCGCGGCGCGAGACGCGCGAGGAGTGCGGGCTGGACGTGGAGCTCCTCGGCCTCCTCGGCGTCTACTCCTTCGTCCACCCGACCGAGCCGCGGGCCGGCATCGGCCTCTACTACCTGGCGCGCCGGGTCGGCGGCCGGCTCGCGCCCGGCGACGACGCGGTCGAGGCGCGCGTCTTCGCCCCCGCCGAGATCCCCGGCGAACTCGCCTTCAGCTCGCACACGGCGGCCATCGCCGCCTGGCACGACGCGCCCCATGGATTGATACTCAGGTAGAATAGCGGTCGTCGCCGAGCTACGCGGTCCCCGATGTGCCTTCCGGTCCTGAGTGCGGCCGGTAGAAGGGCCGCAGCGCGGCGGCGATCTCGGCCACGTCCCGCACCTGGCCGGCCGATACCCCCACGGCCAGGGCGATGAGCTCGGCCTCTGGCACAGGATCAACCAGCTCGTAGCCCAGTTGCGCGAGGTAGTAGCTCGCGACCAGAAAGCCCATACGCTTGTTGGCATCCTGGAAGGGATGTCCCTGGGTGATCCCGCGCACGAGCATCGCCGCTTTCTCGAAGGGGGAAGGGTGCGAGTCTCGCCCCGCGAACGTCTGGAAGGCCGCGGCCACGACTTGCTCGACCAGACCCGGTTGGCGCTCGGCGCCGACCCTACCGCCGTATTCCGCCAGGGCCAGGGTATTGAAGTAGTCGGCGACGGCTGAGAGCAACTGCACTTTGCGCCGTGTGGTTTCGGGATCGCTTTGGGCGAAGTCGAGGGGTGTTTGCAGGAGCACGTCCACCCGGTTCGAGAGTTCAGCGAGGCCGGGGGGGGAGAGGCTCCTTCGATCATACGTGGTCGGACGGATTAGATCTTGGCCAGTTTGGTCAAGAACCGCCGCACGTCCGCCCGCTTGGTTAGCCGCTCGTAAAAGACCCGCGGGGACTCGGCCTGCTTGCATGGTACCGCGACCGGGCGGTCAGGGCGCGGCGGCTT
>DASSSV010000537.1:0-6248 GCA_035708265.1 Thermomicrobiales bacterium | reverse complement strand
CGGCGGGATCGTCCCGCCCGGCGTGGCCAGCGGCCCGGTCTGCGTCGCCTCCCAGGTCAACTCCAGCACGCCGGTGTCGCCGCCGGCGAGGGCGCGCCGGACGGTCCCGCGGGCGTCGGGGAACGCCTCCTTCCAGCCCTTGCAGAGGGCGACATAGGCGTCCGCGCCTTCGACGCGGCGCCCGGTGCCGGTCTCCTCGTAGACGACATCCGGGGACAGCGCGCCCCGCAGGCGCGGCCAGTCGGCCACGTTGAACGCCTCGATCACTTCGAGAGCCCGCGCGGTCGCCTCGTGCTCGGCCATGACTTCCTCCTGTCTGTGAAGGGACGCAAACTGCCGTCGGTCGCGCTAGAGTTGGGCGACGACGCGGAGCGTTTCGCGCTTCACCGGCTCCGTCGCCCGCGCCAAGAGCGCCTGCAACTCGGGCAGGTTGAGCAGCCGCTGGTAGCTGGCCGAAACCGGCGCCGCGCTCACTTCCGCCTCGGTCTCGTACAGAGCCAGCGCGGCGGCTTTGCCGGTGGCGGCGTCGCTGAGGAAGAGCAGGCGTGTCGCGCCTGGCAACTGCTTGAACTCCGCCAGGCGGTCCGCCACCAGCCGGTCGAACTCGCCGATGTCCTCGGGGCGGAGGTGGAAGATCGTGATACCCGCGTACATCTCGTTCCTCCGATGGGCCTGTCGCTCAGCCTTGCGCCGTCAGCTCGAAGATCTGCTCCGATTCCAGCGCGATGCCCAGTTCCGCGAAGCGCGGCCGGATCTGGGCGGTGAACTCGGGCCTGCGCTGGGCGTGCTCGCGCGTGTCCCAGGTCGTGATCGCCACCAACCTACCCGCCTCCCGGTCCCTGCCGCCGCGGTAGCCGTGGAAGCCTGGCTGGGCCCGGTAGCTGGCGACCACCTCGTCGTCGGCGAAGCGCCCAACCTCGTCCTCGCGCGCGGGGTCGTAGCGCGCGACGGCCACTCGAACGTACATGTCACACCTCCCGATGGCGTAGAAACCCAACTGTATCTCTGCAATAGCGGCACGAGGATCGCCGCGGAAGGATCCAAGCGGCTGCCTTCCGGGGCCGCGCGTCGTGCCCACGCTACGCCCGCGCGGCGGGACAGCGGCTCAGCCTTACGCGGACAGCTCGAAGACCTGCGACAGCTCTAGCGCGATGCCCAACTCCGCGAAGCGCGGCCCGATCTTGGCGAGGAACTCGGGCGGGTACTGGGCGTGCTCGCGCGTGTCCCAGGTCGTGACCACGACCATCCTGCCCGCCTCCCGATCCACGCCGCCGCCGTAACCCTGGAAGCCGGGCATGGCCCGGTAGCTGGGGACAATCTCGTCGTCGGCGTAGCGGTCGGCTTCCTCCTCGCGCGCGGGGTCGTAGCGCGCGACGGTCACCCGAACAAACATGGCGAACCTCCCGACATTCACGAAACCGGACTCTACCCTTGCAACAGCGGCGCCAAGACCGACGCATCGAAGTAGAGCCGCAGCCATTCGATGCGACTCTCGCCATTGATCGCGAAGACGTTGACGCCTTCCGCCGCCGCCGTGCGGTCATTCTTGCCCGTGGCATGCAAGGTCCACTTGACCGCGGCGCCGTCGGCAACGGGGAAGACCGCATCCCCTCTGAGTTCCAGCGCGGTCAGTGGACGGGCTACGCGCTGGTAATACTCTTGGACGGCATCCCGACCGCGCATGGTGGGCTGGCCCGGGTAGTAGAGGACGCAGTCAGGGGCGAACAGGGCGGCGCAGGCCCCGGCGTCCAGCGCGCTGACCGCCTGAGCGTAGGAGTGAACGGTGGTCCGAATGGTGTCCGGGGAGACCATGTTTCAAGCTCCAATCACTCGATCGCCAGTCTGCAAGGTTTCGGCTACAGGCACTCACGCGACGTCGCCGGCGCGCCGCGCTACGCATCCGCGCGGACGATCACGTCGCCTTCGATGATCTCCGGCGCGCCATGCACGTATTGCGCGATGTTCTCGCGCACCCAGGCCGGCCCGAGTCGGCTCGATTCCTCCGCGCCAGCCCGATCCTCGAAGCTGCTGACCGAGACGTAGCGGTCGCCGCCCGCGTGGACGAGCGCGTACACCCGGAAACCGGGGATCGCCTTCAACTGTGGGACCAACGACTCTTGCGCCCAGCGGGCGATTTCCTCCGCCGCGCTCGAGTCAGCCCGGTAGATGCGGGTGGCCGCGTACATGGCTCGCCTCCTCATGCGCCACGCCGCGCGCGAACCGGCACATCCGGCCTCGCCCGGCGCCTCGTCGCGTCGATCACTGCCTAATACATCGTAGACAGATGCATCGTACGCGCCGGCACCCGCAGCCACAATCCGTGGAACTACCTATTTCGGGTACGTATTGGCCGGCGAGGGGATGGTCTCGGGCCACCTGGGGCGAGACCGCTGGAAACCCGCGGCGGCGCCATCGCCCCGCCGTCCATCCGGGGTGCGGATGTCACCAGGCGGGCGCGCTCCCCTTCGCGGGCTCGACATCGCGCCAGAAGCAGCCACCCCCGCGCACAGCTCGGGGCGCGAGAGGCCGTCCAATGGGGAGAATCCCCTATTGCATTGTGCGGGATTCTGCCTTACGCTGAGCGCAGCAGCCTCAACGTACATACAGAGCTACCGCCCCGGCTTGCCGCGCGTGGCGGCCCGATCCAGTCTGCGACCATCCGGTCGGGTGGTGACGTCCCCCGCCCGTCTAGCCGCATTCTGGCCGCCGGTGTCGCCGGGATTCAGCGCGAGGGAGGCGCCCGATGGTGGATGCCCAGCGTTCGCGGACGGAACCGGTCGACGCGCAGGTCCTGCGCAAGGTGGCATTGTTCGCCGATCTGCCGGACGAGGATCTCGCCGCGCTGGCTGCGCAGGCCGAGCGTCGACAGTTCGCCGCCGGCGCGATCCTGATGCGGCAGGGTGACCCCGCGGACGCGCTGTACCTCGTCGAGTCGGGCCGCGCCGAGGTGGTCATCACCCCGCGCAAGGGCGAGGAGCGCGTGGTCGGGCACGTCGGCGCGGGCGACCCGGTCGGCGAGTTGGGGCTGCTCACCGGCGAGCCGCGCACCGCGACCGTGCGCGCGGCGGAACCGATCGTCGCGCTCGTGCTGCGCCGGGACGCCTTCGCCGCGGCGATGGAGCACCGCGGTTTCGCCGGGCAACTCGCGAAGGTCGTCGCCGGGCGGCTGACGTCGGAGAATCAGAGCAGCGCGCTGGCGGACCCGCCGCTCAGCCGCGTCCTCTTCAGCGAGACCCGCCTGGCCTGGGTCTGGCTCCTGCTGCGGGTGTGGGTCGGGTACCAGTGGCTGGAGTCCGGGATCGCGAAGGTGCGGAACCCGGCCTGGATGTCCTCGGGCCTGGCCCTCCGCGGCTTCTGGCAGCAGGCGGTCGCGCAGTCGGCGCACCCGTTGATCACCTACGACTGGTACCGCTCCTTCATCGAGTTCCTGCTGCGCACGGGATCCTACGCCTGGTTCGGCAAGGTCATCGCCCTCGGCGAGACGTTCGTCGGCCTCGGCCTGATCCTCGGCTGCCTCACCGGGCTGGCGGCGACGGGCGGGCTCCTGATGAACGTCAGCTACCTGCTCGCCGGCAGCGCCAGCATCAACCCCGTGCTGGCGGCGGCGCAGGTGCCGATCATCCTGGCCTGGAAGGTCGCGGGCTGGTGGGGGCTCGACCGCTGGGTCCTCGCCCCGGCCCTGCGCCGGCAGCGCCCGGCCATCCAGCCGCAGGCGGTCCGCGAGCCTTGGTTCGGGGCGCGGTGGATCGCGGCCGCGCGCCGCTGACGGATCGTCAGTCCTCGAACGCCAGCGTCGTCGTCAGGCCGTCGTGGCCGGCGACGGTGGCGGGGAAGATGGCGGTGGCGCGGTCGAGGTAGGCGGCGGGGTCGGTCAGCGCGGGGCTGTAGTGGGTCAGCCAGAGGCGGCGGGCGCCGCCGTCGCGCGCGATCGTCGCCGCCTCGGCGAAGGTCAGGTGCTGCGGCGTCCAGCGGGTCGGCTTGTCCGCCTCGTCGCCGTACATCCCCTCGCAGATCAGGAGGTCGGCGCCGCCGACGAAGGCGGGCAGCGCCGACACCGGGCGCGTGTCGGTCGCCAGCACCAGCCGCAGGCCGCGGCGCGGCGGGCCGAGGACGTCGGCCGGCACGACAGTCCGGCCCGCCACCCCCACCGACTCGCCGCGCTGGAGGCGGCGCCAGTCGGCGACCGGCACGCCGAGGGCGCGGGCGCGGTCGGGGTTGAAGCGCGGCGCGCGGGGGACGTCCAGAGCGTAGGCCAGGCAGGGCATGTCGTGGGCGAGCGGCAGGGTGCTCACCGTCAGGCCGTCGAGCCCGTCGAGCGCGAAGGTCTCGCGGCCTTGCAGCACCGCGGCGCGCAGCGGGTAGGGCAGGCGCGGCGCGAGGACCAGCAGGCCGCGCAGCACCGCCTCCAGCGGCTCGGGGCCGTAGACCGTCAGCGGCTCGTCCGCGCCTTTCTCGGCGTTGGCGAGGGTCAGGAGGAGCCCGGGCAGGCCAGCGACGTGGTCGGCGTGCAGGTGGGTCAGCAGGATCGCGTCGAGGTCGCGGAAGCCCCAGCCGCGGGCGCGCATCGCCACCTGCGTCCCCTCGCCGCAGTCGAGCAGGATCAGCCGACCGCCGACCCGGACCAGCGCCGCCGCGAGGTGGCGCCCGGGCAGCGGCATCATCCCTCCGGTGCCGAGCAGGCAGACGTCGAGCATATTCCTCCCTTCGGCGCGCTCGCCAGGCGCCATCCTACCAGGGCAAGGCCGGGGCGCACGGGCCGTGCCATCGGGCTCGCGGTCCTGGGACTCTCGTACCGACCCGGCTTAGGACCTTCACGCCATGTTCCGCCGCCATCCCGCCCGCCTATACTGGTGGCGTGAGGCGGTAGTCGGGAGTACCCGGTTGTTCGTCGGATTTCGGTAGTCCGGTCCCCGAGCCCTGATTCGCTGAGCGGCATACTCCCGACTGCCGACCCCCGGTGTCGGCGATAGCGCCCCCAGAGAGTGCGATGTTCGGAACGACTCGCGGCCGCCTGGTGATCTCTGCGGTGCTCCTGGCGGCGGCGCTCGCGCTGCTGCTCGTCTCAGTGCTCTCGCTCTCCGGCCGGGGCGACGTCCGCGCGGCCGCGCCGACCGCCACCACGGTCGCGCTCGCGCCGGAGCCGACGGCCACCGCGACCGCCACGCCGCCCCCGACGCCGACGGCGACGACCGCGCCGACGGTCACCCCGACGCGCGCGGCCACCCGCGCGCCCAGCCCGACCGCGTCCGGGCCCGTCGCCTCGCCCGTGGCGATGCGTCAGGCGTTCAGCGGCGACCAGCTCACCGCCGATTACTCGCTGGTCTTGCAGGCGCTCGCCCAGCGCGACCCCGCGCCGAGCCTCTACGCCGTCGCGGTGATCTTCGACGGCCAGGCCGTGGCCCCCGAGACGCAATTCCTGCTGATCTCGTCCGACGGCAAATCCCTCTACAGTTACAAGGTGACCGGCGACCCGCGCACCGCCGCCGAGCGCGACAAGCCGCAGGCGATCACGCCCGACGCCACCTTCACGCCCTACCCGACCGTGCCCTGGCGGACCGACCCCAACTGGCTCGGCTACGTGGACCAGGGCGCGGCGCTGCTCGACCGCGACCACCTGGCGCCGTCCAGCAGCATCACCAAGATCACGATGATCGGCCGCACCGGCGTCGACTATAACTGGATGATCCTCTATGACACCACCGCCGGCAGCTTCCGCTACATCGTCCGCGGCGGCGATCTCAATCTCGTGCGCTGACGGAGTCGGGAGTCGGCAGGCGACAGTCGGAAGAGGCGGGTCCGTAGGCCGACCCGGTCGGCGAGAGAAAGCCGGTACTGCCGACTCCCGACTGCCGACTGCCGACTCACTGTGACCGCGATCACGCGATGGTGTGCGCTGGCTCATCGCCGCGCGGCCGCCCGCGCCTTACGCTGGGAGGCAGAGGACAGGGCCACGGCGGCACAGCAGACGACGAGGAGACGACGATGGACTACAGCGCACGCCTGATGACGATCTTCCGGTGGGCCCTCACGGTCCGCCACGTCCCCGGCGCGGTCATCTTTGAAGAGCGGGACGCCCAGGAATGCGCCGTCGCCGACGGCGCGGCCAACCGGCCCGCCCTCCGCAACGCCCTGACCATCACCTTCGAGCGCGCCCTCGCCGGCCTTGACGACGCGCCGGTCGTGATGTGAGAGTGTGGGAACGTGGGGACGTAGAGCGTGGCGGCGCGGCGCCCGGCCGGGAAAATGCG
>DASSSV010000536.1:0-11031 GCA_035708265.1 Thermomicrobiales bacterium | reverse complement strand
CTCGCCGCGGCCGCGCCCCCGCCGCCCCCGGCCCCGCGCAAGGTGCCGCGCGAGCGCTACGGCGAGGTCGCGCGGCTCTGCCAGCGGCACACCCAGGCCGAGGTGGCGGCCATGCTGGGGGTGAGCCAGGCGACGGTCTGGCGCATCGTGCGGCATGAGCGGGGGGCTGACGCGGCGGCGGGCCCCTGACCGGGCGTCCCACCCGTCCCACCCGGCCGGCTCGGGGTCGGCCCCCGGCCGCCGCCACCGCCCGGTCGACGGGCCCCACACCCGCGTGTCGGACACAACCGTCGCCCTGCAACGCTGCGGTCTCACCGGCCCCTCGGGCGGGCGAGGTCGGCATCGCTGGGGCGATCCCGGAGGCCGGCGCGCGGGAGACGCCGCCGCCGGCCGGCCGTAGAGGAGAGTGATACCGCGCGGTGCGGGGTCGCGACGCGCGCCGCCGCCGGGCGGGCGCGCCGGCCGGGGCGCGGCGGCGGGAGGCGCCACATGACCGACAGCTCCGCGGCGAGCGTGGACCAGCCGGCCAACGCGGGCGTCCTCGGCTATCTCCGGCAGAGCCGTTGGGGCCGCGCCTAGCTGGCCGCGGGGTATCCGCCGAGCGCCGCGCCCGCCGTCGTCCCCCACCCCTACTACCAGCTCGGGACCCACCCCGACCTGGTGGCACACCTCCGGGCCGGGCTCGGCGCCCGGTTGCCCGCCGACTGCCGCCGCGTGGTCTACGGCCGGCCCGCGCTGGTCCACCCGCGCAGCGGCGTCGTCTTCGCCTTCGCCGTCGGCCCCTACGCGCTGCGGCTCTCCGAGCCGGAGCGCCGGGAGGCCCTCGGCGCCAGGGCGGCGCGCACCCACGTCTACGCCGACGGCAGCCGCCTCGCGCTCGACGAGATCGGCGAGGAGTGGGTGTTCGGGCGCTGGCTCGCGGACGAGGAGCGCCGGTGCCGGGCCGGAGGGCTCACCGGAGTAGCGGCCGGGGCGCGCGTGCCGGTGAGCCATGGGCTATCGCCGCCAGGACGCGCCTGCACGCACGCCTGCTCAGCGATCCCAGTCGCGGCCGAGGCGGTCAACACGCACCACCTGGTGCGCGCCCCCGCGCCTCCGATCCCGCCGCCCGCGCGGCGCGGACCCCGGCTCGCGCCGACCCAATGGCCGGAGACCGCCGCGCGGGCCGAGCACGAGCGCCCGCGCTCGTCCGCGACGAGCGCCCGGTCACCGCCCACCCGCGAGGCCCCCGCGCGGATCGACGCCGGCGGCCGGCTGGGGGAATCGCCCGCCCGTGCGACGGGGGCGGCGGTCGCCGCGTCATCGCGGGCGCTGCTCGTGCCCGGCGTCCGGCGGCGGTGGCGCGCCGCCATCAGCCTGGCCGCACGCGCCCGTCACGGCGAGGTCGCGCCCGGGGCACGGGCCGGTGACCGGGGCGGCATTCCCGGACGCCGCCGCGGTGGGAGCCGGGGGTGCGGCCGGGGAGGCCGGGCTCAGGCCGTCGTGCTGCGCGCGGTAGTCCGCCGTCACGCCGGCTCGCCGTCCGTCGTTGGCTCCATTCCGGGTCGCCGGAACGGGCGGCGGGCGGGGCGGCGCGCGACCTGCCTACGGGAAGTAGTAGTGGTCCGCCGAGAGCGGGGCGGCGATGCCCGCCGTCATGTTCCAGAAGACCCAGGCGCCGCCCCGCTTGCGCAGCGTCCCGGCCAGGAAGGAGTCGTGCGCGATGTACCGGCTGGGCTGGTCGTAGTCGCCGATGTCGTGGCACTCGAAGTAGAGATACGCCTCCTCGCCGTGGACCCGGATCTCGGTCTTGAAGGACGGGACCAGGGAGAAGCGGCGGTGCGTGAACGAGCCGGAACTGAGCCAGAACGCCCGGAGCCGGGCGAAGCCGATGTACGGCGAGTTGGGGTCGCCCCGGTAGGCGAGGGTGGCGGCGGGGTCCCAGAGGGACATCATCAGGGCGATGTCCTGGGCGGTCTTGGCCCGGTGGAAGGCGGCCTGGAGTTCGTAGATCTCCGCCACCTGCACGCTCTCGGGGCCGCGCACCTGCGCCGCCGCCGGCCCGGCCGGGGCGACCAGAAGACCGGCCACGCCGAGCGCCGTCCCCGCCACGCCGAGCCGCAGCGCCTCGCGCCGGCTCGCCTTCCGCGTCAGCGCGTCCCCGATCATCTCCGTCCCTCCCGTTCCTGTCGAACCCCTCGCCGCCGTGTCGCTCGATCGGTGCTGCGCCGCGCTCGCGCCGGCGTCCGCGCCCCCGCTGGTCAGTTGCCGCTGATGCATGGCCGGTCTCCTTCCTGTCAACGCGGGACCCTTCCCGAACGATTGGCGCTGCCTCGACGCGGGCGGCTATAGACTTGCCCGCCCGCGACGAGAACACGCGCAAACGCGCCGCCGGACCCGACATGGTGCTGACCACGCCCCAGCCCATCGCTCCCGCTGCCTCGCGCACCGCGGCCAGCCGCGCGGGGATCGGTGGAGCGGGGGCGACGCGCCGCTGCACGACGCGACCCGCGCCCGCGGCCGGCCCTCCCGCCCCCGACGGCCATCGCCCTCGTTCCGCTCCTCGAACACGCGGCGGTTGTCGGGTTGTCGCGGAAGGCCGGGCGAAGCAGGAGACCGAGGAGGAGCGCTCCCCGCGTCGCCCGCCCGGTCACGGGTGCGAGGCGGGCCAGGGTGGCCGGCGCCGCTCTCCCGGGCGGGCGCAGCGCCGGCCGCCATGGGGTGTGGGGCTCACGGCAGGGGCTGGGGCGCGTGGGTGCCCCCGCCCCGCGGCGCCGGGCCGTCGCCGGGCAGCGCCGCGTGGTACAGCGCCGCGTACGCCTCCGCGTTGTCGCGCGCCTCCCGCGCGGCGGATGCCGGCGCGGGCGCATGGTAGAGAGCGGCGTACGCCTCGGCGTTATCCCGCGCCTCCCGCCCTGCCGCGCCCGGCCGGGTCCGTGCCCACAGCGCGGCGTACGCCTCGGCGTTGTCGCGCGCCTCGCGCGCCGGGGCCGCCGGCCCCCCGCCCGCGGCGGGGCCGCCCGGCGCCGGGTGGCCCGCCCGCAGCCCGCCCAGGGCGAGCGCCGCCGCGCAGCCGAGGATCGCCGCCCCCGTCGTCAGCTTCGCCACCAGGGTGCCCTGCCGCGTCGCCATCGCGCTGCCCCTTTCTTTGTTGCGTCGCCCCGGCCGCCCGCCGGTCCATGGCCGCAGCATAGGGGGCGGCGCGCCGCCGCGCATCGCTGGGATTAGGCGTTTCCCGTCGGAGGCTCGGCCCGGCGCCCTCCCTAATCTTAGGGAGGGCCGCGCGGGGGGCGGGTCGGGCGGCGCGGCGGTCAGGCGAGGCCGTGCTCGCGGGCGAGGTGCCCGGCGGCGGCGCGCGAGGCGACGCCGAGCTTGGCGTAGATCGCCTTGGTGTGGGCGTTGACGGTGTGGCGGCTGACGAACAGGCGCGCGGCGATGGCCGCGTCGGGCAGCCCCTCGGCGAGGAGGCGCAGCACCTCGGCCTCGCGCGCGGTCAGGCCGAACGGCCGGGCGGCCGGCGCGGGGGCGGGCGCGGCGGCCAGCCGGGCGGCCAGGGCGTCGGCGCGGGCGAGGGCGGGCCTGGCTTCTAACGGTCTGAGGATGGCGCGCGCCTCCGCCAGCGGCGTGTCCGCGTCGCCCGGGCGGCCCGCGGCGGCCCGCAGCTCGGCCAGGGCCAGGAGGGTCAGCGCCCGCTCGTAGGGCGCGGCGCAGGCGTCGGCCAGCGCCAGCGCCTCGGCCAGGCGCCGCTCGGCGTCGGCAGCCTCGCCCGCCGCGGTAGCCAGTTCGCCCAGCAGGCGGTGCGCGGCGAGGAGCGCGAGGGGCTGGCGCGGCGCCGCGGCGTGGGCGAGGGCGGCCTCGGCGTTCCGCCACGCCCGGGCCAGGTCGCCCGCCGCCCGGTGGTACGCGGCCCAGCCGAGCGCGCCCTCGGCCCGCCCGCGCACCGTCCCGCTCCAGGCCAGCCAGCGGTCGTGCGCCGCTAGCCAGGCCCGCGCTGTCGGCAGGTCGCCCGCGTCCAGCGCCAGCGCCGCCGCCAGGCGCTGCATCTCCACGGCGTTGTCGTAGTTGGCGCCGCCCGGCGCCGCCGCCGGCCCGGCCGGCAGCCACTCCCGCACCAGCGCCCAGGCCAGCGCGCCGTCCCCTTGCGCGCGGGCCAGCGGTCCGAGGATCGTTGCTGCGAATCCCCGGTAGGTCCGCCGCGTGGCGCGCAGCCACAGCGCCAGCGCGCGGGCCTCTTCCCACTGCCCCTCCAGCCACAAGAGCGGCAAGTGCCCGAGTCGGGGCGGCGTCGCCGCCTGCATCGCGTCGGCCCGCGCGAAGGCCCGCGCCGCCTCGGCCGCCAGCCGCTGCCGCGCGACCAGGTCGTCGGCCTGGTAGGGCAGCACCGCCTTGAAGAGCGCGATCAGCGCGTAGACGGCGTCCGAGTGAGCCGCGCCGTGGGCGCGCCACGCCGCACTGGCCCGCGCGAAGGCGCGCCGCGCGGGGCCCGCGCGCCCGGCCGCGGCGTGCACCTCCCCGAGGGCGGCGTGGGCGTTGCCGACGGTCGGCGCGCGGGCCAGCGCCCGCGTCACCAGCACCCGCGCCGCCTGCGCCCGCGCCTCGGCGTAGCGCCCCGCCAGCGCTAGCCGGGCCGCCAGCGTCGCCCGGGCGTCCTCGACCTCGTCGTCCCCCACGGCGGCCAGCCGCGCCCGTCCCGCGCGGGGCAGGGCCTCCAGCGCGGCCACGCCCGCCGCCATCTCGGCCAGCCCGCGGCGGTAGTCGCCCAGCCCGCTGCGCTGGAAACCCAGCCGGTTGCGGGCGTAGGCGGCGAGCGCGCGGTCGCCGGCCGCCGCCGCCAGCCGGGCCACCTCCTCGAGGTGGCCGATCCCGCCCCGCGGGTCCTCGTAGAAGCGCACTTGCGCGAGGCGCAGCAGCAGCCAGCCCCGCGCCGCGGGGTCGGCCTCGCCCATGAGCGTCAGCGCCGCCGTGTACCGCGCGGCGGCGGTCAGCCAGGCGTAGGCGCGCTGTGCCCGATGGCCGGCCTCGAGCAGCCAGACCAGCGCCCGCGCGTCCCCCGCCTGGCGGAACTGGTAGGCGACCGCGTCGGGGTCGGGGCCGGGCTGCGCGGCGAGCGCCTCCGCGACGCGGCGGTGCAGGGCGCGCCGCCGCGGCGGCAGGATCCCGGCGTAGAGCACCTCGCGGGTCAGCGCGTGGGCGAAGCGCACGCCCGCCCCCTCCGGCGTCGGCGTCAGCAGGCGCGCCTCGGCCGCCCGCTCGACCAGCTCCAGCAGCGCCGCCTCGTCCACCCCGGCCACGTCCCGCCACAGATCCAGCGGCGCCTCCTGGCCGATCACCGCCGCCAGCGCCAGCAGCCGCGCGGCCTCGCCCCCGAGCCGGGCCGCGCGCTCGGCGATGATCTGCCTGAGGAGCGGCGGCACCGGCGCGGTGCTCAGGTCGCCCAGCGCCCAGGCGCCGTCCGCCGCCAGCCGCAGCGCGCCTCCTTCCAGGGCGCGCAGCAGCTCGCCCAGGTAGAAGGGGTTGCCCTCGGCGTGCTCTTGGAGACAGGCCACCAGGCGGCCCAGATCCGGCTCGGCCAGCGCGTAGCGCGCGGCGACCAGCGCGCGCACCGCCGGCTCGTCCAGAGGGCGCAGGTCCAGTCGCTCCGCCGCCGCCTCGCGCATCAGGCGGGGCAGCAGGGCGGCGAGCGGGTGGTGCTCGGGCAGCTCGTCGCTGCGGTAGGTCGCCAGGAGGAGGAGGGGCAGGTCGGCCAGGCCGCGGGCGAGGACGCGCAGCAAGTCGAGCGAGGCGGGGTCGGCCCAGTGCAGGTCGTCCAGCAGCAGTACGAGCGGGCACGTCGCCGCAGCCGCCGCGAGGAAGTCCCGCACCTGGGCGAAGAGCGCCTCCCGGCTGGCGACCGGCCCGAGCCGACCGCGCTCGGCCAGCGGGGCCGGCAGGGGCGGTAGGGCGGGGTCGCGCGGGTAGCGGGCGAAGGCGTCCAGCCAGGGGCCGTAGGGCGGCGTCTCGCTCAGGTCGTAGCAGCGCCCGACGAGGACGAGCGCGCCCCGCGCCGCCGCCTCCCGCCCCACCGCCTCGGCGAGCGCCGTCTTGCCGATGCCCGCCTCCCCGCCGAGCAGCACGAGCCCGCCCTCGCCGGCCAGTGCGGCGGCCAGGCACGCGCGCAGGGCCGCCAGCTCCCGGTCGCGGCCGACGAGCGGGGGCCGGGCGGCGGGGCGGCGGGCGGCGGGGACCGGGTCGGCCATGGTCCACCCCTCAGGCCAGGTCGTGCTCCAGGGCGAAGCGCGTGGCGGCGGCGCGGGACGTGACGCCGAGCTTGCCGTAGATGGCGCGCAGGTGGGCGTTGACGGTGTGGCGGCTGACGAAGAGGCGCGCGGCGACCTGGGCGTCGGTCAGCCCCGCGGCCACCAGCCGCAGCACCTCGACCTCCCGCGTGGAGAGCCCGGCCGGGTAGGCCGCGGGCGGCGCGGCGGGCGCGGCGAGGCGCGCGGCGAGCGCGTCGGCGCGGGCGAGCGCGGGCTTGGCCTCCAGCGGGTCGAGGAGGGCGCGGGCCGCGGCCAGTGCCGACTCGGCCGCCTCGCGGCCGCCCGTCACTGCGCGCAACTCGGCGAGGGCGAGCAGGGTCAGCGCGCGCTCGTAGGGCGCTTCGCAGGCATCGGCCAGCGCCAGGGCCTCGGCCAGGTGGGTGGCCGCCTCGGCGTGGCGCCCGGCCTGGGCGGCGAGTTCGCCCAGGAGGCGGTGGGCGGCCAGGAGGGCCAGCGGCTGGCGCGGGTCGGTGGCGTGGGCCAGCGCCGCCGCGGCGTGTTCTTGCGCCAGCGCGAGGTCGCCGGCCGCGCGATGATATTCGGCCCAGCCCAGCGCGCCCTCGGCCCGCCCCAGCACGGCGCCGCTCCAGGCCAGCCAGCGGTCGTGGCACGCCAGCCACGCGCGGGCCGTCGGCAGGTCGCCCGCGTCCAGCGCCAGCGCGGCCGCCTCGCGCAGCAGCCGCGCGGCGCGCGGGAAGTCGCAGTGCCGCGCGCCGTCCTCCGGGGCGGTCGCCGCCCCCGCGGGCAGCCAGGCCCGCACCACCGCCCAGGCCGCGGCGGGCTCCCCCCGCCCCCGCGCCAGCGCCGCCAGGGCAGCGCCAGGGAGCGTCTGGGCCGTGCCGCTCGCCCACGCGGCGGGCCACAGGCGGCGCGCCTCGGCCCAGCGCCCCTCGACCAGCAGCAGCGGCAGGCAGTCGAGCGCCGGCGGCCGGTCCCGCGCCCCGGCCGCGCGCGCCAGCGCCGCCTCGATCGCCGCAGCCAGGCGGCGCCGCTCGCCCACCCGGTCGGCCTGGTAGGGCAGCACGGCGTCCTCCAGCTCCCACGACAGGGTCCCCCCGAACTGGAAGAGCTCGCCTACGGCGCGATCCACCTCGCGCGCCCGCGCGAAGGCGTCGCGGGCCGCGGCGGGCCGCCCCGCCAGCGCGCGGACGATCCCGAGGGCTTCGTGCGCGTCGGCGTAGCCGGAGCCGCCCATCCGCGCGCCCGCAGGTCCGGCGGGCGGGCGGGCCACGACAGCCTCGGCCAGCGGGCGGGCCGCGGCCAAGCGGCCACCCGCCGCCAGTTCGAGCGCCAGCGTCCCGCGGGGGTCCTCCCGGGCGAGGCCGAAGCGCACCTGCAGGCGGCCGAGCCGCGCCTCGTCCGCGGGCGCCAGAGCATCCAGCGCCACGATGCCCGCCATCATTTCCGGCAGCCCGCGGGCCCGGTCCCCAGCCTGGCAGCGCAGCAGGCCGCGGCTGAACGTCGCGTAGGCGGTCAGCACGGCGTCCCCCGCCTCGGTGCCCAGCCACTCGGCCGCGTCGAGGTCGGCGACACCGCGGTCCGGCGCCTGGTGGCGCCGCAGCCAGGCCAGGCGCAGCAGCAGCCAGCCCCGCTCGCCCGGGTCGGCCGCCGCCCCCGGCAGCGCCAGCGCCGCCGCGAAGCGCTCGGCCGCGGTCAGCCAGGCGTAGGCGGCCTGGGCGCGCTCCCCCGCCCGCACCAGCCACGCGTACGCTCGAGCGTCACCCGCCTGCCGGAAGTGGTAGGCCACGGCGTCGGGGTCCGGCGCGGGCAGCGCGAGCAGCGCCTCCGCGATGCGGCGGTGCAGGGCGCGCCGCCGGGGCGGCAGGAGGCCCGCGTAGAGCGCCTCGCGCGCCAGCGCGTGCGCGAAGCGCACGCCCGCCCCGTCCGGCGTCGCCGCGAGCAGGTGCGCCTCGACCGCCCGCTCGACCGCCTCCAGCAGCGCCGCCTCGTCCACGTCGGCCACGGCCTGCCACAGCGCGAGCGGCACCTCCTGGCCGATGACCGCCGCCAAGGCCAGCAGCCGCCGCGCCTCGTCCCCCAGCCGCGCCGCGCGCTCGGCGATCACCTGGCGCAGCAAGGGCGGCACCGGCGCCGCGGCCAGGTCGCCCAGCGCCCAGGTCTCGCCCGCCGGCCGCAGGGTCGCCTCCTCCTCCAGCGCGCGCAGCAGCTCGCCCAGGAAGAAGGGGTTGCCCTCGGCGCGCCCCTGCAGGTAGGCCACCAGCCGCTCCAAGCCCGGTTCGGCCACGGGATAGCGCGCGGCGACCAGCGCGCGCACGGCGGCCGTGTCCAGCGGGCGCAGGTCCAGGCGCGCGGCGTGGGCCTCGCGCACCAGCCGGGGCACGAGGGCGGCGAGCGGGTGGCCCGCCGACAGCTCGTCGGCGCGGTAGGTGGCGAGCAGCAGGAGCGGCGCGTCGGCCAGGTCGCGCGCCAGGAAGCGCAGCAGGTCGAGGCTGCCGGGGTCGGCCCAGTGCAGGTCTTCGAGGAGGAGCACCAGCGGGCGCGTGGCCGCGACCGCCGCGAGGAAGTCCTGGACCTGCGCGAAGAGCGCGTCCCGGCCGGCCACCGGCCCCAGCCGGCCGCGCTCGGCCAGCGGGGCGGGCAGCGGCGGCAGGGCGGGGTCGCGCGGGTAGCGGGCGAGGGCGTCCAGCCAGGGGCCGTACGGCGGCGTCTCGCCGAGGTCGTAGCAGCGCCCGACGAGCACGAGCGCGCCCCGCGCGGCGGCCGCGGCGCAGAGGGCTTCGGCCAGCGCGGTCTTGCCAATGCCCGCCTCGCCGCCGAGCAGCACCAGGCCGCCCGCGCCGGCCAGCGTCGCGGCCAGCCGCTCGCGGAGCGCGGCCAGCTCGCGCGCCCGCCCCGCCAGCGGGGGGGGGGACGCCGGCAGGCTGCGGGGCGCGCCCGCGGGCGACGCGCCGCGGTCGTCCTCGCCGCGGGGCTCCGGGCGGGCGGCGGCGCGGAGCGCCGCCTGCTGGTCGGCCGCCAGCCCGAGCGCCGCGGCCAGCAGGGCGACGCTCTCCAGCCGCGGCGTGCGCGCGGCGTCCCGCTCCAGGTCGCTGACCGCGCGCGCGGAGAGCCCCGCCCGCTCGGCCAGCGCCTCCTGGGTCAGGCCGGCGGCCAGGCGGTGGCGCCTGAGCAGCGCCCCGAAGGTGGCGATCTCCGTCTCGGCCATGGCGCCCCCGCTGCCGCGGCCACGCCCCCGTTGCTCTGGCCCGATGCCCCCAGCATAGCACGCGGCGACGCCGGGGGGAAGCCGCCCGCCCGGGCGAACGGTGGGCGAACGGTGAGTAAACGGGGGGTCGTCGTCGTGGTGCGGGAGCCCGCCGGGGCGCAGACTGGGGCGCAGGAAACCTCCACGCCGACACCGAAGGGAGCGCGCCATGGCCCGCCTCCTCCGCGCCCTCGCCCGCCCGTCGGTCGACCACGCCCTCACCGGGGCGAGCGCGTCCCGGTCCGGCGAGTGGTCGGCGTGCGGGCCGGGGCGGCCGCCCGGCCCGGCCAGTCGCGCGCCCCCGCGCCCCCCGCCGCGCCGCCCGGCGCGCCGTCGTCGATCGTGCCGCGAACAAGAAAGGAAGGAGACCGCCATGCGCGGTTCCGAACGTGACCTCCCGGTGGCCGGCGAGTTCGCCACCCCCCAGGGCCCGGCCGTCAGCCGGCAAGGGGCCTGGGGCGAGATGAATATCGTGCTGGAGCGGGCGCCGGGGGGCCTGGACACCGCCCCGTACTTCCGGGGCCTGCCCGACGACCGCTGCCAGTGCCCACACTGGGGCTACGTCGTCCGCGGGCGCCTGCGGGTGCGCTACGCGGACCGCGAGGAGGTCCTGGTCGCCGGCGACGCCTACTACCTCGCGCCCGGCCACACGACCTACACCGAGGAGGCGACCGAGCTGGTGGAGTTCAGCCCGCTGGGCGCATACCAGCGGACGATGGCGGCCGTGGCGCGCAACGTCGCCGCCGCGCCCTAGCCGCCCGCGCGGCGCCGGGGAGCCGCTGTACCGCCCGCACGGACCAGAGGAGGCCGCCATGCGTCGCCTGTTCAGTTCGCTCGCCCTGCTCGCCCTGCTGCTCCTCGCCGCCGCGCCGACCGGCGCGGCGCCGACGCCGCGCGCCGCGCCCGCCGGCACGCCGTCCCACGCGCTGCTCGTCAGGGGTAGGGCCTCGAACGCCGGGGACGCCGGCGGCAACCTGTTCTACCACGGCGGGCCGGTCATGCGCACCAACACCACCTACGCCATCTACTGGCTCCCGCCGGGCTATGCCGTCAGCGCCGGCTACGTGTCGCTCATCAACCAGTACTTCGCCGACGTGGCCGCCGACAGCGGCGAGCCGACCAACGTGTACGCCAGCGACACGCAGTACTTCGACACGGCGGGCGGCATCGCCTACGCCTCCACGTTCGGCGGGCGGTCGTGGATACCAACCCCTTCCCGGCCAGCGCGTGCGCGGATCCGTACACGAGCGTCTGCCTGGTCGAGAGCCAGTTGCAGGCCGAGATCGATCGGGTCGCCACGGCCCGGGGCTGGCCGCGCGGCCTCGCCAGCCTGTTCTTCCTGTTCACCCCGCGCGACGTGGGGAGCTGCTTCACCGGCAGCAACGGCAAGCCGCTCTGCGCCTATACCTACTACTGCGCGTTCCACCACTACTTCAACGGCCCGCTGGGCACCACCCTCTTCGAGGCAGCAAGTTGATACCCCAGGTAAGGACACGTCCAGCCCTGCCATCCCTGCGCCGCTGGAAGTTGAGGTGACGGACCCGACTCACC
>DASSSV010000535.1:0-4404 GCA_035708265.1 Thermomicrobiales bacterium | reverse complement strand
CAGCGCCTCGTCCACCCGCCCGCGCCACGGGTGCTCGGGGATCGCGTGATGCAGCGCGCGCCGCTCCTCGCGGCGCGCCGCCCCGGGCCGCGCCGGCCGGATGGCCTTGTGGACGGCGCGGGCGGCGTGCGGCCGGTCGAGGATGGCGACCGCGTCGGGGCAGGGCCCGGCCGCCCGCGCCTCGATCCACCCCGCCCCGTCGCCCGGCACGACCTGCTCGCGCGCCCGGTCGCCCCCCAGCGCGGTCGCCGCGGCGTAGGCCAGCGCGCCCGCCGCCGCCCCGCCGCCGAAGGTCGCCACGCAGCGCCGCGGGGCCAGCTGGCGCCGCCCCGCGCCCGCCCGCGCCGCCCCGGTGGCGAGCACGCCGGCGTTCCCCGCCAGGCCCCCCGGCTGCTCGCGGCTGGGCACCCAGCCGCCGTCCAGGCCCACCAGCAGCCGCGCGCGCGGGGCGGGCGCGGCGGCGGGCGGCCGGCGCCCGCGCTCCGCCGCGTCCTGCGCGCGCACCTGGTCCGCCGCCGGGGCCACGACCGCCGCCGCCGCCGCGTCCTGCGCCCGCCGCTCGGCGCCCCCCGCGCGGACGGTCGCCAGGCGCACCGTCCCCGCGCTCACCGGCGCCCCGCGCCACTGCGCGACCACCCGCTCCGCCGTGGCGTAGGCCCACGAGGCGCCGGCCGGGGCGCAGAGTCCGGCCGGGGCGGGGGTGACGTCGGCCCCGCCGAGCGCGGCCAGCCCGCCCGAAGCTGCACAAGAGCACCCGCCGGTCCGTCCCCTCGCCGCGCCGGGCGCCGCCCCCGCCATGCGGGCAGGCGACCACCTGCGCCTCGATCGCGCAGCACGCCGCCCGCAGCGCCGCGCCATCGCCCGGCGCCCCGCCGCCAGTACCGCCCGCTCCACCTCGTCGAGCGCCCCGCTTGCCGGCACCTCCACCGCCACCGATACGTGCACTTGCACGCGCGGCCCTCCTCCTGTTGGGTCAGCCTCATCAGCTCCAACCATAGTGGCCGCCCGGGTTTCCTTCAAACGCGCGTAGCCCCCCATCCTGGGCGCAACCATGGCGGACGGCAGACGGCAGACGGCAGAAGAGTTCAGCGGCAGGACACCATCGCTGCGGCGCCACGAAGCCCACCGGCGCGGGCTGGGCTCCGGCACGATGCGCGAGCCTGCCGGTGGGCCTGCGGCCGCGAGGCGGGGCTTCGGTCGCCCGCGTGTCGCCTCACATGCCCGTTGCTGGATCGAAACCGCCTCGACCTGACTGCCCGACTGCCCGACTCAGCGCAGCCGCCGCGCCTCGGCGCCGGGGAGGGGTTCGTCGGCGGTGCGGCAGGGGGCGGCGACGCCGAGTTTGGCGCAGACGAGGTCGGCGGCGGCCTCGGCCATCAGGCGGGCGGTGGTGAGTTTGCCGCCGACGATGGTGACGAAGCCGCCGACGGCGTCGTCGACCGCGTGGTCCAGGAGGCGGTAGTCGCGGCTGAGGGTCCGTCCGTCCTGTCCGGTCGCCGCGGTGGGGCTGGATGGGGTGAGCGGGCGGATAGCGGCCCAGCTCCGCTCGACCTCGATCTCGCGCAGCACCGGCGTCAGGCGGATCGCCTGGTCCACCAGCGCGGCCGGCACGCCCTCCGGCACGGCGGTGTCATCCGGGCCGGCAGCCGGCGTGGCGGTCGTGCCGACGACGACGCGCGTGCCGTCGGGCACGACGATGTCGCCGTCCGACGGCGGGCGGCAGTTGTGCAGGACGTGCGTGACCGGCCGGCGCGCCATCGCCACCAGCACGCCCTTGTTCGGCGCGAGGGGGACGTCGACGCCGGCGAGCGCGCCGACCTGGCCCGCCCAGGCGCCGGCGGCGTTGACGACGCACTCGGCGTGGAGGGTGTAGGGCTGGAGGGTGATGCTGTTGCGCCCGGTCGCGCCGGCGATCCGGTCGCCGTTGCGCAACAGGGCGTCCACCGCGACGCCGCGGAAGGCCCAGGCGCCGTGGTCCTGCGCGTCGAGGACGTTGGCGACGCAGAAGCGCCAAGCGTCGAGCACGGCATCTTGCACCCGAAATGCGCGGTGGACGTTCGGCGCGACCAGCGGTTCGGCCTGCAGGACCGCGCGGTGGTCGAGTTCCTCGTAGGGGATGCCGGCGTCTCGGCAGCCGGCGAGGAAGGCGGGCTGGAAGAGGAGTTCGGCGCGGACGTCGAGAACCAGGAAGAGGCCGCCGGTGTCCTCGATACAGTGCGGCGCGATGCGGCGGATGACCGCGTTCTCGGCCGCGCACTCGCGCGCCACGGCGGGGTCGTCGGTGACGTAGCGCGCACCGGAGTGCAGCAGGCCGTGGGCGTGGCCGGTCGTGCCGGAGGCGAGGTCGCCCCGTTCGAGGAGGCAGACGCTCACGCCGCGCAGCGCCAGGTCGCGCGCGAGGCAGCAGCCGACGGCGCCGCCGCCGATGACGAGTGCCTGGACCGTCAGTTCCACCGTTACACCGCCTGAGGTGGGCCAGGGGCGCCGGCCGATCCGCCGTGTCCCCCGTCGGCTACCTCGGAACGTCGCAGGGCTGTTGCAAAGCCAGGGAGCGGTACGCACGTTGGGCGCATCGAAGGCGGGTAGGCGACATCCGGCGAGACGAGATGCGCCGGCGATCTCGGGGAACCACTCTGCCCTTTCACCCGTTCGTTACGACGCGCCGCCATTCCGACCAGCTTATCGTACTCACGATCCCCAACTCGGGCCGTGGTCGCTCGGGTAAGACGCTCAGGTATTCGAGCGAGTGCCTGTCCGGGTCCGTGCAGAACACCGACGCCGCCGGCACCCACGGGAGCACCACCGGCTCGTCGGTCTCCTCCCCGCTGAATCCGCGCGGCACGATCCCCGCCCGCCGAAGGGTGGTAGGAGCCGCGAGCAGTTCCTCCAGGGAGACGGAGAAGGCAATGTGCAGGTGCATCCGCAACAGCGGATTGGATTGCCACAAGCCGAGCATCGCTTGCCGCGGCGCGCCGATCCAGAAGAAGGCTATCCCACGCTCCGGCATGAGCTGCGCGAGTTGGAGTCCCACCACGTCGCGATAGAAGGCCACGGAACGATCGAGGTCGGTCACGGGCAGATGTGTCTCATAGAGCCCCGTCACCTGCATGGTGTCCTGCCTCTGCCGCGATGTGTCCCAGCCTTCGACTCGGAGCGCTTCGACGGGCACCGAGTATCGCATCCTTGACAAACACCCGACACCCCGCTATACTTCGTAGTCGCTGCATGGGCGCGAGGTAGGCGTAGAACGATCACGAATGCAGTGCCGCAAGGCGACCGACAGCTCGAACGGGTTTCGGGAGGGAGGGTGTTTGTCCTCCCGCTTTGCGCTGTACGGCAGTATACACCCCCCGCGCCCTGCGCGTCAGCCACCGGCACCCGGCGCCCCGTGGCGGCCGCCGGCCCGGCGTTGAGCCGGCCGGCAATTCCTCAGGCCGTCCGCGCTGCGCCGCCCAGCGGCCCGTCGTATCCCGCCCAGTCTGGAAGGAGCTAGCATGGCAATTGAAGTCCGTAGCCAGGTGGCCGGCGAGCCCGCCGGCGCCGCCGTCGCGACCGCCGACGGCCGTCTCGCGCGACGCTCCTACGCCCGCATCCCGACCGTGCTGGAGGCGCCGAACCTGGTGCAGATCCAGCTCGATTCGTTCAACTGGTTCGTCAACGAGGGCCTGCGCGAACTCTTCGCGGAGATCTCGCCGATCCAGGACTACAACCAGAAGAGCATGAACCTCGACTTCCCGGACTACCGGTTCGAGGACGCCCGCGCGTCCGTGGACCTGTGTCGGGAGCGGGACATGACCTTCGCCGCGCCCCTCTACGTGCAGGCCCGACTGCTCGTCAAGGAGACCGGCGAGATCAAGGAGAACTGGGTCTACCTCGGCGAGTTCCCGATGATGACGGAGGACGGCACCTTCATCATCAACGGCGCCGAGCGCGTCGTCGTCTCCCAGCTCGTCCGCTCGCCGGGTGTCTACTTCACCGCGCCGGAGGACCCGTCGAGCGGGCGCAAGCTCTTCGCGGCCAAGCTGATCCCCAACCGCGGCGCCTGGCTGGAGTTCGAGACGTCGAACAAGGACGTCCTCTCGGTCAAGGTCGACCGCAAGCGCAAGATGCCGGTGACGATCCTCTTGCGCGCGATCGGCTACAGCAGCGACGACGCGATCCTCGAGCTCTTCGCCGACGTCGACACCAACCCGGACCACCAGTACCTGCGCTCGACGCTGGAGAAGGAGCCGACCAAGACCACCGAACAGGCGATCATCGAGCTCTACCACCGCCTGCGGCCGGGCGACCCGCCGACGAAGGAGAACGCCCAGGCGCTGCTGGACAACCTCTTCTTCAATGCGCGCCGCTACGACCTCGCGAAAGTGGGGCGCTACAAGCTGAACAAGCGGCTCGGCCTGGAGA
>DASSSV010000534.1:0-5221 GCA_035708265.1 Thermomicrobiales bacterium | reverse complement strand
CCGCGCCCGGCCGGCCCGCGGATGGGCGGCGGGGCGACGAGGGATGCGATGGTGATCGCAGACAGGGCCGCCGCGGCGCAACGCGCGGGCGGCGAGGCGTCATGAGCAGGCGAGCGCGCGCGAGTCGCGGGTCGCGCCTGCCCCCCGCGCCCGGTATCGAGCCCGGCGGGGTGATGCTGCGCGAGCGGCCGGCGGCCGTCGCCGTCGCTGCGCCGCCGTGGGCCCGGCCGTGGACGCTCCCAGTCGTGCGCGAGGCGGCGCTGCCGTCGGCCGCCATCGCCGGCGCTGCGCTGCTCTGGGCCCTGTCGCTGCGCCACGTCCCGCTCGACCGCATGACCGACGTCGGGCTCGTCTCGGTGCTGCCGCCGACCTTCTTCGCGGCGCTGCTGCTGCTGACGGTCAGTTTCTGCCTGAGCGTCCAGCGCCGGCAGGTGGCGACGCCGGTGCTGCTCCTGCACCTCCTGCTGCTGATCGGCATCATCCACGGCACGCCCGCCATCCTCTACGGCACGCCGCGCTACTCCTGGGTCTGGAAGCACGCCGGGATCATCGACTATATCCTGCGCCACCGCAGCGTCAACCCGAACATCGACTACCTGGGCGCGTACCACAACTGGCCCGGCTTCTTCGCGCTGGGCGCGCTGCTGACGCAGGCGGCCGGCTTCACCACCGCGCTCAGTTTCGCGTCCTGGGCCCCCTGGCTCTTCAACACGCTCTTCCTCGGCGTGCTCCTGCTGATCTTCCGCGCGCTGACGACCGACCGGCGCCTGATCCTGCTCGCCGCCTGGTTCTTCGTCCTGACCAACTGGGTCGGGCAGGACGATTTCGCGCCGCAGGCATTGGGCTACGCCCTCCACCTGGCGATCGTCGGGATCTGCCTCTGCTGGCTGCCGGCGGGGCCGCTGAACTGGCCGGCGCTGGAGCGCTGGCCGGCCGGCCGGCTGATCGCCGAGCGGCTGCGGCGGCCGCCCGAGGCGCTGGCGGCGCGGCCGGCGCCCACGCCGGTCCAGCAGGCCGCGCTCCTGGTCGTCGTCGCCCTCTTCGCCGTGGCGATCGTCTCCAGCCACCAGCTCACGCCGTTCATGACGATCCTGGCGGTCGGTGCACTGGTGGTGGCGCGGCGCTGCGGCGCGCGCGGGCTGCCGCTGCTGCTGGTCGTCATCACCGTCACCTGGGTCGCCTACATGGCGGTGGCCTTCCTCAACGGCAACCTCCACTGGATCATCGCGTCGATCGGGACGCTCAACCAGAACGCCGACTCCAACCTGATCGATCTCGGCCAGGCCAGCCCGGGCCAGGCGTTCGTCGCCGTCGTCGACCGCCTCCTCTCGGCGGGGATCTGGGGGCTGGCGCTGCTCGGCGGGATTCGCCGGCTGAAGCAGGGCTCGTGGGACATCGCGGCGGCGCTCCTGGCCGTCGCCCCCTTCCCGATGCTGGCGGCGAACTCCTACGGCGGGGAGATGCTCTTCCGCGTCTACTTCTTCGCCCTGCCCTTCGCGGCCTTCTTCGCCGCCGCGCTCCTCTACCCGCGGCCGTCGTTCGGGCCATCGCTCGCGACGGCGGCGCTCAGCGTCGTGCTGAGCGTACTGCTGCTGACCGGCTTCGTCTTCGCCTATTACGGCAAGGAGCGGATGAACTACTTCACGCCGGGCGAGGTCGCCGCGGCGGAATACCTCTACGGCAGCGCCCCGGACGGCTCGCTCCTGCTGGCGGGCTCCTACAATTACCCCGCGCTCTTCGAGCGCTACGAGGAGTTCGACTACGTCACCTTCGTGAGCATGCCGCGGGATCAGCGGGCCGACCTGGCCAGCGACCCGGTCGGGCTCGTCGCCGCGCTGATGCGCCAGGGCCACCACCCGGCCGCCTACCTCATCATCACCCGCAGCCAGGAGGCGCACGTCGACATGACCGGGCTGCTGCCAGCCGGCACGCTCGAGCACGTCGAGCGCGCCCTGCGCGCGTCCCCGCAGTTCAAGGTCGTCTATCAGAACCAGGACGCGGTCATTTTCACGCTGGCGCCCGGCGCGGCGGGCGGACCACCGCCCGCGGCCGCGCTGCCCGCGCCGGCCGCGGCGGGGAGGTGAGGGGAGATGCGCGGCGCCTGGTGGCCGGTGGTGATCGTCCTGTCGGGGGCCCTCGCGGGCGCCGCCTTCGCGGCGCGTCTGGGATGGCCGATCCAGCCCGCAGCCGCCTTCTGGTTCCTGCTCGTCTGTCCGGGCATGGCGTACGTCCGGCTCATCCGCGTCGCGACGCCGTTCGTCGAACTGACGCTGGCGGTCGCGCTCAGCCTCACGCTGGACACGCTCGTCGCGGAGGGGTTCGTCCTGGCCGGGCGCTGGTCGGCGGGGTGGGCGCTCGCCACGCTGATCGGCCTCAGCGCCGTCGGGGCGGCGCTGCAGGTGGCGCGGGCGCGCGCGGGCCGCGAGCAGGCGGGGGAGGCGGTGTCGTGACGGCGGCGATCGGGCGAGTGACGCTGGATTTCCTGCAATCGCGCACGCTGGACGCGCTCGCGGGCCCAGCCGGGCTGGTAGTCAGCCTGCTCCTGGCGCTGTTGCTTCTGGAGCACGAGATCGCGCGCGTGCTGGGCGGGGAGCGGGCCGCGCGACTCCAGCGGGCGCTCGCCGTCGCGCTCGCGCCGCTGCTGCTGGCCTTCGTCCTGCTCGTGACGATCCGCATCGCGGCGATCGCGCGGGTCGGGCCGCTCCCCTGACGCCGAGCGAGGGCGGAGATGGCACAGGCGCTCGCGCTCAAACCCCGCCGCCCGGCGCGGCTGATCGTCGCCGGGTACGTCGCGGCGATCGTCGCGGCGGAAGCCGCCGTGGCGTACTGGGGCGTCGTCCCCGGCGCCATCGCCGACGCCGTCATCGTCGAGGCGCTGCTGCTGCACTACGCCCGGCTGGCGCGGCCGGACGGCGCGGCCGGCGGGCCGCTGGCGCGCGCGCTGCCGGCCCTCGCGCTCGTGCCGCTGCTGCGGCTCCTCGCCGTCGCGCTGCCGGCCGCGTCGATCCCGCGGCTCGGCTGGTACGCGCTGATCGGCGTCCCGCTGCTCCTCGCCACCGGGCTGGCGGCGCGGTTCCTCGGCTGCTCGCCGGCGGCGCTGGGGCTGCGGCTCCGCTTCGCGTGGTGGCAGGTGTTCGTCGCGGCGACCGGCCTGCCGCTCGGGCTGCTGGCCTACCTGCTGGCGCCCGCGCCGCCGCTCGCGGCGACGCTCGACCGGGGCACCGCCGTCGCCGGCGCGCTGATCCTCTTCGTCTGCGTCGGCTTCGCGGAGGAACTGCTCTTCCGGGGCGTCTTGCTCCCCGTCGCGGAGGAAGTTTTTGGCCCGGCCGGTCTGGTCTGGGCGAGCACGCTCTTCGCCGCCACCTACATCGGCACGCTCTCGCCGGCATTCGTGCTGTACATGGGCGTCCTGGGTCTCTGGTTCGGCTGGTGGGTGCGGCGCACCGGCTCGCTCTGGGGCGTCGCGCTCGCGCACGGCCTCCTCGCCACCGGCGCGGTCCTCGTCTGGCCGATCGTGCTCCGCTGACGCCGGGTCACGGATGGCGCTGGCCATCTCGATGCGGTTTCGGGTCGGCGGACGGCGGCTTGGGGGCGGGGTCGCGCGGGCGCGCGGTCTGGGTCGCCGGCGGCCGCGGAGGGTCGGGCTTGCTGGCGGGCGGGCTCGCCGGCCTGGGCTTCGGCGCGTCGGCCGGCCGGGGCGCGGCGCGGGGGTACGGCACCGGCGCGTCAGCCCTCCGTGGGGTCGCGGGCGTCGGGGTGGCGGGGGGCGGCGCGGGCGCAACGGCGGTCGCCGCACGGGTTGGGGCGGGCGTTGTGACCGGCGCGTCCCGCGGGGCCGCGGGCGCGACCGCGGGATGGGTCGTGGCCTCAGTCGCCGCCAGCGCGATCTCCCGGCGCGGCGCGGCGGTGGCCGCGGCGGTCGGTTCGCCGGCCGCGGGGGTTGCCCGGACCGGTGTCGCCCGGGCGCCTCCGGTCGGGGATGACAGCGGAACCACCCGGACAGCATCGCTCAGGAGCGGCAACGGCGCGGGCGCCTCGGGCGCCGCGGCGACGGGGGTGGGCGTGGCGGTCGGCGGCGGGGCCGTCGGCGCCAGCGGGGCGGTGATCTTCGGGCGTGCCGTGGGGGCCCGCGTGGCGGTCGGCGTGCGCGCGACGCGCGGCGTCGCCGTGGCCGGCGCCGGCACCGCGCCGACGGCCGGCGGGCGCCGGTTCGCCAGCGCGAGCGCGGCGGGGAGCAGCAGGAGCAGCACGAGCGCGGCCAGCAGCGCCGGCCGCGGCGACCCGAGCTGGTCATCCCATCGTTCGAGCAGGCCGGCCGGGGGCGGAGGCGGCGTCGCCTCGGCCGCCGTGGCCCGCGCGCGGTCGGTCACTTCCGCGCGGAGGGCCTGGACCTCGGCGGTGTGACGCGGGGCGAAGCGGGCGATCGCGCGCTCGACGTCGCGCGCCAACTGCTCCGGCTGCGGCGCGCCGGGCGCGGCCGCCTGGCCGGCGTCGCCCGCGGCGGCCGGGTTCCGCCCGGCCCCGTCGCCGGCCGGGCTCTGCTGTTCGGCGGCTGAGGGTGGGTGGCGGGCGCCGGGGCGCCCGGCCCGCGCATCGCTGCCCATAGCGGGCCTCCCCCTCCTGCATGTCCCCCTCAGCGTGCCACGCGCAGCCCGGCGCGGCCAGGGGTGATACCCGCGGGCGAGGTGGGGCGAACTACCTATCCCCGCGCGACCGACGCAACGGCGACCGCGCTGAATGCGCGGTCGCCGGGGAAGGTTAGGTAAAGTCATTCGGTGTGGCGGCCCGCGCCGCGCTCAGGCGCCGGCCGGGGCGAGGAGGTTGGCGTAGCGGTCGTCGCGCACGGCGGAGTCGAGGCCCCACCGGCGCGCGAACGCCAGGGCGGTCTGGAACATCTCCTCGGTGTACGGCTCGAAGACCATCTTCTCGCCGAGGCCGAAGGTCGCGTAGTCGTAGTCGCCCGCGAGCGCGGGCGGGACGTTGCGCGCCCAGAGGTGCATGTAGCGCGCCGGCTCGCGCGTCAGGGCCTCGTCGGCGCGGCGCAGCGCGCGGAAGTAGGCGGCCAGGACGGCGGGGTCCATGTCGGGCGCGACCCAGAAGGTGATCCTGAATTCGCCCTGCGCCAGTTTGCGCAGCCCCCGCGCCTCGGCGATCGGGATCTCCGGGTCGAGCAGGTTGGCCGCCTCGACCTCGCCGGCCAGGAGCGCCACGAGCCGCTGCC
>DASSSV010000533.1:0-15934 GCA_035708265.1 Thermomicrobiales bacterium | reverse complement strand
AGGAGCGCCTGACGGTGACGGGGGAGGCGGCCGAGGTGCTGGAGTGGCAACTGCGCCGGCACGTCGGGGGCGCGACGGCGGGGCCGTGGGGCGGGCCGTCGCGCGACGACGAGGAGTGAACGCGCCCGGCCGGCCCGACCGGGGGCGTCCGGCGTCGCGGCCGGGCGGGGAATCGGCGCGCGGGCGGGCCATGCAGCGTCGCCCGTTCCCGGCCGTCGCGCGGCGTGCGCTGCCGCTGCTCCTGCTCCCCCTGCTCGTCGCCTGCGCCGGCGCGCCGACGCCGACCCGACCGGCGCCCGCGGCGACCCCGCTCGTCGCGACCGCCGTCCCGTCCGCCATGCCGGCGCCGAGCCCGACGACGTCTCCGCCCACCCCCTCGCCGACCGTGCCGCCCCCGCCATCCCCGACGCCGACGCTCCCGGCCACGGCCACGCTGCCGCCGGCCACGCCGACCGCGACGGTCGCGCCGCCCGCGCCGCCCGCGCCGCCGACCCCGACCCCGGTCCCCGCCACGCCGACCCCGCCGCGGCCGACGCCGACCCCGCCCGCCCCGAGCCCAACGCCCGTCGCGGCGTCGACCCCGCCGGCCGGGTTAGCGAGCGGCAGCGTGCCGCCGGTCGGGCGCGACTGCCCCGCCGACCACCCGATTAAGGGCAACCGCGGCTCGAACGGGTGGATCTACCACACCCGCGCCAGCCGCTCCTACAGCCGGACGGTCCCCGAGGAGTGCTTCGCGACGGAGCAAGACGCGCAGAATGCCGGCTACCGCCCGGCGCGCGATTGAGCGAGACGGCAGACGGCAGACGGCAGACGGCAGAAGGGGTTGATAGTTGACAGCTGGTAGTTGATGGTGGAGCGGACTTGGCGCCCCTATCTACTACCGACTACAAATTGTCGACCTACTGCCGTCTGCCGTCTGCCGCTTGCCGCCCCGTCACGGCGAGTAGATCCCCTGGTTGCGGATCGGCGCGACGCTGGGGGCGGGCGCGGCCTGCCCGGCGGCGGGCGTGACCTTGACGTTGGCCGACGCCTGGACGGTGATCGTGTGCCAGCCGGTCGCGCCGTCGGGGGGCGGCGGGGCCTCCTGCTTGGTCTGGAGGGCGCCGGTGCCGTCGGTGGCGCGCACCATCAGGGTGTGGGCGCCGGGCGCGAGGTCGAGTTCCGCCGTCCAGAGTACCCAGGTGGCCGGGCCGAGCGGGCGGCGCAGTTGCGCCTCCTGCCAGGTCTTGCCGCCGTCGCCCGTCACCTCGACCTTGGCGATGCCGCGCGACCCGGCGAAGGCGACGCCACCGACGCGGTTGCGCCCGGCCGGCACGAGCTGACCGTCGACCGGGAAGTCGAGACGAGACATCGTCTGGACGGTCGCGACGTCGCTCCAGCCCTGCTCCTCCCAGTAGCCCTGGAAGTCGGTGCCGATGACGTCCATCTTGGTGACCCACTTGACGTTCTTCATGCCGTAGATGTTCGGCACGAGGAGGCGCAGCGGGTAGCCGTGGGCCTGCTCCAGCGGCGCGCCGTTCATCTCGTAGACGGCCAGCACATCGGGGCTGAGCGCCTTCTGGATTGGGAAACTCTCGGTGTAGCCGTCGGCCGCGGTCAATTGCAGCTTCACCGCGCCGGGCTTGACGCCCGCCTGGTCGAGCAGGTCCTTGAGATGCACGCCCTTCCAGCCCGCGTTGGAGATCAGGTCGCCGCCGACCTCGTTGCTGATGCAGCAGAGCGTGCGGTAGTCGGTCACCGGCGGCATCGCGCGGATCGCGTCGAGGGTGAGCGTGTAGGGCCGCTCGACCATCCCGCCGATCGCGAGTTTCCACGACGCCCCGTCGACGTGCGGGTCGACGAAGTTCTTGGAGACCTCGTAGAACGAGGGCGTCGGCGTCACCTCGGGCGGCAGATCGCCATTGCCGACGCGCCCGTTGTTGACCGTCGCGCCCCGCGCGGCCTCGCGCCGGTTGAGCAAGCCGAGCGCCGCCCCGCCGACCGCGACCGCCGCCACCGCCAGCACCGCCCGCCGCAGCAGGTCGCGCCGGGTCAGCGGCGGCGTGTCAGCGGCAGTTGCGGCCGGGGCGGGCGCCAGTTGCAGCCGGTAGAGCGCGGCCAGCGCCAGGCCGTAGACGAGCGCCTCGAACGCGGTGGTGAGGGCGGCCGGCACCGGCCCGGTGAGGATCGCCGTCCCGAACGGCCCGCCGCCGAAGAGGGGCAGCAGGACGACCTCGACGACGACGAAGAGGATCGCCGCGTAGCCGAGCGCGCCGGCCGTCGTCGGCGGCCAGAGGGCGGGCCAGCGGCGCGGCGGGCGCGCCTCGCCCGGCAGCGGCGCGGCCAGGCTCGCCCAGAGCGTGCCGAGCCCCCCGGCCACGACGACCTGCCCGACGGTGACGCCGAAGAGGAGGATCTGCTTGGCGCTGGTGCCGAGGGAGTCGATGAGGGACGAGAAGATGGTCAGCGGCAAGAGCGCGACGATCCGGTAGGAGAGGAGTTCGGCCAGCGAATATTGCCCGAAACTGCGGTTCAGGATGTAGGCGACGGTGGTGAGCAGGAGCCCGGCGCCGAGCCCGGCGATGAAGCCGGCGCGCCGGTAGCGCGTGTGAGCGGCAGGCATGGTCGTATCCTTCGCGTGTCCCGGCCTCGCCCCGCCCCGCGCGCACCGTCGCGCGCGGGCGCCGCGCGGGAGCCCCGTAGAAGCATACGTCGCGGCGCGAAGGCCGGATGTGCGCGCCGCCGTCTCGGGGCTCCCACCACCACTATACACCCGGCCGGACGCGGTGGGAGCGTTGTGAGAGAACGGTACACGAAAAGGGAGAATATCGGCTCCGGGGCGCGGCCAGCGGCTGAAGCCGCGCCTATCGGCGGCGGCCGCCACGAAGCCCGCCGGCGCGGGCTGGGCTCCGGCACGACGCGTATGCCCAGCCGCGACCAAGTCGAGCGCGGAAGCGGCGAACGCCGCCGCCTGAGCGTCACAGGACGCGGCGCGTCAGCCCCGCGCTATCAACTGTCAACTGTCAACTATCAACCCTACAGCGGCGGGCGCCAGGGGACCAGGCGGATCAGGCTGACGAAGAAGGTCTGGTAGGCGCCGGCGAGCATCACCACGCCGACCGCGATGATCAGCGCGCCCGACGCCAGGTTGAGCGCGCCGAGGTGGCGGGTTACCCGGCGCAGCGCCGGCATGACCCGCCCGAACCCGGCCGCCAGGAGCATGAACGGCAGCCCCAGGCCGAGCGAGTAGACCGCCAGCAGCGTCGCCGCCCGGGCCGGCCCCTGGCCCGCCGCCGCCATCACCGTGATCGCGCCGAGGATCGCGCCGATGCAGGGCGTCCAGCCGAGCGCGAAGGTCGCGCCGACCAGCACCGAGGTCGGCCAGTGGCCGCGCCGCGCCGGCTGCCAGTGGAGGCGGCGCTCGCGCCAGAGCGCCGGGATGCGGATCACGCCGAGGTAGTTCAGCCCGAGGGCGATCAGGAAGACCCCGCCGAACTGGAGCAGCAGCGGGCGGTGGCCGATCAGCAGCGCCCGCCCCAGGAAGCCGGCCGGCAGCCCGAAGAGGACGATGAAGACGAGCGAGAAGCCGGCGACGAAGGCGCCGGCGTTGCGCAGCAGCACGCCGCGCGCGCTCGTCGCCGTCGCGTCCTCGCCGCCGACGCCGGCCAGGTGGCCGACGAAGAGCGGCACCAGGGGCAGGGTGCAGGGCGAGAAGAAGGAGAGGAGCCCGGCCAGGAACGCCGTCGCGATGTTGACCTGTTCGAGCATGCGTGCCCCGGCTCCACACGGCCGCGCGGCCAGACAACCCTACCTCCAGTATACCATCGGCCGGCGGCCCCTCCCCCGCTCCGGCCCGCCCGGGCGGGGACAGATGCCCGGCCGGGGTGCGGGGGCGGGGGCCGGGCGGTTGAAGCCGCGGCTGGGGTACCTGGCGGTGCCTGAAGGCCGCTGGCGGGGCCTAAGGATCTACCCGATTGGCTCGGCCCGTCCGGGGCCGCAGTCGGCGCGGGCATCGCCCCGCGCGGGGCCAACCCCGCCTTGACACCGCCGCCCCCCCACCCCTACCATGATATCCGGTTCCAATATCAGCGGCCACCACGGCCAGCGCGGCCGTCATTCGTCATTGGACATTACAGAGGGGGAGAGCGCGCGTGATCGTCGACGTCCACACGCATACGCCCCGACACCGCGAGCCGGTCGCGGCCGAGCAGGGGCGGCACGACACCCTCTGGCGGCCCGACCAGGCCGCCTCGACAGTCCACACCTGGGACGACCACGTCGCCGCGATGGCGCCGGTCGACCGGGCGATCGTCTTCAACATCGCGGCCGACCCGCGACGGCCCGGCGAGGAGGACACGCTGATCTACCCGACGCCCCGCGTCAACGACGACACCGCGGCGTTCGTCCGGGCGCACTCCGAGAAGTTTATCGGCTTCCTGACGGTCCACCCCCACGACCCCGGCGCGCTGGAGGAGATCGAGCGGGCGGTGCAGGACCTCGGCCTGCGCGGCATCAAGCTCGGGCCGAACTACCAGCACTTCGACCCGCTCGGCGACGAGGCGTTTCGCGTCTTCCGCCGCGCGGAGGAGCTCGGCCTGCCGATCCTCTTCCACCAGGGCACCTCGCCGGTGCAGTTCGCCGAGCTCGACTACGCCCACCCGCGCCACATCGACCGCGTGGCGACCGCCTTCCCGAAACTGAGGATGATCCTGGCGCACATGGCGCACCCCTGGCAGGTCGATTGCTTCGTCGTGATCCGCAAGCACCCCAACGTCTACGCCGACGTCTCGGCCAACTTCTACCGACCGTGGTCCTACTACAACGCCATGCGCCTGGCGACCGAGTGGGGCGTGCTGCACAAGCTCCTCTTCGGCTCCGATTACCCGATCGCCTCGCCCAAAGAGACGATGGACTCGCTCTTCCACGTCAACGACATCCTCGAAGGGACGAAGCTGCCGCGCGTGCCCGAGGCGGAACTGGAGGCGATCATCCACCGCGACAGCCTCGCGCTGCTCGGCCTGGCGTGACGTAGAGCGTAGAGCGTGGAGCGTGGAGCGTACTTGGAAGGCGCTCTACGTTCTACGCTCCACGCCCCACGGAAAGGGGGATACCGTGGTCTCGGATTACGCCGTCTTCGGCGCGGGGCAGGAGCGGGGCGGGAAGAAGGTCCAGTGGCAGGAGTTGTGGCGGCACGAGTTGCTGGCCGCGCTCGAGCGCGACCCGGTGGTGATCGTGCCGGTCGGCTCGGTCGAGCAGCACGGCCCGCACTGTCCGATGGACGTCGACATCAGCCACACCCAGGCGCTGGCCGTCGAGACGGCGCGCGCGATCGACGACTTCCCGGTGATCGTCGCGCCGCCGGTCTGGTGCGGCCTCACCCACTACAATATGGGCGAGGTTGGGACGATCACGCTCAGCGTCGAGACCTTCATCGCCTTCGTCTCGGAGGTCTGCCGCAGCATCTGGGCCAATGGCTTCAGGCGGATCATCTTGGTCAACGGCCACGGCGGCAACGAGGCGATCATCCGGGTCATCTCGATCAAACTGGCCGAAGAGGACATCTGGGTGCTGCCGATCACCTTCTGGAACATGGCGCGCGACTTCCTCGACCGCGCCTCCGACCGCGACGAGGGCAGCATCGGCCACGGCGGCGAGTGGGAGACCTCCCTGCAACTCCACCTCCGCCCGACGCTGATCGACCTGGACAAGCGGGTCGTCGACCCCGAGCGGCCCGGTTTCAGCAAGGATATCCTCGCCTTCACCGGCTTCCCGGAGCGTCGCCGCGAGGCCGAGCACGGCGTCATGGGCGACCCCTTCGTGGCGAGCGCCGAGAAGGGCCAGCAACTCTTCGACACGGCCAGGGCGATGCTGATCGAGGTCTGCCGGCAGTACCACGCGCAGCCGGTGCGCGGCTACCGCGAATTCGGCTCACACTGCCCGTGACGGAAGTGAGAAATGAGAAATGAGAAGTGAGAAAGCCGGAGTATGAAACGGCCGGCGCTCCGTCCGCTCATATCATCCTTCTCACTTCTCTCTTCTCATTTCCGCGCGCCAGCGCGGCCTACTCCGTCTCGACGATGACGATGGGGTATTCCTCCACGCCGGCCTCGGCCATCATCGCGTAGCGCGCGTACTCGTCGAGGAGGTAGCGGAATCGCGCGGAGTCGAGCGCGGCGCGGTGCTCGTAGAGGTGCTGGGCCAGATACTCGCGCAACTCGGCCACCGAGCGCCGCTCGGGCAGCGCGATCGCCTCGCCGGTCGGCAATTTCGGCAGCCGGATCACCGGTACCCGCACCTCGACGCTGCGCACGACCTCTTCAGCCGACTCCGACATCACCGCCTCGCGGAAGTGAGAAGTGAGAAAAGGAGACCGGTCGGCGCGTCCTTTCTCACCTCTCACTTCTCATTTCTCACTTCACCGATAGGACTGCGCGCAGCGCCATGATCTTGTCGTTGATGCGCGACTGCGCGATCTGCAACTCGTCGAGGATCTCGCTCAGGCGGCGCGGGTCGGCGTCCGGCAACTCGTCGAAGAGGCGTTTGCTCTCCTCGCCCAGCCGCCACAACTCCAGGCGCAGTTTCGTCTCCCACTGCTCCGGCATCTGCTCGCCCATCGCCCCGCTCCATCCCGCCCGGGGCGATCCCGCCCCACGGCCGCCAGTATAGCGCACGGCCCGTGCTCCATCGTTTCGCGCCGAGGGACTGGGCGGCTAAAGCCTCGGCCTGGGTTCCAGATGACCTCGTTCCAGCCCCCACATCGCTCACCGCTCATCGCTCAGCGCTCCCCTCGTCACTCGTCACTCGTCACTCATCACTGGTATGGCCCGTGCTATACTGGATAGTGACCGTTCGCGCCGATCGCCGCGGCAGCGCCACGCTGCCGGCGCTCGTCCCGTTCCACGGCGACGCCAGGGGCGTATCGCGCATACTAGCCGGGCGGTCGCACGATGGTCCTGCGACACGCTCCGCGCGTCCAGCGCTCGTCCCGGAGCGGCGTGTTCGACCAGGGGAGGTGACTGGCGATGACCTCGACGGCGACGGCGGGCGTGCAGACCGGCGATGCCGGCCTCGGGCTCACCCCGGACGACCTGCGGCGGATGTACGAGGAATTGCTGCTCGCCCGCCTGCTCGACGAGCGGATGCTCCAACTCAACAAGATCGGCAAGGCCCCGTTCGTGATCTCCTGCCAGGGGCAGGAGGGCGCCCAGATCGGCGCGGCCTTCGCGCTCCGGCCCGGCAAGGACTGGTTCTTCCCCTACTACCGCGACCTCGCCGTCGTCCTCCACCTCGGCATGACGCCGCGCGAGATCCTGCTCAGCCTCTTCGCGCGCGCGGACGACCCCAACAGCGGCGGCCGGCAGATGCCCGCGCACTACGGCTCGCGCCGCCTGAAGATCGTCACCCAGTCCAGCCCGGTCGCCACCCAGGTGCCGCAGGCGGCCGGCGTCGCCTACGCCTCCAAACTCCGCCGCGAGGACGCGGTGACCTACACCTCCTTTGGCGAGGGGAGCACCTCGGAGGGCGACTTCCACGAGGGCCTCAACTTCGCCGGGATCCACAAACTCCCGGTGATCTTCTTCTGCGAGAACAACCAGTACGCCATCTCGGTCCCGCAGGCCAAGCAGATGGGCGTGAAGAACGTCGCCGACCGCGCGGCCGGCTACGGGATGCCGGGCGTGACCGTGGACGGCACCGACGTCCTCGGCGTCTACCGGGTCGTCCGCGACGCCGCCGACCGCGCCCGGCGCGGCGAGGGGCCGACGCTGGTCGAGGCCAAGTGCTTCCGCTTCCAGCCGCACTCCGGCGACGACGACGACCGCGCCTACCGCACGCCGGAGGAGATCGCCACCGCCCGCCGCCACGACCCGGTCGCGCGCTTCCGGCACGAGCTGGAGGAGCGCGGCGTGCTCGACGCGACCCGGGCGGATGAGATCGCCGCGCGCCTCCGCGCGGCGATCGACCAGGCGACCGATGAGGCCGAACACGCGCCCGAGCCGTCCGTGACGACCCTGACGCGGCATGTCTACGCGAGTGACGAGTAACGAGTGACGAGTGATGAGGGGCCGTCGTCCTGCTCGTCATTCGTCATTCGTCATTCGTCATTCGTCATTCGGGGGTGTGCTGTGCCGACCAAGACGATCATCGAGGCGGTTCGTGACGGGATCAGGGAGGAGATGGCGCGCGACGACAGCGTCGTCATCATGGGCGAGGACGTCGGCTTCAAAGGCGGCGTCTTCAAGGCGACGGTCGGGCTGCTGGACGAGTTCGGCGCCGAGCGCGTCGTCGACACGCCGCTGGCCGAGTCGGGCATCGTCGGCACGGCGATCGGCGCGGCGCTCAACGGTCTCCGCCCGATCGCCGAGATCCAGTTCGCCGACTTCATCCACCCGGCGATGGACCAGATCATCAACGAGGCCGCCAAGATCCGCTACCGCTCCAACGGCGACTTCGGCTGCCCCATGGTGGTGCGCGCGCCGTTCGGCGGCGGCATCCACGGCGGGCTCTACCACTCGCAGAGCGTCGAGGCGTTCTTCGCCCACGTCCCCGGCCTCAAGGTCGTGATCCCCGGCAATCCCTACGACGCCAAGGGGCTGCTGAAGTCGGCCATCCGCGACCCCGACCCGGTCCTCTTCTTCGAGCACAAGCGCACCTACCGCCTCTTCCGCCAGGAGGTGCCCGACGAGGACTACACCGTGCCGCTCGGCAAGGCGCGCGTGGCGCGCGAGGGCGACGACCTGACGGTGATCGCCTACGGCCTGATGCTGCACTACAGCCTCCAGGCCGCCGAAGAACTCGCGAAGGACGGGATCGGCGTCGAGGTCGTGGACCTGCGGACGCTGGTGCCGCTCGACACCGAGACGATCCTCGACTCGGTCAAGAAGACCAACAAGGTGCTGATCGTCCACGAGGACACCCGCACGGGCGGCTTCGGCGGCGAACTGGCCGCGGTGATCGCCGAGGGCGCCTTCGAGTACCTCGACGGCCCCGTCCGCCGCCTGACCGGCCCCGACGTCCCGGCGATGCCCTTCAACACGAAGCTGGAAGAGGCGTTCCTGCCCAGCCCCGAGCGGATCGCGCAGGCGATGCGCGATCTCGCAGCGTACTGAAAGGACTCAGGACTCAGGACTCAGGACTCAGTGGGCCTCGCCCCTAACAGTCAGCCGACCTTGTGCCCGTGGCGCAGCAACACTTAGTCCTGAGTCCTGAGTCCTGAGTCCTCCTCCGAAGGAGGCCCCATGAAGGTGGCGATGCCGCAGCTCGGCGAGAGCGTGACCGAGGGGACGATCGGCCGCTGGCTCAAGCAGCCCGGTGAGGCGGTGGAGAAGTACGAGCCGCTGGTCGAGGTGACGACCGACAAGGTCAACGCCGAGATCCCCTCGCCCTACGCGGGCGTGCTCGAAGAGATCACCGTGCAGGAGGGCGAGACGGTCCACGTCGGCGCGCAGATCGCGGTGATCGCCGCCGCGGGCGAGGCGGCGCAGCCGGTCGAGGCGAGCGGGGCCGAGCGTGCGCCCGCGGCGGCGACCGCGCAGGCCGCGGCGGGGGACGGCGGGGTCGCGACCGCCGCGCCGCCGGCGATGGCGACGGGGACGGCGACGACGAACGGTGCGGCACACGCGCCGGGCGGCCGGCGCCGCTTCACGCCGCTGGTGCTGCACCTGGCCGAGCAGCACGACATCCCGCTGGAGGCGCTGGGGCGCCTCACCGGGAGCGGCCTCGGCGGGCGGGTGACGAAGAACGACGTGCTGCGGTACATCGAGTCGCGGCCGGCCGGCGGCGCGGCGGTCGCGCCCGCGCCGCAACCGGCCGCGCCGGAGCCCATGCCGGCGCCGGCGCCGATGCCCGCCCCGGCGGCGCAGCCCGCGCCGCTGGCGCCCGCCGCGGCGATGGGCGCGGCGCAGCCGGCCGCGGGCGAGCTGGTGCCGCTCACGCCGATGCGCCGGGCGATCGCCGAGCACATGGTCCGCTCGGTGGCGACCTCGCCGCACGCCTGGACGATGGTCGAGGTCGACGCGACCGGCCTGGTCCGCTACCGGGCGGCGAAGAAGGAGGAGTTCGCGCGGCGCGAGGGCTTCCCGCTCAGTTACGTCCCCTTCTTCATCGAGGCGGTCGTCGGCGCGCTCAAGGCGTTCCCGGTCCTCAACGCCTCCTGGACCGAGCAGGGCATCCAGCTCAAGCGGGAGATCAACATCGGCGTGGCGGTGGCGCTGGAGAACCAGCAGGGGCTGGTCGTGCCGGTGATCAAGCACGCCGACGAGCGCAACATCGTCGGCCTGGCCCGCGCGGTCAACGACGTCGTCGCGCGCGCCCGCGCCGGCAAACTGACCGTGGACGACATGCAGGGCGGCACCTTCACGGTCAACAACCCCGGCACCTTCGGCTCGATCCTCTCGCAGCCGATCATCAACCAGCCGCAGGCGGCGATCCTGACGATGGAGGCGATCGTCAAGCGCCCGGTCGTCATCAGCGACGAGGACGGCGACAGCATCGCCATCCGGTCGATGATGAACGTCTGCCTGTCGTTCGACCACCGCGTCCTCGACGGCCTGACCGCCGGGCAGTTCCTGGCCGACCTGAAGCGCCGGCTGGAGACGTTCAGCGGGAGCGCGGGGCTGTAGGGCCGGCGGCCCTCACCCCCCCATCCCCCCTCTCCCAATCCTGGGAGAGGGGGGTGACTCCGCTCGAACGGTGTGCCGCTCTTCCAGATCTCGGGCCATGAGAGATGAGGCAGCGCCTTATTGGAGATCTTCCCCTCGCCCAATCCTGGGAGAGGGGGCCGGGGGGGTGAGGGCCATGCCGTCAGCGCCGCGCCGGCTGGTGTCGCTGGCGCCGAGCAATACGGAGATCCTCTTCGCGCTGGGGCTCGGGCCGCGCGTCGTCGGCGTGGACGACGATTCGGACTACCCGCCCGAGGTGCGCGGGCTGCCGCGCGTCGGGCGCGACCTCCAGATCGACGTCGAGCGCGTCGCGGCGCTGGAACCCGACCTCGTGGTCGCCGCGCTGAGCGTGCCGGGGATGGAGCGCAACGTCGCCGGGCTGGCGGCGCGCGGCCTCCCCTTCGTGACGCTCAACCCCGAGAGCCTGCCCGCCGTGCTGGCGGAGATCCGCGACCTGGGGCGCGCGACCGGCGCGGCGGTCGCGGCCGACTGCCTGGTGGCCTCCCTGGAGCGCCGGATCGCCGCCGTCCGCGACGCGACCGCCGCGCTGCCCCCGGCCGCCTGCCCGGCCGTCTACTGGGAGTGGTGGCCGCGCCCGCCGATCAGCCCCGGCCGCCGCAGCTGGATCACCGATCTGCTGGCGCTGGCCGGCGCGCGCAACCTCTACGCCGACCTGGACGTGACGAGCGCGGTGGTGGACGACGCGGCGACCCGCGCGGCCGACCCCGCGGTCGCCATCGGCTGCTACTGCGGCGCGCGGACGCTGATGGCGCCGGAGAAGATCGCCGCGCGCCCCGGCTGGCGCTCGCTCGCCGCGGTGCGCGAGCGCCGGGTCTACACGCTGCTGGAGGCGTCCTTCGGCCGGCCGGGCCCGCGCCTGGTCGACGGCCTGGAACTCCTCTGCGGCCTGCTCCACCCCGGTCTCCTCCCCGCCGCCGACGCCGCCCTCGCCCGCCGGCAGAGCGAGATACGAGGACTCAGGACTGAGGACTCAGGACTCAGTGCGGAATAGCCGGGCAACGCTCGCGTTGCCCTCAACAAGGCCGTTCCGGTCGGGCTCGTGCGGTGCCACGAAGCCTACTGAGTCCTGAGTCCTCAGTCCTGAGTCCTCCTCCGAAGGAGGTGAGATGCCTTTCCGCGGTTTTGGCCGGCGGCGCTATCCGCCAGAGATCGAGGCGCGCATCCCGCCGGGGCAGACGCTCACCGAGAAGTGGCCGGTGCTCTCCTACGGGCGGACGCCGCGCTTCGACCCCGCCACCTGGGGCTTGCGCGTCTTCGGGCTGGTGGAGGAGGAGCGGCGCTGGACCTACGAGGAGTTCCGCGCGCTGTCGACGACGAAGGTCACGGCCGACGTCCATTGCGTGACGACCTGGAGCCTGCTCGGCAGCGAGTGGGAGGGCGTGGCGGTCAAGGAGTTGCTGCGGCACGTCCGCCTCAAGCCGGAAGCGCGCTACGTGATGCAGCATTGCGACGGCGGCTACACTACGAACCTGCCGCTCGACGTCTTCCTCGGCGACGACGTGCTGCTCTGCTATCGCCGCGACGGCGAGGACCTGACGCCCGACCACGGCTGGCCGCTGCGGCTGGTCGTGCCGAGCCGCTACTTCTGGAAGAGCGCCAAGTGGGTGCGCGGGCTAGAATTCATGGCTGAGGACCGGCTCGGCTTCTGGGAACTCTACGGCTACAACAATCACGCCGACCCGTGGAAGGAAGAACGCTTCGCCTGACTCCTCGCAGTTCGTGGGGGAGTGGCGCGGCGCAGGGGGAGGAACCGATGGCCAGAGAATTCACCGTCGTGATCGAGCGCGACGAAGAAGGCTACCTCATCGCCAGCGTGCCGGCGCTGCCGGGCTGCCACACGCAGGCCCGCTCGATGGATGAATTGCTCGAACGGACGAAAGAGGCGATCGAGCTCTGCCTGGAAGTGCAGGGCGAGGATGTCGAGGCGCCGCTGGAGCTGGTTGGGATTCAACGGGTCGCCGTATGAGTAGGCTGCCGGGGTCACCGGCGCCGAGGTCGTCCGCGCCCTGGAGCGCGCCGGCTTCGAGATCGTGCGGCGACGCGGCAGTCATGTCGTCTTGCGCCATCGAGATGGGCGCACCACTGTCGTCCCGGTACATCGCGGTTAGACGCTCGGGCCGGGTATGCTGCTGAAGATCGCCCGCGACATCGAGGTGACGCGGGAGGCACTGCGACAGTTACTGCAAGGGTAGATGGCATTATGACACCCGGGCGGCGAATACCGCCCGGGTGTTGGCATTCGGTACCGTCAGCCACGCGCTACACATTGAGCGCGCCGGCGTTGTGCAGCAGCGAGAGCGTCTCGTCGACGCGGTTGGTCTGGACGGCGACGAGCCAGTGGCCCTGCTCGAGGTAGGGGACGTAGCGCTCGGCGTCGCCGCGGCCGATGCCGAGGCCGGCCACCGAGCCGATCCAGCCGCCGGCGCTGCCGCCGATCCCCGCCCCGCTCAGCGCCATCACCACCGGGCCGGCCGCCAGGATCGGGCCGATGCCCGGCACCGCGAACGCGGCGAGGCCGAGCGCCGCGCCGACCGCCGCGCCGGTGCTGAGGCCGACGCCGGTCCCCTCGTTCGTCTCGGTGACCTTGTCCGCCTCGTACTGCCCCTCCATGTGCTGCGGTTCCGGCTCGGCCAGCAGGTTGTCGCCGCTGTTGAGTTGCTTGGCCTGGCCGAGGATGCGGTCGGACGTGTCGGGGTCGAGGGTGTCCTTCGCCAGGATGCTGATCTCGCGCTGGTCGAACCCGCCCGCGCGCAGCATGTTGACGGCGCGGCTGACCCCGTCCATGTCCGGGAAGATGCCGACGAGCACCTGCGTGCCGTCGACGATCGTCTGGAACATCGGGCGCGCCTCGTCGCGCCGCTCGCCCTGCGTGTCCTGCGCCATGTCCCTCTCCTCCTGCGTCCCGCGAGGCCGCCCGTCGCCCGGGCACGCCTGGCGTGGCCGCCTGGTGCGTCCGGTCGCTCCTATCGCAGTCCGCGGGCCACGGGTGATGTGCGCGAGGGAGAACCGGGCGGCTGAAGCCGCGGCTGGGGGCGCCAGGCCCGCAAGCGGGCGCCCCCGCACGAAGGCCACGCCCAAGAGGGCACCCGGCGGCCCGGGTTCCGAACCGACGCACCACACCGGCGCACACTCGCTGCCGCCTGCCGTCTGCCATCTTTCCGACGACCGACGACCGACGACTGGCTACTCCCAGGTGATGATGAGGCGCTCCAGCAGGCTGACGCCGGCGTAGCCGAGGATCGCCACGCCGGCCATCGTGAGCGCGGCGGCGAAGACCTCCGGCGCGTCGTAGGCGGTGCGCCCCAGGTTCATCAGGTAGCCGAGGCCGGCGTCGGCAGCGACGAACTCACCGACGACCGCGCCGGTCATCGCCAGCGTGAGGCCCATCTTGATGCCGGCGAGCAGCGTGCGCAGCGCGAGCGGGATCTCGACGTGCCACAGCGTCTGCCAGCCGTTCGCGCCCATGCTGTACGCGGCCTCGGTCAGCGAGCGGTCGATCGAGCGCAGCCCCGCCATCGTGTTGACCAGGATGGGGAAGAAGACGATCAGCGCGCAGATGATGACCTTCGGCAGCAGCCCCAGCCCGAACCAGACGACCAGCAGCGGAGCGAAGGCGATCACCGGCATCGCCTGGGTCGCGGCGACGTAGGGCGCCAGCACACCGGCCAGCGCGTCGGAGCGCGCCAGCGGGTAGCCGAGTCCGACGCCGATGACGAAGGCCACCGCGAAGCCGAGCAGCGCCTCCTTCAGCGTCGCGGCGATGTGGTGCCAGAGGATGCCGGCCCGCCAGAGGGTGAGCCACTTGGCGGCGACGGCGGCCGGCGCGGGGAGCATGTATTCGGGCACGGCGCGGGTCTGCCAGAGTACCTGCCAGACGGCGAGCCCGGCGAGGACGCCCAGCACCCAGATCCAGCGCCGCCAGGGGTGCCGCCGACGGGGCGGCGCGGCCGGCGTCGGTTCGGTCTCCCAGGCCCGGCCCCCGGCCTGGGCCAGCGACGTGCCCATGACGTTCCTCGCAGTCGGGAGTCGGCAGTCGGCAATCGGCAGTACCGGCTTACGCTCGTTGACCGCCTCAGCCTGCGGAAGCCGGCACTATCCGACTGCCCGACTGCCCGACTCACCCCGCGGCCTCGGCGAACTGGTTGGTATAGAGCAGCGCCGGATCGACCGTCTTGTCGATCAGGCCGCTCGACTTCAGGAGATCCTGCATAGCCTGCCAGGCGGCCGGGTCCGACCAGCCGAGCGGGTGGCCGGCCGGCGGCTGCTCGAACGCCAGCGTCGAGGTCAGCACGTCGCGCTGGATCTGCGTCTGCTTGGCGTCGGCGGCGACCTCCGGCATCCGCTTGAGGGCGGCCGCGAAGGCGGCGTCCGGCTCCTGCTGGGTCGCGCGCAGGCCGCGCAGGCTCGCCGCGACGAAGCGCTGGACGAGGTCGGCGCGCCCCGTGAAGTTCTTCTCGCCGGTCGCGAGGCCGGTCGAGACGAGCTTGGCGTAGTCGGCCACGGCCAGCGTCTGGATCTGGAGGCCGAGCGCGCGCACCTGCACCGGCTCGTTGGTCAGGAAGGTCATCGCCGCGTCGACGCGCTTCTGCTGGAGCGCCTCGACCTCGGTGAAGCCGATGCTGATCAGGTGGATGTCGTTCAGCGTCAGTTTGGCGGCCTGCAAGAGCGCCAGCAGGCCGATGTAGGTCGAGCCGTTCGGCGCGGAGACCCCGACGTTGCGCCCCTTCAGGTCGGCCGGCGCGGTCAGCGGCGGGTTGGTCCCGGCGATCGCCAGCGCGCCGACCGGGTACTTCTGGAACTGCGCCATGATATAGGTGACCGGGATGCCCTTGGCCCGCGCGGGGGTGAGGGCGTCGCCGCCGGTCAGGCCGAAGTCGATCGACCCGTTGCCGAGCTGCTCCAGCAGGCCGGCGTTCACCCCATCCTTGATCGTGATGTCGATCCCGGCGTCGCTGTAGTAGCCGCGGTCGGCGGCGAGGTAGTACGGGGCGAACTGGACGTTGGGCATGAAGCCGGTCGCCAGCGTAACCGTCGTGCGCGGCCCGGCGTAAGGGCTAGCCGCGCGGGCGGGTCTGGCGGCCGCCGTGGGGCTCGCCGCGGCGCTGGCGGCGGTCGGGCTGGCCGGCGCCGGGCGGGTCGCGGTCGCCGCGGCGGTCGTCGGCGTGCTCGCTGCGGCGGCGGTGGCCGGCGGGACGGTCGCGGCGGCGGTGGAGACCGGGGGCGGCGGCGCCGTGGCGGCCGTGCCGCCGCAGGCGGCCAGCACGCCCGCCGCCGCG
>DASSSV010000532.1:0-6255 GCA_035708265.1 Thermomicrobiales bacterium | reverse complement strand
CGGCTCGCATTGCCCATACTCCCTCCCAGCGCATGGATGAATCGCCGCCGATCGGCCGACCGGCAGCCTGGTTCTTTATCCGGTGTGCCCGCATGGATCCTGGCGCGTCAGGCCGGCCGGTGTGCCGGTTGCCGGGCTTCGTCCTGCGTTTCGGCCAGCAGCCGATCCAGGGCGGCGCGCGGGATCAGGAGGCGACGACCGATGCGGATGACCGGCAGTTCGCCGTTCGCCGCCGCCTGGTACGCCGTGTTCCGGCCGATGCCGAGGAGCGCCGCCGCTTCCTCGACCGTCAGCGTCTGCCGCGGGGTGTCGGGCTTGGTCGACATGTTTGCCTCCGTCGCTATCGGGTAGGGCACGGGCCGGGTCGGAGCGGCCGGGAGGCCACACCGGCGTCGGGCTGGCGGGACGGGCATGGCGGGTGGTGCGCCACGATGGAGCGATCCCGGTCGCGCTCGAACCGGCGTCGCACCGTGGCGGGCGGCCGCTCACCGGCCAGTCGCGCGAGGTCATCCCAGACGGCGGCCAGGGTGACGTCGGCGCTCAGGGGATCCGGGATCCCCTCGGCGGCGAGTTCCTCGATCAGCAGCGCCATGCACTGATTGATCATCGCCTCCTCCTCGCGTCTCGCGGCGGGTCGGCCCTCCATCGCGGACCATCGCTTGGCGGCGCGCGATTAGCGGGCGACGCGGGTTGTCCGCTCACGCGCGCGACGATGTCCTCGAGCACCGCGAAGAAGTAGGCGCCCTTGGCCTCGATGCGCTTGCCCGGCGGCTGCTTGCCCTGGTACTGTCGCGTCAGGCGGCGCGCGTCGTAGGCGTAGGTCACAAAGCCATCGACAGAGAGGCCGGAGCGGCGCCAGAGGTTGACCGCGCGGGTGACGTTGGAGCGCTCGTGGGCGAGATCATTGAACTCGCAGGCAAAATCGGTGATGACCCGTCGAAGGATCGAAAGGGAGCGCTCGTCGTCCGCCAGGGTATCCGTTCGCCTCGGCGCCGGCGATTCGAGTGGTCCTGCTTCTTCCCATTCTCGTTCTTGTTCGACTGCTTCTTCGTTGTCCGCACCTTTCGGTGGTTCCGGTGCGGCAATCTCGCACGGCTCAGCAACCGCGTTCCGCGACGGTTCCGGAACCGCACTTTCTGCGGTTCTGGCCCGGTACCGCAGTTCCTGCCGTTCCGGTGCCGCAAGATCTGCGGTTCTGAGGTCGCAGAGCAGATAGAGGTTGGTCTTGCCCAGCCCGCGGCGCTTCTGGCGGAGCAGGCCGGTGCGTTCCAATTCGCGCATGTACTTACGGACCATGTTCTCGCTGGCGTTCAAGTCGGCGCAGAGGCGGCGGTAGCCCGGGAAGCAGCGGTCGTCCTGCCAGGCGTGGCCGAGGAGCACGGCGTACAGGAGCTTGGCGTCCCGCGAGAGGTTGCGCGCGTAGAGGACGCGCTTGGGGAGTTGCACGAAGCCGCCGGCGAGCGAGCGGTCCTCGAGCAGGAGCGTATGCGGCTCGGGCTCGAATTGCCGTGACCGCGACTCGGATCTGCCCGGCATCTGCGCACCCCGCGCTCCTGTGTGGGAGAGACGCGCTAACCAGCGAGGCTCGGGATGTCACTCGGAGGAGTTCGCTACAGTTACCGCCCTATCACCTGAGTTCGCGTCAGGTGCCGTCATTGATCGTATTATACGCTGAAGTAAAGAACATTCAAGTAGTTAAAGAACAGGAGTGTCAGGTGTGACCGGTGTAGCGCAATGAAGTCGCCTACGTGCCCCAACTTGTTGTGCAGGCCGCGCCGGCGCGGAGTGCGGGCGCCGCCCGGGGGCGATGACTGGTGGCGCCCCCGCTCGCCCGGCAGGTCCCCTCCCCGCCGATGATGGGTCATGCCTTGTCGATTCGGCGATCCTGCACGAAGATAGGGGTGGGCCGGTCGGCTGAACGTGTTGGCCACAGGCGCGATGATCGTGGTGAGCGCCGCGCGACCGGCGACCGGGCTCACCGCCCACCGGGAGCTGTTGCAGGCGGAGGTGCAGATGCCCTACTTCGCGCTCTTCTACGACGACCTGGTCGAGGACTACGTCGAGCGGCGCGCCGCCGTCCGCGAGGATCACTTGCGCGGCGTCTGGGCCGCGCACGAGCGCGGCGAGCTCCTACTGGCCGGCGCGCTCGCTGACCCGGTCGACCGCGCGCTGCTGATCTTCCGCGCGCCCGATCGCGCCGCGGTCGAGGCGTTCGCCCGCGCCGACCCGTACGTCACGACCGGGCTGGTGGGACGCTGGGAGGTCCGCCCCTGGATGGTAGTCATCGGCGACGAGCCGGCGGCGGCCGGAGAAGGAGGGCGGCCGTGATCGTGCGCTCCTGGTCGGCCCGGACCACGCGCGCCCACCTGTCGGCCTACGTCGAGCACGTACGCCGCCGCGTGCTCCCGGAGCTACGCGCGATCGACGGTTTCCGCGGGGCGAGCGTCCTCCAACGGGAGGTAGACGGCGCGGTCGAGATCGTCGTGCAGACTCAGTGGGACTCGCTGGAGGCAATCCGCCGCTTCGCGGGCGCCGATGCGGGGCGGGCGGTGGTCGAGGACGCGGCGGCCGCAATGCTGACCGAGTTCGACCAGCGGGCCAAGCACTACGAGGTCGCGCTCGAAGACAACCCCGAGGGGCGCGCGTAGCCCATTCCCCTCGCCGGTTTGATCCCCGGGCGCCAGCCGCAGGCCCAAGCTGCGCGCGGATTCGTACGCCGCGCCCGCGATCCCCTGCGGCGGAATACACCTGGTCACGACTCATTTGACCCGCGGGCGCAGGCGCCCTCGATCGCGCTGCGGCGCGTGCCCGACCGTGTCGACGCTGGTCGGCCTGCCCCTCGTCGGGCCTGGACAGGCGCGGCGCTGGGGGTGTGCTGGCGTCGAGGAGGACTATGACCGTGTCCTTGCCGCTCCCGGCCGAGCCCGGCGAACTCACCTCCGCCTGGCTGACGGCGGCGCTCCGCGCGTCCGGCGCGCTCGCCCGCGGGGCGGTGGCCGCGGTGGACCGGGCGATCATCGGGGAGGAGCGCGGCTTCACCGGCGTGGTCGCCCGCCTCCGCCCGCGGTACGCCGGCGCCGATCCCGCCGCGCCCGCGTCGCTGATCGCCAAGCTGCCCACAGCCGCGCGGGGCGCGCCCTCCGCCTACCGGGAGGCGCAGGAGCGCGACCCGGCCGCCGCCCGGCAGCACTACGAGCGCTGCGCACGGGAGGTCGCCTTCTACCGGGAGCTCGCCCCGCGCGGCCCGGCGCCGGCCCCCCGGCTCTACTACGGGGCGGCGGACGACGCGACCGGGCGCGTCGCCCTGCTCTTGGAGGACGTGGGCGACGCCCGCCCGGGCGACGCGCTGCGCGGCTGCTCGCCCGAGGAGGCCCTGCGCGTCGTCGAGGCCATCGCGCCTTTCCACGCCCGCTGGTGGGCGCGCCCACTCTCGGACCTGTTCCCCTGGCTGCCGTGGCGGGATACCGAGCACCAGGCTCGGCAAGAACGTTACGCCCGGCAGGTCGCCCCCTTCCTGGCGCGCCACGGCGCCCGGCTGCCGCCCGCCGTGCGCGATTTGGTGGAACGGCTCGGCTCGCGCTACGCCGCGGTGCTCGCCGCGCTGGACCGCGCACCCGCGACGGTGGTCCACGCCGACCTGCACCTCGACAACGTCCTGTTCCCCCCGCCCGGCGCGGCCCCGCCGGCCGTCGTGCTCGACTGGCAGGGCGTCGCGATCGGTGCCGCCGCGACGGACGTCGCGGCCTTCGTCTGCGGCGCGCTCGACGTCGCCGAACGACGGGCGACGGAGGACGAGATCGTGCGGCGCTACCACGCGCTCCTGCTGGAGCACGGCGTCGCGGGCTACCCGCTGGCGCGGCTGCGCGACGACTGCCGGCTGGCCCTGCTGCGGCAACTGGCCGGCGTCGTCGGCTGGCTGGCCGCGGCCGACCCCGCCCGGCTGGCGGGGCGCGAGCGGGCGCTGATCGAGGCGGCGCTGGGGGACGGGCGGCTGATGGCCGCCCTCCTCGACCACGACGCGGCGGCGGTGCTGCCCGGCTAGCCCGGCCGCCTCGGCGCCGAGGGTTCGGCCAGTGGGCGACCGGCGGGCAGGCCGGCGCGGCGGACGGCGCTCTCGGCGCGGCGCGCTACTCGCCCGGCGCCAGCGCCCGCCAGGCCCAGCCGTCGCCGTGCCGGGCAACTCGCCCCAGGCCGGGGAAGGGGAAGTGGAACAGGTGCAGCCTCAGCCCCTCCGCCGCGGCGCGGTCGAGCAGGCGGCGCCGGGTGGCGACCGTCTGCTCGGGCAGGGCGTCGACGGCGGCGTACCAGTCGGGGTGCGCGAGCTGCACCGGGTGGAGCGCGATGTCGGCGGCGTAGAGCAACCGCTCGCCGGCCGACGTCAGCAGCAGCGCCAGGTGGCCGGGCGTGTGCCCCGGCGCGGCGACGGCGCGGATGCCGGGGACCGCCTCGTCCTCCCCGTCGAGCAAGTCGATCCGGTCCGCGAGCGGGAGGAGGTTGTCGCGCGCGACACGGCGCATCGCGTCCTGGGCCGTCCCGTGGGCCGCGGGGCCGGTCAGGCCCGGCCCGGCGGTCCAGCAGGCCCACTCGGTCCGCCCCAGCACGTAGCGGGCGTTGGGGAACGCCGGGCGGCCCGCGTCGTCCAGGTTGCCGCCGAGGTGGTCCGGGTGCGCGTGCGAGAGGATCACCGTGTCGATCGCCTCGGGCGCGAGGCCCGCCGCCCGCAGGTTGTCGCGGAGCCGCCCGGTGTCCGGCCCGAGCCGCCCCGCCCCCGTGTCGATGAGCACCCGGTGCGCGCCGGTGTCGACCGCCAGGCAGGTGTAGGGGCTGACGAACTCCGGCCAGCGCTCCGGGTCGATGCCATGGTCGCGCAGCGCCCGGCCGAGGTCGGCGTGCGGCGCGTTGACGAAGAGCGTGCGGGCGGGGTCGTGGTAGGTGAACGTGCCGTCGCTGACGGCGACGCAGTCGAAGTCCCCGACGCGGAAGCGGTAGTACGCCGCGCTCATTGCTACCTCTCCTGTTGAGTTGCCGGGCCGCGCCCCGTTACGATGACAGCGCGCTCGGGAAGCGGGCCTCGAAGTCGAGGAGGCCGACCCACGCCGGCCGGACGGCGATCTGCGCCGCGGGCATGTCGCCGACCTGCGCCACCCAGGCGCGCCCCCGCTCCTCGCCGAAGTAGCGCCGCGCCGCCGCCGCGTATTGGGGGCTGGCGTGGTCTAGCAGCGTGACGACGGCCGTGCCGCGGACCAGCAGCACCTTGTACGGCCAGGTGATGCCGTCGATCGTCAGCGCGACCTCCGGCCGTGCCGCGAGCGCCCGGAGCTTGGGGGCCCGGCGCGGCGTGTCCATGGTGAACACCGCGCCGTCCCAGTGGAACCAGAGCGGCACCACGCGCGGCGTGCCGTCCAGCCAGGTGTAGGCCAGCCGGGCGGGGATCGGGGCCTGCAGCAGGGCCTGGGCGACCGGGTCGTCGAGGAGGGCGAGGTCGCCCTGCCGGGCGGTCATGACGGGGCTCCTTTCCGTATGCGCCGTCCACGCGACGCTCTCGCGCGGCTGGCCCTACGGTACGCGTGACGGGGCGGCGGCGCATCGGGAGGACTACCCCATCCGCGGGTGGCGAGCGAGGGGGCGCGCCTACGTAGGATTGCGTAGGCGCGCCGGCCGCCCCGCCGCCGCCCGGCCCCCGCGTCAGGCGAGGCCGTGGTCGAGGGCGAAGCGGGCGGCGGCCAGGCGCGAGGCGACGCCGAGCTTGGTGTAGACGGAGGTCAGGTGCTTGCCGACGGTGCGCGGGGAGAGGAAGAGGCGCTCGGCCACCTGCGCGTCGGTCAGCCCCTGCGCCACCAGCTTGAGTACCTCGACCTCGCGCGCCGTCAGGCCGGCGGGGTAGGTCCGCCGCGCCGCCGGGCCGCGTTCCAGCGTCGCCGCGAGGGCGTCGGCGCGGGCGAGCGCGGGTTTGGCGCCGAGCGGCTCGAGGATCGCGCGGGCCTCGGCGAGCAGCGGCCCCGCCTCGGCGCGCTCGCCGGCCGCGGCGCCCAGCTCGGCCAGGGCCAGCAGCGCCAGGGCGCGCTCGTAGGGCGCGGCGCAGGCGTCGGCCAGCGCGAGCGCGGCGTCGAGGTGCTCCCGGGCCTCCGCGCGCCGTCCCCGCGCGGTCGCCAGTTCGCCGAGGGTCCGGTGGGCGGCGAGGAGGGCCAGCGGCTGGCGCGGCTCGCCGGCGTGGGCCAGCGCCGCCGCGGCGTGCTCGTGCGCCGCGGCGAGGTC
>DASSSV010000531.1:0-2239 GCA_035708265.1 Thermomicrobiales bacterium | reverse complement strand
GCTGGCCGGTCTACGGCACGCTCCTCACCGCCGTCTCGCTCGGCCATCCGCGCCTGCGCCTGCCCCTGCTGATGCCGGTGATGGTCTACGCCGCGCTGCCGCTAGCCCACCCGCGCGCGACCTGGCGCCGCCTCGCGGCATTCTCTTGGCCGCGGCGGGCGCTGGTGCCGCTCGGCGTCGCCGCGCTGGCGCTGCTGCTCTACGCGCGCGTCTACATCCCCTTCGCCGCGAGCGAGGGCTGGCTGCTGGCGGCACGCCTCGGCGGCGGCGAGCACGCGGTGCAGCGGGCTATCGCCGCCGACCGCGACAACGCCCTCGCCTACGTCGCGCTGGGCGACCTGCGCCGCGCGCGCGGCGACGACGCCGGCGCGCTCGCCGCCTACGACCAGGCGGCGCGCTACGCGCCCGACACGACGACGATCCAGCTCCGCCGCCTCGACCTGCTGCGCCGGGCGGGCGACGCGGCCGGCGCCCGGCAGGCCCTCGCCGCCATCGCCGCGACCAACTGGGACGACACGCAGACCTACGACTGGGCCTGGCAGCACTTCCCGGCGACGACCGGCGCGCGGCTCGACGTCGCCGCGCCCGCGCCCGGCGTCCTGCGCGGCGCCTACCCGGTCGAGCAGGACGCCGGCCGGCCCATCCGCTGGACGCTCGACGAGCTGCAGGTGCGCTTCGCCGCGCCGGGCGCGAACCGCCTGACGCTCGACCTCCGCGCCGACCGTCCCGACACGCCGGTGACGGTCGCCTACCAGGGCCACACGCTGACCACGCTGCGTGTCGGCACGACTTGGCAGCGCTACGAGGTGCCGATTCCCGCCACGGCGGACCAGCCCGCCGCCCCCGCCGACCGCGGCGTCCTCGACCTCCGCGCCCCGACGCACGTCGTCAGCCCGGCCGAGCCCTACCCGCGCGGCGTCGCCATCGCCGGCGCGAGCCTGGAACGGGGGCCGTAGCCGCCTCGCCCTCAGCGCAACTCGTCCTCACCCGGTGGCTCGAAGAGCGCCGCCCACGCCGCGAGTTCCGCCCGCGTGATCTGCAACGTCCCCGCCGCCGACTCCCCGCGCCGCGCCACGCGCACCCACAGGTCGTCGAGCGGCGCGTCGAGGAAGACGACGCGGGCGTCCGCCCCCAGCGCCGCGGCCCGCGCCCGGTACTCTGCCCGCTCGGCGCGCGACCAGAAGCCCCAGTCGAGGACGACGTTGCAGCCGAGGGCGAGCGCGCGCTCCGCCACCCGCCATTGCAGCGCCTCGACGGGATCGCGCACGGCGTCGCGCTGGGGCCGATCCAGGTCGGCGCCGTAGAGCGCCAGGATCCACTCGTCGGGGGTCAGGCGCAGCGCGGCGTGGTCGGCTTCGATTTCTCTTGCACGAGTGGTCTTCCCGGCGCCGGGGAGGCCGACCATCAGGTAGAGCGTCGGGCGCCCGCGTGTCGGCTGTTCGCCGGCCAGGTCGCGTCGCGTCATGGCGCGACCTGCTACTCCCCCGACCAGACGCGCCGGAAGATGCCGGGGTAATCCAGGACCAGCCCATCGGCGTCGACCGGGAGGTCGGCGCGGAAGCCGGTGGTCAGCGACTCGTAGCGGTAGAGGCCGCCGTCCGGCTCGGCCGCGAGGCAGGTGTAGCGCTGCCGCACCGGCGTCACGTCGAGCGCGGGGAGCGCGACATACGCGACCGCCAGTTCGGCCGACTCGCCCGGGCGCAGCCCGAGGCGCCTGATCGGCAGCGTGTTGGTGAACGGCGTCACGCGGATGTCCACGTCGAGGCAGCCGGCGAGGTCGGGTCGCGGCTCTCCATCGGCCGTCGTCCAATGACCGGTGCCGTCCGCCATCAGATGAATCTCCCCGCCGTCGAGCAGCGCCGCGCGCACCTCGCGCACGCGCCAGGCCGCGTCGCAGCGCACCTCGTAGCGGGCGCGGAAGGCCGCCCCTTCGTCCACGCCGACGACCAGTCCGTCCGCGACGACGCCATCGTCGCGCACCGTCAGGCGCAGGTGCTCGATCCCCGGCCAGGGCACGAACTCCCAGATGATCTCGCGCTGCATCGTCGCCTCCAGGTCGGTGGACCAGCGGTCAGGCCAGGCGCTCGATGAACGCCGGCAGCTCGAACAGGCCGGCAATCCGCGTTGTCGCGCCGTCGCCCGTCGGCGGCTCCGCGCTCACCAGCACCGCCCGAGCCCCGACGCTCGCCGCCCAGGCGACGGCGCGGGGGCTGTCATCAACGACCAGCGCGTCGGCCGG
>DASSSV010000530.1:0-2470 GCA_035708265.1 Thermomicrobiales bacterium | reverse complement strand
CTGCTGCGCCTGCTCGGCCTCCCCGCCGACTTCCAGGGCAGCCCGCTGGTCCTCTGGCGCGGCAAGGACGAGGCCGGCAGCCCCGGCAACACGCTCAACCCGCAGCACGTCGCCCGCCCCTCGACGACCGACGCGGGCGTCGCGCCGCGGCGAGGAAGGTGAGAGCGCGAGCGCGTCACACTGCCAGCGGACAACCGTCCGCGCGCCGGGCCCGGCGCGCGGCGAGTGATCGGAGGCGCCTATCGTCCGCGTAGGAGGGACGCAGATCAAGAGTGTGCGTGCGCTGGGATCAGGGGCGTCAGTTGCTCGGTGTCGTACCGTATCCGCAGCGCGGCGATGGCCTCCCGGTCGGGCGGCCCACCCCTGGACAGGATCTCGCCCAGTTCCTCGAAGTAGCGCTCGTGCCCGAGCGGTGCCGCATAGAAGAACACGCGCGCGACGGTGGTCCCCGGGTTCGCGAACGCGTGAGGGCAGCCTGTCGGTACGAACATGAGGGTACCCGGGCCGCCCCGGACGACACGGTCGCCCGCGCGCGAGCGCCAGGCTTGCCAGTTGCCGGCGGTCCTGACCTGCGGCTCGAAGGCCAGGAGATCGAGCTCGCCTTCGACCACGTAAAACAGCTCCTCGAGCTGGCTGTGGACGTGGGCTCCCACGTCGAAGCCGGGCGACACCACCAGCTCGAAACTCGACGCGCTCCTGGCCTGCTCGGCGCTCACCTTGAGGGTGACGCCAAGCCCGGCCGCGCCGATCGTTTGCCCCGCTCCGCGTGGGAGCACCATCCCGTCGGTCATGACAACCCCTCCCGTGGGCTCATGCCGGCCTCGTGCGGGTCCGGTTGGGCGAACCGGCCGGCCGGGTCCGCACCGGCTCCGGCCGAGCGGCTGGGGTACGGCGGCGTCACGGGCTACGCGCTACTCCCCGCGGCACCCGCAGTACAGGGTTCTACGCCCCACGCTCTCACGCTCCCACGCTCTCACGCCCCGCGGGCTCGGCGATGCGCACCTCCACCGTGCCGGTGTTGCGCGTCACCTGGACTTCGGCGGGCTCGTCGGGGAGCGCGGCCGGGGTGAAGGTGAGGTCGAGGTGGGCGTCGCCGACGCGCAGCCCGCGCACCTGCACCTCCCCCAGCCACTCCGGCACGACCGGCCGGGCGACCTCGAGGACGCGCCCGCCGTCGCGCGGCCGCAGCCCCAGCACCTCGGCCAGCATGAAGGGGAGGGAGGCGGCGGCCCACGCCTGCGGCGAGCAGGCGACCGGGTAGCCGATCGACACGCCGTAGGCGGTGCGCGCGATGCCGCAGAAGAGTTCCGGCAGGCGGTAGTAGGGGAACTGCAGCGCCGCCTCGTAGAGCGCGGTGAAGACCCGGTTCGCCTCGGCCGCGAAGCCGTAGCGGCAGAGCCCGGCCGCGATCAGCGAATTGTCGTGCGGCCAGATCGTGCCGAGGTGGTAGCCGAGCGGGTTGTAGGCGTCGTTCTCGCGCCCCAGCGTGCGGATGCCCCAGCCGGAGAAGAGGTCGTCGGACAGGAGCCGCGCGACGACGGCGGGCGCCCGCTCGTCCGCGATGATGCCGGCCCAGAGCCCCTGGCCCGGGTTCGAGGTCGTCGCGTCGATCTGCCGCTTCATGCCGTCGAGGCCGAGCGCGTAGAAGTCGGCCTCCGGCATCCAGAAGTCGGCGTTGAAGCGGGTCTTGAGCGCCGCCGCGCGCCCCTCCAGCGCCTCGGCGCGCGCGACGTAGTCGCCGTCCGGCCGGCCATCGGCCGCCGCGCCGAGCGCGCGGAGCAGCCGGGCCGTCCCGAGGTAGGCGGCGTAGAGGTAGCCCTGCACCTCCACCAGCGCGAGCGGCGGCTCGGGCAACTGCCCATCCTTGAACATGATACCCTCGCCGGAGTCCTTCCAGCCCTGGTTGGCGAGGCCCTTCGAGGAGCGGCGGGCGTACTCGATGTAGCCGTCGCCGTCGCGGTCGCCGTACTCCACGCACCAGCGCAGCGCGGCGTCCAGGTGCGGCGCGAGGTCGCGGATCGTCGCCAGGTCGCCGGTCCAGTCGTAGTAGGCGGCGGCGAGCATCAGGAAGAGCGGCGTCGAGTCGATCGAGCCGTAGTAGGGGGTGTGGGGCACGCGGTTGGTGCGCGCCAGTTCGCCGGTGCGCAGCTCGTGGAGGATCTTGCCCGGCTCCTCGTCGCGCCACTCGTCGTCCTTGGTGCCCTGGTAGCGCGCCAGCAGGCGCAGGATGCCGGCCGCGAGGTCGGGGTTCCAGGCGAGGGTCTGGAGCCCGGTGATGAGGCTGTCGCGGCCGAAGAGGGTGGCGAACCAGGGGATGCCCGCGGCGAAATACCACTGGTCGCCGAGGCGGTTGACCAGCAGGCGCAGGTCGTCGAGCGAGCGGGCGATCGTGGCGTCGAAGAGCTCGTTGGCGCTGTCGATCTGCGTCGCGGCGGCGCGCCACTCCTGGTAGGAGTGCTTGGCGCGCTCG
>DASSSV010000529.1:0-7589 GCA_035708265.1 Thermomicrobiales bacterium | reverse complement strand
ACCGCGTCGCCCAGGCGACGGCCGCGTCGAGGACCGGGTCGGCGTCGCCGGCCGCGGGGGGTGGGATGGCGACGTCGGGGGCGACGCCGACCCGGTTGATCTCGCGGCGGTGGGGCGAGACGACCTTCTCGATCGTGATCTGGAGGGCCGAGCCGTCGGCCAGCGGGAAGGTCTGGGCGCCGGCCAGGCAGCCGGCGCTGGTCTGCCCTAAGAGGCGCGACCGGCCGCCGTCCTGCGCGGCCGCGGCGAACGCCTCGCCGGCCGAGGCGGTGCCGGCGTTGATCAGCACGGCGAGCGGCAACTGGTGGGGAAAGAGGTCTTTCGCGCTCGTCGCGATCGGCTCTTCCTTGCCGCCGCGCTGGATCGTATAGCCGACCGGGCCGTCCTTCATGAAGAGGCCGGCGATGGCGGACAGCGTCGCGATGTAGCCGCCGCCGTTGTCGCGCAGGTCGAGCACCCAGGCCGTAACGCCCTGCTGCTGAAAATCCTCCAGCGCCCGCCGCACGTTGTTCTCCGCGCCCGACGAGAACGAGTAGAGTTGCAGGTAGCCGACCTTGCGCCCGTCCGGCGCCGCGATGACGCGCGAGGCGAAGACCGGCACGGTGATCCGGGCGCGCACAATCGCGACGTCGCGCGGGGCGGCCTCGCCCGGCCGCCGGATCGTCAGCGTCACCGCCGTCCCCGGCTCGCCGCGAATCAGCGTGCTGATCTGGTCCGCGGGCAGGTCGCGCACGTCGCCGCCGTCGACCGCGAGGATGGCGTCGCCGGGGCGGAGGCCGGCGCGGGCGGCGGGCGTGTCGGGGAAGACCTGGCCGACGACGGCGGGGCGCGCCTGCGCGCGGATGCTCACGCCGATGCCGCCGTACTGCTCGTTGCCGGCGAGGTGCGCGGTGAACTGACGGTACTGCGCGGGGTCGAGGAAGGAGGTGTGGCACTCGTCGATCTGCGCCACGACCGCGCGGATCGCGGCATAGGCCGCGACCGTCTGGTTGACTGCCGGGCCGGCGTCGCGCACCGCCGCGAGGTAGGCGTCCCGGAAGGCCGCCGCGTCCCGCCCCGGGGCATTGGTGAACGCCGGCGCCGGCGGCGCGGCCCGGCCCGCCGCCCGGAGGCTCTGCGCCATGCCCCCGTAGGCCGTCGCGTAGAGCGCCGCGCTCTGGAGTGGATCGACGTAGTGGTCGAGCAGGAGCCCGACCGCCTGGACGACGAGCGCCGCCGCGGCGTCGGGCGACGTGTCCGGCGGCGTGGCGGCGACCCGGCCGGGCGTCGCCGGGGTAGCCGCAGCCCTGGCGGCGCCCGGAGTGGACGAGACTGGCGTCGCCGCTGGCGTGCGAGTCGCCGTCGGGGCGAGGGATGCGGCGCCGGGGCCGCAGGCGGTCAGGAGGGCGAGCAGCGCCAGGAGCAGGAGGGGGTTGGCCCTCACCCCCGCGCCTAGAGGGCACCCGCCTCTCCCAATCTCGGGCGAGGGGGGATCCGACTCATACACCATACTGCTCTTCCTGGTCGTCTGCTAAGAGGGCGGCCACCGCGTCTCTGCGAGCCTCCACTCTCTCAGGATTGTGAGAGGGCGGACTCGCCTCAATCGCCATAGCGCTCTTCCGGATCTCAGGCCAGAGAGGTAAGCACGCAGTTCGAGTCGGGCTCCCCCTCGCCCAGGATTGGGCGAGGGGGATGGGGGTGAGGGCCGTATCTTCGCGCCTCAATGCACCTGCGAGGCGACCCACTTTACGGCGGCGTCGAGTTGCGGGTCGGTGGCGCCGGTCGGGTCGGGTTGGACCACGAGGTCGGGCTTGACGCCGACCTGGTTGATCTTGCGCCCCTTCGGCGAGAGAAACTGTTCGACTGTGATCTGGATGCCCGAGCCGTCCGCCAGCGAGTAACTCTGTGCGCCGGCGAGGCAGCCGGCGCTGGTCTGCCCGACGACCTCGCCCCGGTTGTCGTCCTGGATCGCCGCGGCGAACGCCTCGCTCGCCGAGCCGGAGTTCCCGTTGATCAGCACAGCCAGCGGCAGCTCGGGCGTGACGTGGTAGGAGGTGTCGATCGGGATCGCCTCTTTCTGCCCGTCGCGCGGGACGACGTAGCCGGCCGGCCCGGCGTTGAGGAAGAAGCCGGTGAGGCGGGAGAGGGTCTGGATCAGGCCGCCGCCGTTGTCGCGCAGGTCCAGCACCCAGCCGTTGACGTTCTGCTGCTTGAAGTCGTTGAGCGCCTTCTGCACGTCCTTCTCCGCGCCAGCGTAGAAGGAGGAGAGCTGCATGTAGCCGATCTTGGTGCCGTTGGGCCCGTCGATCACCTGCGAGGTGAAGTTGGGGACGCTGATGTTGGCGCGCGTGACGCTGACGTCGCGCGGGGCCGACTCGCCCGGCCGCTGGATCGTCAGCGTGACCTTCGTCCCCGGCTGGCCGCGCACCAGCGGGCTGATCTGCTCGGCCGGCATGTTGGAAACGTCCTTGCCATCGACCGCCAGGATCTTGTCGCCGGGGCGCAGACCGGCCGCCTGGGCGGGTGAGCCGGCGAAGACCTTGGTGATCGTGGCCGGGCGCGAGTTGAGGCTGATCTCGACGCCGATGCCGGCGTAGGTCTGCGGCTGGCCCGAGTTGGTCTGCTGGTAGAGCTTGTACTGCTGGGGGTCCATGAAGTAGGTGTGGCACTCGTCGATCTTCGCCACGACCGCCTGGATGGCGTTGTAGGCCGCGATCGTCTGGTTGATGTCGGGGCCTGTGCCCTGCATCAGCGCGACGTACGCCTGCTTGAAGGTCGCGGCGTCCTGCTTCGCGTCGCTTGTGAAGTTCGGCGTGGTCGCCTGGCCGGCCTTGCCGAGCGCCTGGAGGTCCTTGACGACCGAGCCATAGGCGGTCGAATAGAGGTCGGCCGGGTTGGGTGGCTCGACATAATGCGCGAGCAGCAGGTCGATCGCCTGCGAGACGAGCGCCGCCGCGGCGTCGGGCGAGGTGTTCGGCTCGGCCGTGGACTGGAGCGACGGCGCGGCGGGCGTGCCGGGGCTGGCGACGGCCGCCGGCGTCCCGGCCTGCGCCTGGGCGGGCGAGGCCGTCGCGGCGGGCGCGCTCGTCGCGGTGCTGGCCGCCGTCGCGCTGGCCGCGCCGCTCGCGGCCGGGGTGGGGCTCGCGGCCGGCGCCGCGGCCGTCGGGGTCTGGGCGGCCGCCGCCTGGGTCGCGGTCGGGGCGGCGGCGGGGGTCGCGGTGGGCGTCGCCGAGTTGCTGCAGGCGGTGAGGATCAGGGCCAGGACGCAGAGCAGGACAAGCGCGCGCTTCATCCGTCACCTTCTTAACTGCGCGGGAGCCGTCGCGGCGGGGCGCCGCGTCCGGGCCGGGCACGAAAAAGCGGGCTGACCAGGCGAGCGGCCCGGCGCGCCCGGCGTACCGTCCACGGACAATGCTACGCGCTGGCGCGAGGCGGTGTCAACGCGAGCGGGGCAGCGGCGCGCGCGTCACGGTGCCGGGTAGGGACGCGCTGGCGGCTGAAGCCGCGCCTCTCGGCAGGCCCGCAAGCGGGCACCCCGCCACGAAGCCCGCCTCGCGGGCTGGGTCCCGGCCCCACGCCCCCGCCTGGCCGGATGCCCTCCGCGAGCGGGCCGGCCGCGGCTTCAGCCGCGAGACTCGTCCATCCATGACAGGTGTCATGGTGAGATCCCGACAGACGGCACTTCCGCTCGCCACCCCAGCGGCGCATGCTGGTCGGTGTAAGACGCCCGCCCGGAGCACCGGGCCGGCGCCGCCCCGGCCGGCAGGGACCGCGCCGCAGGATTTGCAAAAGGAGTGCCCCCGATGACGACCGCGATATCCGCCCCCCGCCACGTCCCCGCGCCGCCCAACGAGTTGCCTGGCGCGGGACGAGGGGCGCACTCGTGTCCGGCCGTCGCGCTGGCTGCGCCCGCGGCGCGGTGGGATGCGGTGCTCTCGCGAGCGCGCGCGCCGCCGGGCGGGCGCGTCGTTCCTGTCTGGATGATCGACCCTTGACCTGGGAAGGAGCCCTCCCGTGGCCTACGCTCACCGGTCCGACCTGCGGACAGCGCCGCCCGCGCCGGCGCCGGCGTCCCTCGCCTGGCAGCGCCGGCTCCTGGCGGCCTGCATCATCCTGGCCCCACTCAGCATCACGCTCTACATCTTTGCCTGGCCCGAGAATCCGGCGCCCGTCGTCGTGGACAGCACGACGGCCGCGCCGATCGTCACCAGCGCTATGGCCGGGCCCACCGGCAACACCTTGCACTTCATCGGCGCCGTCGCCGCCTCCTTCTTCCTGCCCCTGGGCTACCTCGGCATGTCGCTGCTCGGCATGCGCCGCGCGCCCGGGCTCGCCACGGTCGCGGCGGCGCTGTCGCTCATCGGCTGGATCCCCTGGTCCGCGCTCATCGGCATCGACGCCCTCGCCCACGACATCGCCATGGCCGGCAGCACGCCGGAGCTCGCCGGGCTCTGGACGCGCTTCAACGGCGACCCCGTGATGGTCACCTACCTGCTCATCTACGTCGTCGGCCACCTGCTCAGCGCCGTGCTGATCGGCATCATGCTGGGCCGACTGCGCCTAGTCCCGCTGTGGGCCGCCTGGGCGTTCGCTCTCACCAGTCCGCTGACGATGGCCTACTTCGCGACGCACGCCATCGACGCCAGGTACGCGCTCCGATACCTGATCTGCGCCCTCTGGATCGCCGGCGCGGCCCCCGCCGCGCGCGCCATGCTGGCGGGGCGCGACCCCGAGTAGCGCGGCGGGCCGGGCGTGGCCCGGCGTACTTCGATGAAGATGCGTCCGCCACGTCAAGAGCCCCCACCTGGGCTATGAGAGGAGTAGTGCCCCCGATGACGACCGCGATGTCCGCCCCGCGCCGCGTCCCCGCGCCGACTGACGAGCTGCCTGGCGCGCGTGGCCGCTGGGCTCTGAGTGCCCCCGCCGCGATCCTGGCGCTCGGGGTCGCCGCGATCCATCTCCGAGTCGCGCCCCAGTACCTCGGCGTCTATCTGCCGTTCGGGGTGGGCGTCCTCGTCGCTGGCCTCGCGGCGCTCGCCGTGGCGGTGGCCACGGTGATCCGCCCGACGCGCCGCCTGTACGCGGGAGCGGCGGTCGGCAGCTTGGCGCTGATCGCGGTCTGGGCCATCTCCCGGACCGTCGGGTTCCCGGCCGGCCCCGCGCCCTGGCGGCCCGACGACGTCGGCTTCACCGACCTCGTCTGCGTCGTGCTGGAGGCGCTGGCGGCGCTGCTGTACCTGGGGCTCGCCCTGCGCCCGCGCGCGACCAGCCCGGCCCGCCGCCGGCGGGTCGCCCTGGCGACCGCGGTGACGCTGCTCTTGGCGGTCCCCCTCACCGCCGTCGCCGCGGGCACGGCGACCTACGGCCCGGCCGCGATATCGCCGCTCGTCGCGCCGGCCGGCGCCCGGACGACGTTCGCGTACTGCCGCCTCGGTGGCGTGGCTCAGGCGATGGACGTCTACGAGCCGGCCGCCGCTGCCGCGCGCCCAGCCCCGGCCGTGCTCTACGTCCATGGCGGCGGCTGGATCATGGGCGACCGCCAGCCGGGCGGCCCGGGCGCGAAAATGGCGAATTCATCGGGCGCGTTCTTCCCGGCGTTGCAGCGCGAACTCAACGCGCGCGGCTTTGTCGTGGCCTCGATCGATTACCGCCTCGCCCCGCTGCACCCCTGGCCGGCGCCGGTCGAGGATGCCAGGTGCGCGGTGCGCTTCCTGCGGGCGCACGCGGGCGAACTGGGGATCGACCCGGGCCGGATCGGCGCCTGGGGTAGCAGCGCGGGCGGGCAACTCGTCGCCCTCCTCGGCCTGGCCGGGCCGGCGGCCGGCTTCGACGTCGGGCCGTACCCGGAGCAGTCGAGCCGGGTCCAGGCCGTCGTTGACATGTTCGGCCCCGCCGACCTGACCCGGTCCGCCGACTTCGCGCCCTGGGCGCGGTCCCTCATCACCCTGGTCCTCGGCCGCGACGCCGCGGTGCGCCGCGCCGCCAGCCCGGTGACCTACGTCGGGCCGGGCGCGCCGCCCTTCCTGATCCTGCACGGCACGCTGGACACGGGGGTCGCGCCGGCCCAGTCGCGGGATCTCGCTGGACGGCTCGCCGCGGCGGGCGCGCCGGTCACGCTGGTGCCGGTGGAGGGCGCCGGTCACGGCTTCGACGTCCCGACCGCGCGGCCGGCGCCCGCGGACCTGACGGAGATGGTGGCGGACTTCTTCGCGCGCACGCTCACGCCCGGCGCGGGCCGGTAGCCGGGCGCCTCGATACCGGGCGGCTTACGCCAGCAGGTCCGCGACGAGCGCGTCGGCGTCGGCGGGGTCCCCGCCGGCCGCGGCGCAGCCGACCCGCGCGCCGTCGCGCAGGGCCGCCTCGGCCCCGAGCGCCCCGGCCGCCTCGCCGGCGATGTAGAGGCCCGCGACGCTCGTCTGGCCGCGCGCGTCGCGGGCCGGCAGGTGGCCGCCGCGCGCGGCGTCGTAGGTCAGGGCGACATCGCGCTGACGGGCGAGGGCGCAGTCGGGCACGCGCCCGAGCGCCAGGCAGACGGCGTCGACCGCCAGATCGCGCTCCCCGCCGTCCGTCGCGACCGTCGCGCGCTCGACCCGGCCGTCGCCCGCGGCCCGCCGCACCGCCCCGGCCGGCACGGTCGCGACGACCTCGCCGCCGCCCGCGCGGATCGTCTCGGCCGCGTGTACGGCGTCCGCCCCCGCGCCGACGACGAGGAAGCGGGCGCCGGGCACCACGCGGTGCAGAGTGATCGCCCGCTCGACCGCGCTCGTCAGGAAGACGCCGGGCAGCGTCCAGCCGGGGAAGGGCGCCGCGATGTCGGTCGCGCCGGTCGCCAGCACGACCGTCTCCGGCCGGAGGGTGACGGCGCGCTCCTCGCCCAGGGCCACGCCGAGCGCGTTCTCCGCGAAGAGCCCCCAGGCGACCGCGCCGGTCGCGAACTCAACGCCCGACTCCCGCGCCCGCTCGGCCAGCCGGCCGGCCAGCGCCACGCCGCGCGCGTCCCCGACCGTCGCCAGCGTGTGCCGCAGCCGCCCGCCCGGCTCCGGCCACTCGTCGAGCACCAGCGGCCGCGCCCCCGCCCGCGCCGCGGCCAGTGCCGCCGCCAGCCCCGCCGGCCCGGCCCCGACAATGACGAATGACGAATGTCGAGTGATGAGTGACGAGTGACGAGTGACGAGTGACGAGGGGCGCGGTTGCTCACCGGGTTCTTCGGCGGCGTGTGGCGCCGATTCGTCGTTCGTCATTCGTCGTCCGTCATTCCCCCAATGGCCCAGGCCCTGTTGCGTCTCGATGCGCATACCCTCGCGCACAGGGGTGACGCAGGTGCGGACGTTGAGGACGCCGTCGACGGTCATCGCGCAGTCGGGACAGCGGCCGACGCCGCAGAAGAGGCCGCGCGGCGCGCCGGTGTCCGGCATGGTGCGGCAGCGGGCGATGCCGTGCGCGAGCAGCGCCATCAGGATCGGCTCGCCGGCCCGCGCCGTCAGCGGCCGGCCGTCGACGGCGATCGTGACTTCCGCAGCGGCCGGCGCCGGCCCCAGGATCGCGTGCTCGGCGATGCGCAACGGGCCCTCCCTTCGGTCGGGAGGACTCAGGACTCAGGACTCAGGACT